>CAVINP010000001.1:0-64327 GCA_963643985.1 bacterium
TGTTACGAAATTCACTGCTCAGCTTACCACCTCATTTAATCAGTGTATCCTTAACAACCGATTATTCGAATTTTCGGTTCCGGAGGCATTGTCAGATGAATAAACTCTACAGACGAATTTCCGTATTGCTGTGCGCGATTATCGCTTGCAGCTGCTTTGGCGCGAGCGCCGAGGAGGGCAAGGTGCGCCTGCGCATCATGCATTATTACGGAGAAACCGAAACGGACTATGCCTCCACCTACCTGCGCAAGATCATCGAGGAGGAACTGCCGGAAGTATTTCCCAATGTGGAGCTTGTGGAGGAGGTCTACGACAATGAGACCTACAAGGTCAAGCTGCGCGTGCAGATGGCCTGCGACGAGCTGCCCGACATCATGTTTTCCTACGGCGGCGGCTTTTCCAAGCCTTTTTTCGAGACCGGCCACGTGCTGGCGCTGGATGACTATCTGGATGACTTCTACAAGGATCGCCTGATAGACGAATATCAGAAGAATTTCACCTATGACGGCAAGCTCTACGGGATCTGCTATACGCGCTGGACGGGCGTGCTGTACTGCAACACCGAGCTGTTTGCCCGGGCCGGGGCGAAAATTCCCGAAACCTATGATGAACTGCTGGAGGCCTGCGCCACGCTGCGTGCGGCGGGCATTCAGCCCATTGCGTGCGGTATGGTCAACTACTGGATGGGCCAGCAGTGGATCAACAATTTCACGCTTCAGCTGGGCGGGGCGGAGATGTACCGGCAGATGCTGGACGGCGAGGTCAGCCTCAACAATGACACACTGAAGAATGCGGCGCAGTATGTTCTGGACCTTCTCAATGCAAAAGCCTTCTGTGACGACGTGAACCTTATGGAATCCAGCGATGCGGAAGAGATGTTCATGAACGGAGAAGCGGCGATGATATACATCGGCGACTGGTTCACGCAGACTGCCGAGAACAGAATGGGCGATAAGGTCACGGCCGTGAAGATGCCGCTGCTGCCGGATGCCGCCTACCCGGAAGACTATCACGGCGGCGCAGTCAACGGCTGGATCGTGTCCGCGGATACCGAATATCCGGAACTTGCGACACAGGTGGCCGCATATCTGGCCTACCGCGTGTGCTGCTATCTGCCGGCCTATTCGACCTTTAATCTCAGTGAGGATGAATATCTGAGCCGGCCCGACGCACTGGAGGAGAAAATCATGGCATTTTATCCCGACGATGCCGTGGGCGGCGCGGCCTGGGATACGCTCATGCTGCCGGAGGAAGCGAGTGCATGGCTCAAGCTCTGCGGCAGGCTGTTTACGCGCAGGTGCGACGGTGCCGGCTTTGCCCTGCAGGTGGGAGTGATACGGGAATGAAACGATTTACGACATACAGTCTGGGCAAACAGCTGCGCGTATTCTTTGTGGCTGTATTCCTGCTGGTCTTTCTGCTCTGCGTGGCGCTGTATTCCGTGCTGGCGAACAACCTTATGAACCAGTCCGAGGATATGACGCTGAGCAACCGTCTGGAGCTGATATCCGTTAATCTGGACGCACTGCTCTCCAACGTGAACAGCAACTCCAAGAACATTGCCTACAACGCGGATGTACAGAGCTGCCTCACTCTGGATACCCGAATCACCACGACCGCGCAGACGCAGTTGCAGGAGACGGTCACCCGCCTGGTCAGCTGCAGTGACGACATATCCTCCATATATCTGTTCAACCTGAACGGCGATGCGTATGTCGCGGGCACCGTCAGGGAAGTGGATGCCGTCCGCCAGCGCCTCCTGAGTGCGGACAGTTTTTCGTCCGTCTTTGATATGACGGAGAAGGTGAACAGCGGGCGGCCGATGCTGCTGCGACGGTCGGATGCCGGCGAGAACAATTCGGTTATTTCCTATGCACGCGTGGTCAGGAGCCTGCAGACGCTCGAGCCGGTCGGCGTGCTGATTGTCAATATTCCGATTCAGAATTTCCGCGAATGCTATCAGACCGTTGCCGAGATGGAAGATCTGGAGGTCGCGATTCTGGACGAGGAGGGCAATACCATTACCGCGACCGATCCGGGCTGGATGACGGATTACGCGACGGAGAATATGCTTTCCGCCGAGGAGTCCGGCTATCACACCACCCAATACGACGGCCGGACGTACAAGCTGGGAATGCTGGCCTCGGCAGACGGCATGTATCACATCGTCGTGGCACTGCCCAGAACGGGTCTGCTGCTGGGCTTGAACCGCTATGTGCTCTACACAGCCCTGGTGCTCCTCTTCGGCATTGCGCTCAGCGCCGTCGGTTCCTATATCATCACCTGCAAGATACGCTCTCCCCTGCAGAACATACTTGCTTCCATGAAGAAGGTTCAAACGCAGGAACTGGAACCCGTGCAGATCTGCGAGGCCAACCGTGAAATCAACGACCTGCAGACCGGCTACAACCAGATGATATCGGACATGGAGGAGCTGATCAACCATCGCATTGAAAATCAGCGTCTGCGCCGCAAGTATGAACTGGATCTTCTGCAGGCACAGATCAAGCCGCATTTTCTGTACAATACGCTCGACTCCGTCTGCGCACTTGCGCTGATGGGCGATGTGGACGATATCTACAAGATGGTGCAGGCACTCGGCAAGTACTACCGCAACAGCCTGCACAAGGGCAAGGACATCATTACCATCGGCGAGGAACTGGAAATCGTCGCGAACTACCTGATCATTCAGAACTACCGCTACGACGATGTCTTCCAACCGGTATACGACATCGATGAGAGCGTGAAGGAGTATTCCGTCATCAAGCTTACGCTGCAACCGCTGGTGGAGAATGCGATCTACCACGGCTTCCGCGATCACGAGCTGACGGGAACAATCACGATCCGCGCCAAGGACGAGGGTGACCGCGTGCTCCTGGCCGTGGAGGATGACGGTGCGGGCATGCCGCCGGAGCGCCTGCGCGAAGTGCTGACCAGCTCGGACGAAAACCGCGTCAAGCGCTTCGGCCTCTTCGGCACCATGCAGCGCCTGCGCCTGTATTACGGCGCGGACAATCCGGACGTGATCAGCATTCGCAGCGAATACGGCAAGGGAACGATCATTGAGATCCGTGTGCCCAAGCAACATGCGCCGAAAGAAGAATGAAGGAGTGGCAGGCTATGCTCAAGGTACTGATTGTAGACGATGAAAAGCTGGTTCGGCAGATGCTCATGCGCTGCATTGACTGGAAAGGAATCGGCCTGAACATCATCGGAGAGGCGAGCTCCGCCCGAATGGGGCTGGAAATGATCGAGACGCACCGCCCGGAGCTCGTATTCATGGATGTGCGCATGCCGGGGATGGACGGCCTGACCTGCAGCCGACAGATTGCAGAAAAATATCCGAATATCAAAATTGTCATCGTCTCCGGCCACGGCGAATTCGAATATGCCAGCGAAGGGCTGCGCATCGGCGTGTTTGACTATCTGCTCAAGCCGATCGATGCGGAGGAACTGCGCAAGACGGCCATCAAGGCGCGGGATGCCATACTGGCGGAGCAGAAAACCTCCGAGCAGATGCTTCGCCTCCGCGAAGAACTGGAGCGGCATTCCGGCTATATTCGCGACCGTCAGCTGGGCGCACTGGTGCGCGGCCGCAATTCCAAGGAGCTGATGGACACTCTGGAATACTTCGGTGTCGTCTTTGAGGCGCAGCCTTTCCAGGTGGCCATTGTGGGCATCGATGTGCATGATATGCAGCCTACGGACGAGGCACAGCTGCTGGCCCGCATTCAGACCAAGCAGCTGGTGGGGGATTTCTTTGCCGACCGGATGGGTGTCTACGTGTTTGACAGCGGCACGGAGGGCATCGTCGTGATCAACAATGCGGACGATGAACTCTTCTATCGCGACGCGGAGAAGCTGCGGAAATACCTGATTGCCAACGTCGAGGGCAACGTCGGCATCGGCGTGGGCAACTGTTACGAAGATCTGAAGATGATCTCCGAATCCTACCGCGAAGCGAAGGATGCCCTGAAGTACCGCTTCGTGGCCGGCACGGACGCGCCGCTGTTCTTCCGCGAAATCTATCCTTTTTACGATATTCCGTCGGGTCTGCCCGAGAAGGCGGAAATCCTTCATGAGATCGGCAACGCGCTGCGCGTGGGCAACGGCAAGCGGGCCGTGGAACTGAACTGCGCCCTGGCGGATATTTATCGGGGTCCGGACGGGAGCCGCGAGCAGACGCTGGTGGCCTGCCTTCAGGTTTTCGCGGAGATCATGCGCTGCCTGGCAGAGCTTCGTCTGGAGCAGGACGAGAGCGGTTTTATGGTTCAGGAGGAGATGAGCTGCATCTTTGCCATGGAAACACTGGAACAGATAAAGACGCACGTGAACGATACGCTGCTGCGCGTCTGCAGGGTGATCTCCGATCGCCTCAGCGGCAAGGAAAAGGATCTGGTGTATCAGGTCCGGGAATATCTGCAGGAACACTATTCAGACGAAACGATATCGCTCACCGGCATTGCGGAGAAGCTCTACGTCAATCCCAGCTATTTAAGCCGCATCTTCAAGGAAAAAATGGGCAAGAACTTCAGCGCGTCGCTCTTTGAGATCCGCATGGAGGAGGCGATACGCCTGGTGTTGGGCAGCGAGCAGAAGGTCTACGAAATCGGCGAACGCGTCGGCATCTCCGACCCGCACTATTTCAGCTCCTGTTTCAAGAAATACACGGGCATGTCCGTGGGCGAATACCGCAAGAGCCATATGTAAGGGAGCAGAAATCCGGAACCCGGCCATTGCCTCCCTCATAAATGCAAGAAGAGGGAGTGCCGGTAATTCATAATACCCCGGAGAACCGTGAAGAATTTGAATAATGCACCGGAGTCACCGCCAACGGCGAACTGCTTCGGTGCGTTTTTGTTTGAATACGGCATAAAGCGGTGAACTTGACTGACTTATCCCCGTTCACCATTCCTTTGACAACCGATCACTGCCCCGTAAATGTCAAAATAATCAACAAAACAAAAAAATAAATACCTTGCCCGAGATTTGAAAACGATTTGCATCGTCCTTTTTGTGTGAAAAATGCCCGAAACGGACGATTGAAAGTAGTCAGAATACAAATTTCCGTAAGATTGGTACATGGTGAAAACGGTTTCCGCCTGCTACAATAGTATCATCAAGCAAAGCTTGAAAGCAAAAAGGAGGAAACCCCAAATGAAGAAAGTCTCTAAGGTACTGGTACTGGTACTGGCTTTGACGCTGGTCGTCGGCATGTTCACGAATGCCTTTGCGTGGGAAAAGCGCAAGGACAGCAAGGATCAGCTCGTGGTTGGTGTCTCCTGGAAGACCTTCCAGGAAGAGCGCTGGGTTCGTGAGCTGAACGTCATGAAGGACATCTGCGAAGAGCAGGGCATCGAGTTCATCTATCAGGTATCCGAAAACGACGCCATGAAGCAGGTTTCCCAGGTTGAGAACATGGTTGCTCAGGGCATCGATATTCTGATTGCTCAGACCAACGAGAAGGAAGCACTGGCCAACGCTTTCCGCTCCGCTTCCGAAGCAGGCGTGCTGGTGGCCTACTATGAGTCCACTCAGGGCGAAACCTACGCAGACTTCGCCGGCGGCAACGACGAGTATTCCATCGGCATGCAGATCACCCAGGCGATCGGCGACATGGGCCTCGAAGGCAAGGTTGCTTACATGTACGGCGATCCCGCAGGCGGATCCGGCGTCTACAAGTTCCATGACGGCATGCATGACGGCATGGCCGGCAGCCCCAACGTTGAGGTTATCGGCGAGCAGTGGGCAACCAACTGGGATCCCCAGATTGCACTGTCCAACAGCGAAAACTGGCTGGCTCAGTACGGCGATGAAATCGTTGCCATCCTGTGCATGAACGATGGTCTGGCCGGCGGCGCCATCCAGGCTCTGGAGAACGCGGACCTTGCGGGCAAGGTTCTGGTTTGCGGTCAGGACTGCGACCTCGTTGCCGTGCAGCGCATCGTGGCAGGCACCCAGTACTCCACCGTTCTCAAGAGCGGCAACGAGTATCCGACCCTCTTCATCAACGCCGTGCTGGACTACTACATGGGCGTGACTACCGCTGCAGACTACGAGAACAGCGAAGAAAACTGCGACGGCGCGACCATCCCCTTCCTGAAGTATGACGGCATCGTCATCACCAAGGACAACGTGGACGCTGTCATCGAAGCCGGTGTCTACACCTACGAAGAAGTTTACGGCGAGGCCGAAGCGACTGAAGAGGCTGAATAATCAAAACACTCCGAACAATCGGAAAACATTCGATCCTCCGGGCGGTTGCCCGGAGGATTTCCTAAGAGAGGCAAAACAAAGCGACGGGGGTATGAAGACATGTTTCAGAATTTGAAGAAAGAACAGTTCATCCATTCCAATTTTCCCTTCGCCAGGTATTCTCTGGACTATACGCTGGATTCCCTCGAGCGCATGGGCGCAGGCCCGATCGAGTTCTACGGTGCGAATCCTCACTTCTGCATGGAAGATGTCACGTACAGAGATATGAAGGCGCTGAAGAAGAAGCTGGACAATCACGGCCTGAGCGTGGTCGAAATCAATCCTGAAAACTGCGCCTATCCTGTCAATCTTGCTTCTCTGAATCCGGCAACACGGATGAGAACCTTCCGCTATTATGAGAACGCGATTCGCACGGCAGGCGTTCTGGAAACGCCTTACGTGCTGGTATTCCCGGGCTACGCCGATCTCAACGGCGATGAGGACCTGGCATGGAAACTGTCGGTAGACTCCATGACCAGACTGGCCGATATCGCAGCCGCCGAGGGCGTGACCATTACCTTTGAATCTACGACCCGTGATCTGACGGTGATCACCGATCACAAAAAGGTCATGCAGCTGATTCGGGACTGCGGCAGGAGCAACATGGCAGTGACCATTGACCTGATGTGCCTGTCCCAGACCCATGAAACGGTTCAGGACGTATACGATACCTGCGGTTTCGGCAGGATCGTGAATGTTCACTATACGGACGGCGCATTGCTTCCCTCCGGTTCCTGGGAGCACAGAATACCCGGCGAGGGCGAGATCGATCTGGATCCGCTGCTGGCGATGTTCGATGACAATCAGTACCAGGGCTACTTCGGCAACGAAGTCAAGGGCAGCATTGATCCCGCACTCGATACACCCGAAAAGGTGAGCGCAAAGTTGCAAAAATGGTGGGATGACCACTTTGAATAAAATAAATAAAGGAATTGACGGGGAAAGGGGGAGTCACACAAATGGAAAATTATATTCTTGAGATGAAGAACATCACCAAGGAATTTCCGGGCGTCAAGGCGTTGGACAACGTCACCTTCGGCGTTCGCCCCGGCGAGATCCACGCACTCTGCGGTGAAAACGGCGCCGGCAAGTCCACGCTGATGAAAGTGCTCAGCGGCGAGCATACCGACTACAAGGGCGAGATGATTCTCGAAGGCAAGAAGGTCTTCTTCAAGGGCATCAAGGAGAGCGAGGCCGCCGGCATCGCCATCATCCATCAGGAACTGGGCCTGATTCAGTCGTTGAACGTCTGCGAAAACATATTCCTGGGTGATGAAATCTGCCAGAACGGTGTCATCAACTGGGATTTGGAATATCAGAGGTCCCGCGAGCTCCTTGCAGACCTGAAGCTGAACATCAGCCCGACCACCCGCCTGGGCAACCTGGGCATCGGCCAGCAGCAGCTGGTTGAGATCGCCAAGGCGCTCAAGAAGAACTGCAAGATACTGATCCTGGACGAGCCGACGGCGGCTCTGCCCGAGGATGACTCGGCCAACCTGCTCAAGCTGATGCGCGAACTGCGCGACAAGGGCATGAGTATCGTGTTCATCTCGCATAAGCTCAACGAGGTGCTGAGCATTGCGGACACAATCACGATTCTGCGCGATGGCCAGACGGTGGATTCCAGGCCTGCGGCAGACTACACGGAGGATACGCTCATTTCCGGCATGGTCGGCCGTGAGCTGACCACCCGTTTTGCACCCCGCAACTGCGAGATCGGCGATGTGATGCTTCGCGTATCGGATTGGTCGCTCTTTGACGGCGTCAACAACAAGTGGGTTGTTCAGGATGTGAACCTTGAGGTTCGTGCGGGCGAGGTCGTCGGCATTGCCGGCATGATCGGCGCAGGACGCACGGAGCTGGCCATGAGCATCTTCGGTGCAATGGAGGGTGCCATCAGCGGCAAATTCGAGTATCTGGGCAAGGAGCGCAAGCGCTTCAGGAACACCGCCGAATCGATCGAGAACGGCCTGTTCTACTCCACGGAAGACCGCAAGCGCTACGGCCTGATCCTCTCTTCCGACATTGCATACAATTCGTCCCTGTCCAGCCTGCACAGATTCCTCCAGCACGGTTTCTTCGTCAACCGTGACCGTGAGTACGAGCAGGTCAAAGAGATGGTCAAGACGCTGCGCGTCAAGACCCCGTCCATACTGCAGCGCGTCGGCAACCTCTCCGGCGGCAACCAGCAGAAAGTCTGCCTGGCCAAGGCACTGATGACGCAGCCCAAGGTACTCATACTCGATGAGGCCACCCGCGGCATCGATATCGGTGCAAAGACCGAAATCTATCAGCTGGTCAATCAGATCACCGAACAGGGCGTGGCGGTCATACTGATCTCTTCGGAAATGCCGGAGGTGCTGGGTCTGAGCGACCGCATCTACGTCATGCGCGAGGGCAGGATTGCAGCCGAGTTTGACAACCGCAACAGAAGCATTACACAGGAACAGATCGCTCTCGCAGCGACAGGAGGTGTCGAATAATGAAGAAGGAAAAGCTGGATTTGTTCAGCGTATTTTATAAGAACAGCCTGCTGGTGGAAGGCGTCATCATTCTCGCGATTTTTGCAATCCTGACCGGCGGCAATTTCCTCACCGCAGCCAACCTCTCCAACCTGCTGATGCAGGGCGTTACCTATTCCGTTATCTCCATCACGATGGCATGGGTCATCATCACCGGTAACTCGGATCTGTCCGCAGGCCGTTTCCTGGGCATGTTGGGCATGATTGCCGCCATCATGATCGTCAACAACAAGAATCTGCCGACCGTGGTTGCCCTGCTTGTGGTCTACGGCATCGCGATCATCTCCGGTCTCTGGCACGGCTTCTGGGTCGGCTATCGCAAGCTGCCTGCCTTCATCATCACGCTGGCTACGCAGCTGGTCTTCCTGGGCGTCAACCAGTTGCTCTCCGGCGGCCGCATCTACGGTCCTGCACGCGGCATCATTGCCGAAATGGGCAACGGCTATATTCCGTCCATCGCCTTCAAGAATGACACCACGATCTACCTCAGCATCCTGCTGGTCATTGCCTACATTTGCCTCACCGTTGCCAAGGAGCGCAAGACCATCAGCCAGGGCCTGGGCGAGGCCCGCTGGGGCAAGCTGATCCCGAAGATGGTGTTCATCTGCGTGCTGGTCGGCATCGTAACCTTCATCCTTTATTCCCACAAGGGCTATTCCTGGGCAATGCTGATCCTGCTGGTTCTGGTCACCTTCTTCAATCACGTCAGCAGCAACACGCGCTTCGGACGCTACATCTACGCCATCGGCGGCAACAAGGAAGCAGCTGCCCTGTCCGGTATCAACGTCTCCAAGGAACTGCTGAAGATGTACGTGCTGCACTCCGTCATCATTGCAACTGCGGCTATGATCTGCCTGGGCCGTCTGAATTCCGCAACGACTTCCACCGGTAACGGCTACGAGTTCACGGCCATCACGGGCTGCGTCGTCGGCGGCGTTGCCATCACCGGCGGCCGCGGCACCGTGGTCGGCGCAGTTGTCGGCACCATGATCATGGCGGCTCTGGACAACGGCATGAGCATCCTCAACCTCGACCCCGCACTTCAGTACATTGTGCGCGGCGCCGTGCTGCTCTTCGCAATCGCTCTGGATTCCTACGCATTCAACCGCAAGGCCAAGACCGTGCAGAAGGCGTAAGGCTGATTACACACACCCCTGCCTCTGCCCTCGCTGCCTGTGCAGCGGGGCGGAGAGGTTATCAATCACAATAATACGGAGGAAAGCTAAATGGATATGGTAATGAAGAAGCATGTCATCAAGGACGTCAAGGTTCATCTGGTATCCTACAGGGTCAAGGGCGGCTTTTCGGACGCAACCCGTCAGGGCGAAGTCGTCGGCTACTGCATCGTGCGCGTTATTCTGGATGACGGCATGGAAGGCTTCGGCATCACCTATCATGAGGTTGGCGGCGAAGCGACCAAGATGATGATCGAGCACGACATCGCTCCCAAGATCATCGGCCGCGATCCTTTCGAGACGGAAGTGCTCTGGAACGAAATCATGGGCTATCTGCGTGGCGTCGGCCGCAAGGGTCTGATGCTCTGCGCACTTTCCGCAGTGGATATCGCTCTGTGGGACCTTAAGGGCAAGATCATCGGCCTGCCCCTGTATCGCATGTTCGGCGGCACCCGGACCAGGATCCCGGTTTACGGTTCCGGCGGATGGACTTCCTACGATGACGATGAGCTCGTGGCGGAGATGCTCAAGCTCAAGGAGCAGGGTTACTCCATGATCAAGTTCAAGGTCGGCGTGGAAGGCGGCCATAACACCCGCCGTGACCTGCTGCGCGTACGCAAGGTCAGAGACGCAGTCGGCCCGGAAATGCGCCTGATGCTCGATGCCAACGGCTGCTGGGATGCCGCGACCGGCGCACAGTTTGCCAATCAGGTCAAGGAATATGACATCATGTTCCTCGAAGAGCCGGTATTTGCCGATGACCTGCCGGGTCTGATCAAGTACAAGCAGTCCACCGATCTGCCGCTGGCCACCGGCGAGCAGGAGTACACCCGCTACGGCGCACGCGATCTGCTCATCAACGGCGCAGCGGACATCGTCCAGCTCGAAGGCACCCGCGCGGGCGGCTTCACCGAGATGCTCAAGATCGGTCATCTGACGCAGGCTTTCAATGTCAAGTTCGCTCCCCACGCGATGGAGAATCTGCACATCCATCTGGTCAGCGCTTTCAACAACGCGCTCTTCCTTGAGCGTCTGCTGATCTTCGAGGAGATCGCGGCGAATGTCTACATCGATGCGCCCAAGCCCATCAACGGCTATATGTACATTCCCGAAGACAAGCCGGGCCTGGGTCTGGATCTGAATATGGACTTCATCCGTGAGCACGACGAGAAGTAATCATTGACATTCCGCGGAAAGGAAGCCTGATGTGAGCAAATTTCAATTAGGTGTATGCGAGTGGTCCATGAGGGCGAGAGGAAAAGCCCTCATGGACGTCACCCGAAAGTGTGCTCTGGACTGTGTACAGCTCGGAGTCGGCACAGAGACCATGGCGGGTCGCGGTTTGGCGGACGAGGCGATGGTACAGGAATACCGGCAGGCGGCCGGGGAGACGGGCGTTGAGATCGTATCGCTCTCTGCGCAGTTTGTCGACAATTACAGCTTCACCCTTCCGCAGAATGCCCAGGATGAAGCTGTTGCCATGGAATTGTGTACCCGTACGATCGGATTGCTGCCGATCTTCGGCTGCAAAAATTTCCTGTTGCCGGTGCTGTGCAAAAACACCATCTGCGACGGCACGAGCTTCCACCGCGCGGTGGAGCGCATTCGCATGCTGGCCGACATGGCTGCGGACAAGGGCGCCGTGACCTGTCTTGAGGTCAACCTGAGCCTTGAAAAGGTCTACGATCTGCTGGACGCGGTGGACCGTGATGATGTGAAGATATTCTTTGATTCCCAGAATCTCTTCGCGCTGGACGGCACGTGCATGGCGCGCTACTATACCGAACTGGCGAACAGGCATCTGATCGGCGGTATCCACCTCAAGGACGGCATCGGCAACATGCTCTCCGGCTCGCTGCTCGGAGACGGCAATTCGGGCTTTGACCGGACGGCGAAGGCCATCGCGCAGAGTGATTACAGCGGCTGCATACTGACCGAGAGCGTCTATGCGAACCCGACCGTGGCGCAGCAGGGGACAGAGGAAGAACTCCTTGCCCGCGATGCCGCGACCATGAAGCGTTATTTCAATTAAACGAAACAGAGGATATAGTATGAAAGTTTTGTATTATGCAAAGCCCATGCGCGAAAACGCGAGCATCCGTCAGTGGCCCGATCCCGTTTGCGGCGCCAACGACGTTATTATCAAGGTCATGAGCGTGAGCATCTGTCACGGCGTCGAGGGTGACCATGACAAGCCCAACGGCAGCGGCTGCTCCGCCTATCCGCTGATTCCCGGCCACGAGTTTGCCGGAGTTGTCACCGAAGTCGGCGCGAATGTGACCACCGTAAAGGTCGGCGAGCGCGTGACGGCGGACAACGTGGTCACCTGCGGCACGTGCTTCTACTGCAAGAAGGGCGACTTCATTCACTGCCCCAACAAGCGCAACCTGGGCAATGTGGCGGACGGCGGCTTTGCCGAGTTTGTGAAGGTTCAGGAGAGCAAGGTCGTGAAGATCCCCGATCACGTCTCCTACAACGAAGCCTGCATGACCGAGCCCGTGGCCTGCTGCATGCATGCCATCGATCAGATGAACATCCGCTACGATGACGACGTGCTGGTGCTGGGCGCCGGCCCGATGGGCATCATCCTGGCACAGTTGGCGGCACACAGCAATGCCCGCAGCGTGACCGTGGTCGCATCCTCCAGGGAAAAGCTGGAAGTTGTCAAGTCTCTGGGCATCGACACCATTCAGATGGACAGAAACGATTACAGCAAGCACGAGGCCGAGATCTTCAAGCGCTATCCGCTCGGCGTGGACTGCCTCTTTGATGCCACCGGCGCAGAGGAGCTGGTATACACCACGCCCAAGCTCATGAAGATGGGCGGCAAGATCCTCGAGTACGGCTACTATCGCGGCGAAAAGCCCACCCTGCGCTTTCCCTTCAATGCGTTCTGGGACAAGGAACTGACCTATCTGACCTGCCTGAGCCAGGTCGGCGAGTTCCAGCGCGCCATGGACGCGATCGCTTCCGGCAAGGTCAACACGAAGGTGCTGCTGACGGCCGAATACGATCTGGATCACTATTTCGATGCGATTGACCGCTACAAGACCGACCGCAACATCCTCAAGCTGGTCATCCACCCCAACCAGGAATAAGGAGGCAGGTAATATGAAAGCATTGGCCAAGATGGCATACGGCCCCGATCACCTTCAGTACATCGATATGCCCGTTCCGGAGTGCGGAGACGATGACATCGTGCTCAAGGTCAAGGCCGCGGGCATCTGCGGTTCGGACATGCCGCTGCTCTACGGACCGGACGAAGACAAGTACAAGAACTACAGCTACCCCATGATCATCGGCCATGAGTTTGCCGGTGAAGTGTGGAAGGTCGGCAAGAACGTGACCCGCTGGAAGAAGGGTGACCGCGTGGTTTCGGACAACACCGGTTACGTCTGCGGCCACTGCCCCGCCTGCGAGAGCGGCAACTATCTGCTCTGCCGCGAGCGTAAGGGTATCGGCGGCGACATGAACGGCGGCATGGCCGAGTACGTGCGCATCCCCGGTGTGGTGCTCCGGCGCGATGCCAACAGCATCTGGAAGTTGCCGGACAACATGCCCTATGAGCATGCGGCGGTGATGGACCCGATCTGCAACGGCTACAAGGCCGTGGTGCAGGAAGCCAAGGTCATGCCGGGCAACAATGTCGTGGTTTTCGGCAACGGCCCCATCGGCCTGTTCTGCGTGCAGATGGCCCGCATCATCAACTGCGCCCGCATCATCGTGATCACCACGAAGCGCAGCGCACCCAAGCGCAATCCCATCTGTGAGAAGCTCGGCGCAACGGATTATCTGCTGGCAGACGATCCCGACCTGATCGAGAAGGTCAAGGCCATCGGCGGCGAGGACGGCATTGCAGCGGTGTTCAACTGCGCATCCCGTTCCGCCAACGTGCTGCCCCAGGCCGTGCAGATGCTCCGCCCCGGCGGCACCTTCGTGATGCTGGGCTATACCCGCACGGCAGTCACCTACGAAGAGGATCCGGCAGACATGATGGGCCATCGCGGCATACAGTTCATCGGCCACATGGGCTATGATCACACCTCCTGGAGAAACGTGCTGGCGCTCTACCGCGAAGGCCGTATCGACATGGAACCCGTGGTCACGCACAAGATTCCGCTCTCCAAGTGGCGCGATGGCTTTGAGATGTTTACCGCACGCGAGGCAGCCAAGGTTGTGCTGCTGCCCGAGGCAGACGAATAAGGAGGAAACACGAAAATGAAAATGCTGATTAACGGCGAATGGGTATCTTCCGCAGACGGCGCGACCATCGATGTCGTGAACCCCTACACCGGTGAAGTGATGGACAACGTGCCCGCAGCCACGAAGCAGGATGTGGACTTTGCCATTTCCGAGGCCGTCAAGGGCCAGAAAATCTGGAACCGCAAGATCATCCGTGAACGCGCCGAAATCCTCAGAAGGTATATGGAACTGCTGCGCCGTGACCGCGATGAGCTGGCAAAGCTGCTGACGATGGAAACCGGCAAGCCGGTCTTTGATTCCTACGGCGAGATCGATTCCGTCATCATGACCTTCGACAGCTCCGTCGAGGTGGTCAAGCATCAGTACGGCAAGACCATGCCGATGGGCATCGAGGGCGGCTACGATGACGACCTGCAGGTGACGATCCATGAGCCTCTGGGCGTGATCGCCTGCATCGTGCCCTTCAACTTCCCCGCAGCCCTGTGGGCGTTCAAGGCAGGCCCGGCACTGATGGCCGGCAATGCCATCGTGGTCAAGCCCGCCACGTCCAACCCGCTGACCGTGCTCAAGCTGATGGGCCTGCTGGTTGAGGCAGGCGTGACGCCCCAGGCCGTGCAGTGCATCACCGGCCGCGGCGCGACCGTAGGCAACTGGATCAGTGACAACCCCGCCGTGGCGCAAGTCAACCTGACCGGCGGCGTCGAAGCCGGCAAGGAAATCGCCCGCCATGCGGCCGAGAACCTGACCTCCTATAAGTTCGAACTGGGCGGCAATGATCCGCTGATCATCTGCGCAGACTGCGACATGGAACTGGCCGTCAACGAAGCCGGCGACAAGACCCGCAACGCAGGTCAGTGCTGCTCGGGTGCCAAGCGCTTCATCGTGCATGAGTCCATCAAGGACGAGTTCGTACGTCGCCTGATCGAAGAACGCCTCAAGACCGTCAAGGAAGGCGATCTGATGGACATCGAGACCAATTTCGGCGTACTCATCAGCGAGAAGGCTGCCATCGAAGTGGAAAAGCAGGTGCAGCACACCATCGACCAGGGTGCAAAGCTGGTCTACGGCGGCGTGCGCAGGGGCGCATATTACATGCCCACCGTGCTGGACAACTGCACGATTGACATGGATGTCTGCAAAAACATGGAAATCTTCGGGCCCGTGTTCCCGATCTTCACTTTCAAGACCCTGGAAGAGGCAATCGAGATCGCCGATGCGACGGACTACGGCCTCAGCTCCGGCGTGATCACCGAAAACCTGAAGGATGCCATGATGGTGGCAGGTTCCCTGAAGGCCGGCATGGTCGCGGTCAACGGCTCCGGCGGATTCCGCGCTCAGGAGCTGCCCTTCGGCGGCGGCAAGAAGATGAGCGGCAACAGCCGTGAGTGCCTCTCCTCCGTGCTGGAAGAAGTGACGCAGGAGAAGTCCATCATTTTCCGCTATGCAATGAAGAAGTACAACGCTTTCAAATAAGGAGGACAATGCCATGAAGATGCTGGTTGGAAAGACTTTTGTCGATGCGAGCGACGGCGCAGTCCGGAACGTGGTCAATCCGGCGACCGGAGAGATCATCGATACCGTGCCCGCTGCAACCAAGGAAGATATCAAAAAGGCAATCGATACCGCTTATGAAGGACAGAAGGCATGGGCGGCCATGACCGTGCGCGATCGCAGCAAGCTGCTCAAGAAGTTCGCCGAGGTCGTGATGGAGCGCCGTCTGGAGCTGGGCGAAATCCTGGCCAAGGAAGCCGGCAAGCCCTTCATGAAGGAAGCCGTCTGGGAAATGGACTCCGTCGCATACGTTTACGAAGGCGCATGCGAGGTGGCCAAGCATTACTACGGCCGCACGATGCCCCTGGGCACCGAGCCCGGTTACGACAAGGACATTCAGTTCACGATCCACGAGCCTCTGGGCGTGATCGCCTGCATTGTGCCCTTCAACTTTCCGCCCGCCATCTGGGCATTCAAGACGGCTGCGGCACTGGCTGCGGGCAACGCGCTGGTTGTCAAGGCACCGTCCTGGGACCCGATGACGCTGATCAAGCTGCATGAAATCCTGGTTGAGGTCGGCGTACCGGCAGAGGTCGTTCAGATCGTGACCGGCAGCGGTGCCAAGATCGGCAAGTGGCTGGTCGAGGATCCGCGCGTGGCCTCCGTCAACTTCACCGGCAGCACGGCAGTCGGCGTGGACATCGCCAAGAACGCCGCTCCGAATCTGACCCGCTACTACTTCGAACTGGGCGGCAACGATCCTTTCATCGTCTGCAAGGACGCGGATCTCAAGCTGGCCGTCAAGGAAGCGGGGGATCAGTGCCGCAACAACCGCCAGTGCTGCACCGGTTCCAAGCGCTTCATCATTCACAATTCCCTGAAGGATGAATTCGTCAAGGAACTGATCGAGGACTACCTGAGCAAGGAAGTTCAGGGCGATCCCATGGATCCCAACACCACGCTCGGCCCGGTCATCAGTGAAAAGGCTGCCATCAACATCGAAAAGCAGATCAACCTGACCGTGGAGCAGGGCGCAAAGATCGTCTACGGCGGCAAGCGCAACGGCGCATTCGTGCAGCCCACGATCCTGACGGACGTCACGCCGGATATGGACATTGCCGGAAACATGGAAGTCTTCGGCCCCGTCTGGCCGATCATCGGCTTTGACACCGTGGACGAGGCGATTGACATTGCCAACGGTTCGGATTACGGTCTGGGCGGCGGCGTCTTCTCCGCAGACATCAAGACCTGTATGAAGGTGGCAACGAAGCTCAAGACCGGCCATGTGGCGATCAACGGCTCCGGCAACTTCCGTGCTGCGGAACTGCCGTTCGGCGGCGGACGCAAGATGAGCGGCAACAGCCGTGAGAGCCTGTCGGCGGTGATGGACGAAGTGACGCAGACCAAGTCCATCGTGATGAGATACGTACTGGACGAGAATCCCGGCTACGTCCGCTAATATATCCGGGGGGAAGAAGAGCATATGAAAAAGATTGAAGGCCTGTTTCCGGCGCTGGTTACGCCGTATGACGGTGAAGGGCGCGTCAATACCGATGCAATCGGAAAGTTGGTTGAAAAACTGCAGAAAAGCGGCATCAGCGGTTTCTACGTGGGCGGCAGCACGGGTGAATCCTACCTGCTGAGCATGCAGGAGCGCAAGTGCGTGCTGGAAGCGGTGAAGGAAGCCGCGGATCCGTCGATGAAGGTGATTGCCAACATCGGCATGCTGGCGACCGAGCAGAGCATCACGTTGGCAAAGCATGCCGAAAAGGTTGGCGTGACGGCCATCTCTTCCGTTCCTCCCTTCTATTTCTCCTTCACGGCAGAGGAGCTCTACCACTACTACGAGGATCTGGCCGGCGCAGTGGATGTGCCCGTGCTGATCTACAACATTCCCGCAATGTCGGGCGTGAAGTTCAGCACGGCAGATCTCTGCCGCCTGCTTGAGGACAAGCGCATCTGCGGCCTCAAGCACACGAGCTTTGACCTGTTCCAGATGCAGCGCCTGATTCAGCTCTATCCCGAGAAGAGCATATTCATCGGCCACGATGAACTGTTCCTGAGCGCATGGGCCGTGGGTGCACGCGCCGGCATCGGCAGCACATACAACATCATGCCGGAGAAATTCATCGGCATTGCACAGGCATTTGCCCGGGACGATCAGGCGGAAGCACTGCGCCTGCAGGGAGAAGTCAACGAGATGGTTGAGGTACTCTGCGAGGTCGGCGTGTTCAAGGGTATCAAGGAAATACTGAAGATGCAGGGCATGGACTGCGGCGACTGCAGAAAGCCCTTCACGATGCCCGACGAGGCACAGCGTGCAAAACTGGCCGGGACGGCGCAGCGTCTGGGCTTGCTCAAGTAAGCATAAAGGGGTGTAATCAACATGATTTACAATATGAAGGAACTTCTGTCTGTGGCAGACAGGTATCATTTTGCGATTCCGGCATTCAACATCAGCAGCTATGCGATGTTCAACGGCATCATTGACATCTCCGAGCAGCTGGATGCGCCCGTGATCATACAGATTCATCCGCTTGAGCTGCGTCACATCGGTTCGGACGTGGTCGCCGCCATGCGCAGCCGCGCAACCTTTGCCAAGGTTCCGGTGGCCATCCATCTCGATCACGGCGCCTGCTTTGAGGACGTAATGACCGCAATCGCTGCGGGCTTTACCTCCGTCATGATCGATGCCTCCTCCCGCCCGTTTGCCGAAAACGTGGCTGCCTGCCAAAAGACGGTCGAGGCCGCACACGGCGCAATCCACTGCACGATGGCCGAGCACTACGGCGGCACGGTTCTGGAGGGCGTTGAGGTGACCACGGGTCGCGAGTATGTGCCTTCCTGCTATGCGCACAACGTCTCCGTCGAGGGCGAGCTGGGCAACATCGGCTCCATAGATGAAGAACACGGTACGGTGACGCGCGGTCTGCACTACACCGAGCCGGAAGAGGCAGTGCGTTTCGTCAAGGAAACCGGCATCGATGCGCTGGCGATTGCCATCGGCACGAGCCACGGCGTTTATCCCGAGGGCTTTGTGCCGCACATCGAGATCGACCGCCTCAAGGCCATCTACAAGGCACTGCGCGATGCGGGTCTGGACACCGCACTGGTGCTGCACGGCGGTTCCTCCAACTCTCCCGAGGAACTGCAGGAAGCTGCCCGCAGCGGCCTTGCCAAGATCAACATCGCAAGCGACATCAAGAATGCCTATTACGGCAAGATGCGTGAGATCCTGCAGGATCCCAAGGTCCGCGAGCCCAACATCATTGAGCCGCCCTGTCTGGATGCCATGAAGGCCACGGCGGCGGATCGCATCCGCTGGTTCGGTGCGGACGGAAAGGCGAGCCTGTACAACAAATAATATATGAATGTACGTTATTGTGCGCTGATGATCAGCTATTGGTCAGCCTGCTCGATCATCCATGGCTTTGCTACGAAAATTTTGCTGGAACGCGGCTTCGCAAGCGGTTCAATCGGCATACTCCTGGCCTGCTGTTACCTGTGCGCGGCGCTGCTCCAGCCCGTCATTGCATCCCGAATGGACAAGAGCAAGCGCTTTTCACTGACTCAACTGGTGATGATATTGGGCGCATTGAACGCGGTATCGCTCGTGGGGCTGGTGTTCGGGGAATCAAGCCGGGTTCTGACGGCGGCCATGCTGTTTTTGAACTTTGCCATGATCTATATGCTCCAGCCCGTCACAAATGCCATCGCAATGGTCTATCGGCAATCCGGTCAGCGCCTGAACTTTGGCGTGGCACGCGGCCTCGGCTCCCTGGCTTACGCAACAACCTCGGCCCTCGCGGGCAAGATACTGGATCTTTGGCCGGGCAATCCCGTGCTTTACTTTACGCTGGCGCCGGTTGTGGCAATGCTCATCTTTGCGCGGATATTGGACAGGCGCTTCATGAGCATTGCACAGCAGGACAGCATCGTTCAGCCCCGGGAAAGTGCGGCAGAGTCGAAGAGTGTCTTTGGCTTTATAGCGGAGAATCGCAGGTTCGGCATCGTATTGATCGGCATCGCCCTGCTGTGCACCTTCCACAACATGGTGGAAACCTATCTGGTGATGATCATGGAGGAACTGGGCGGTACCACGTCCGATACGGGCGTTGCCCTGGGCATTGCGGCATTGCTGGAACTGCCGCCGCTGCTGATGATCAACCGACTGCGCAGACGCTTTTCCAGCTCGCGGCTGATGCAGATGGCGGCTGTGGGTTTCACGCTGAAGGCAATCTGCATCTGCATATCGACCTGCGTGCTTCAAATCGAGCTGTCGATGCTGCTGCAGGCCATCGGTTATGCCCTCTACATTGCCTCATCGGTATATTATGTCAGCGAGATTATCCCTGCGGCAGACCAACTGAAGGGACAGGCACTTGTCACCGCATCCTTTACCATCGGCGGAGTTACAGGCAGCCTGCTGGGCGGTGTACTGATTGAAAAAATGGGCGTCGGCAGCATGCTGATCGTGGGCTTGGCGATTTCAGCCATCGGTACGCTCGTGGTGCTGACCAACATACAACGAACGGAAGTACAGCAGGAGGCTTAATCATGAACGGAGAAATGAAAACTGCGATTATGATGGGCGTGGGGAAGATGGGCATCGAAATGCGGAAGATTCCCGTTCCCCGCGACAACGAAGTACTTGTAAAGATAGAAAATGTGGGCATCTGCGGCTCCGATCTGCATTATTACGAGATCGGACGCGGCAGCTGCGGCGAAATCAGGTATCCATTTGTGTTGGGCCACGAATCCGCCGGAACGGTCGTTGAAGTCGGCAAGGATGTCACTTCGCTGAAGATCGGCGACCGGGTCGCACTGGAGCCCGGCACCACCTGCGGCGAGTGCGAGTTTTGCAAGAGCGGCCGCTACAACCTTTGCGAAAAGGTGCGCTTCTTTGCTACTCCGCCGATCGACGGCGTGTTCCAAGAGTATGTAGCGCATGAAGCAAACATGTGTTTCAAGCTCCCGGATAGCGTATCCACCGAGGAGGGCGCACTGATAGAGCCGCTTGCGGTCGGCTTCCATGCCGCACGTCAGGGTGGCGCCGAGTTCGGCAAGACGGCCGCCGTCATGGGCGCGGGCTGCATCGGTCTGGTGACCATGATGTCTCTGAAGGCACTGGGCGTATCCGAGGTCTATATCGTCGACGTGATGCAGAAGCGCCTGGATACCGCCGTGAACCTGGGCGCAACGCTTGCCGTCAACAGCAAGGAAGTCGACCCGGTTGAGAAGATCAGACAGCTGACGAACGGCCGCGGCGTGGACATCGTCGTTGAGTGCTCCGGCGTTGAAATTTGCGCCAATCAGGGCATCGGGATGCTGGTGCGTGGCGGAACGCTGGTGCAGGTCGCCTACAGCCGTTCGGGCATGATGAACCTGAACACGGGCCTCATCTGCGACAAGGAGCTGACGATCAAGAGCGTCTTCCGCTATCGTCACATCTATCCGCTGGCCATCAAGGCCGTGGCCGAGGGCAGAATCAACCTCAAGGGCATCGTCACCAATCGCTTTGAACTGGATGACATTCAGAATGCCATGGACAGCTGCGCTCACGACAAGGTCAACATCGTGAAAGCCGTCATCAGAATGTGATTATATTATTCGAGGCTGCTGCAAAACTTGCAGCAGCCTCTGCTTTGCCGGTCGCACCTCTATCTGATCGTCTTTTGCACAAACATATTTCCTTCGACCAGTATGTCCGAGAAGTTGCCGATGCCGCCGTAGCTGTACACCAGTGCGCTGCCGTCATCCTTTGCCACGATCACGCGTATGCCCGCCATGGTGTGGCCGTTGGGGGAGGTCAGCAGGCCTTTGGCGCAGAGACCGTCGATTTGGGCAGTGGCCGACCAGACGGTAATTGTCTTCCCTGCCAGATCGGTTTCGTACTGTGCCTTCGCTTCGGCATAGCTCTGCATGCTTATTTGCAGAAAGCGGTTTGCGCTCTCCGCGGCAAAGCAGCTGCCGTTGTCCTGCACAATGTGGTTCTTGCCGAGTAGATCCTCCCGATCGATGCTGTAGACGCGACCCAGGGCGGCCTTTACGCGGCTGATTCCGTATTCGCCGCCGCGGCCGTCCAGCAGGGCGCTGTCGTCCAGCGCATCATCTATGACGGTCAGATTCGTGCCGTCCCAGTACAGGCTTTTGCGGTCGTTTGGCACGTCCGCTTCCATCATTTCGATATATTTTGCACTATCCATGCTCTGTGTTCCTCCGTTTTCCTCGGCTATACCCGTTATCGGGAGCAGTGCCGCGATTATTGCGGCGATCAGCCTGCACTTCATATTCATATCGGCCACCAGCTTCTGTTTGCCTTGCGGACGATATTCTTGAATTCCTTGTAGGCGTTGGGGAAGACCTCCCTGAGGTAGCTGAGCTTTGTAGCATCTGTTGACATGCTCGCCTCAAAGAAGTGCGCAAAGGCCTCGTTGTTTATCTTGTCGGGTATGCCGTGCTCCGTTGCCCCCTGCCAGTAGGATGTATTGTGCAGCCAGTAGCCGACGCATTCGTTTTGTGTCAGGCCGCCGACAAGGTCGGAGACTCCGTTTTTGTTGTTGCCGTCGGTACAGAGCCAGTCCTCGATAATGTCATAGGCTTCGTCTCGGCTGCAGCTGTTTTGCTTCATGACGTTGTTCACATAGTTTTCAAAGTCGTTTTTGAGGGCCGTGGAAAAGGACTTGGAAGAGGACGAATCGCCGGGCCAATGGGTGTAGTCGTCGACCATGTGTCCGACCTCGTGAAAATAGGTGGAGCATTCGCCGCGTTTATTTTTCAGATCGTCCTGCCAATTGTAGTAGATGCGGTTTAGCAGCGGATTATAATAGGCACCACCCGCCTGGGTATCGCTGCCGATGTGAATCTTCTTTTTGAATCTGTCGTAAAGCCTGGCCACTTCCCGGTCGATCGCATTGTTGCGGCGGTTCTGCACGCGAAGATCGTAGTCCGCCTTCGTCAGGCCGAAGGTAAAGCTTGACGAGATAACGGTCGAATTTTCGACGCTCAGGTTCGCCGCAGACATTGCGATATCCGTATTTTCGCCCGTACTTTCTGCCGAGAAGCGCCCGATCATAGCCGTCTCCGCCGCTTCAAAGGTCGCCTTCGCCTTTCCGATGGCAGCAGACATGTCCCGGGCTTTCTGCGCAACGGCATTTGCATTCTTTTTCCCGGCAAGTATCTTATCCGCAGCACCGGTCTTGGTCCACCACGCTTCACTCGTATCCACGCGGGCGAGCAGGGCTGCGACATCCTCAAGTACACCTTCGAGCTTTTCACACTGCGCCGCGGCAGCGGTCAGCGCCTCAGAGCTGTATCTGATATGATCGTTCATGATGCACCCCCGCTATCCGCCGAAGCTGCGGGCCAGCTCGGCATCCCGCTTTTCAAGTTCTTCCGCAGAGCGTATCAGCGCGTTGCAGGTCTTTGTCAATTGACTGTGAAGCTTCCTGACATCGCCCCTCAGCGACAGAAGCGAGGCATCCAGCGCGTCTGCGGCAGCGCCTGCAAATTCGCCGTCCAGCACCTCACGCGCCTTGTCCGCGCCCGGCAGCGCCGCCCGGGCCAGCAGGTCGCAGCACTGTCTGATCTTCTCAGCCTCCCTGCGGATCTGCGCCGAATCGTATTCGTATGCTTCGCCCACGTGCCTCACCTCTTGTGTTATGTTTGTGATTCTTATTTATATTATATGGCATAATGCGGGCTGCGTCAATGGTAATTTGCGGGGAAAATACGGCCGCTCACGAGCAGAAACAGGACCTCTTGCGCAGGTTCTTTTGTTTGACAGAGAATTTTGCCATCTCTTTATTTCTTTTATTCCGAATTGTCCGAATCGTAGAGATCTTCCTGCGTTTCGCAGGGGGTGGGGCCGATGCCGTTGATTTCGCGGTAGATGCTCTGCATTTCACGATCCAGCGCCGCGGAGATCTCCGCGCACTTTTGCAGCCGTCGCCTGAGCAGCACGGTCGTCTCCTGCTCGGACTTGTACCTGAGCTGATGCTCCAGCGAGGCCCAGAAGTCCATGGCCAGCGTGCGTATCTGTACCTCCACCGGCACGAGCTCGGTATGGCTGGAGAGGAAGACCGGTATGCGTACCACCAGATGCAGACTGCGGTAGCCGGATTCCTTCGGGTTTTCGATATAGTCGTCGCGCGAAACCAGCTCCACGTCGCGCTGATGTACCAGCAGTTCCGCGATGCGGTAGATGTCGTCCAGATAATTGCAGACGATGCGCACGCCCGCAATGTCCGTCAGGTTCGCCTCGGCGCTCTCCAGCGTCTGCGGATAGCCCTTGCGCCTGAGTTTTTCGTGAATGCTGGCAGGGGATTTCAGGCGCGAGTCGATGTGATGGATGGGGTTGCGCGCATAGCGGACGCTGAACTCCGCATCCAGTACTTCAAGTTTGGTGCGCACCTCGCGAATGGCGCCGTCATAGAGCTGCATCAGTTCGCGGTAGCGCTGCTGATAATCCTGCGTGCTCAAGCGCTCCACAGGGGTCAATGCATTTTCCATTTCAAAACCTCCGACTGCAAGTATAAAGGTTCAATATAAACTTTTCATAAACAGGCACTTTTCACGCTTGGACGGATGGGCTATAATTGTTCATATACGGTTTAAATCCGGAGCGCAAAATAGATAATGCGAGGTGACGCATTCATGTTTCATATACTGGTGGTCGAGGATAACCCCAACACGCAAAAGCTGATGCAGAAAGTGCTCAGCCAGAACGGCTACGAGCCCCTGAGTGCTTCGGACGGCATAGAGGCGCTGGAAGTGCTGGACAAAAAGCACGTGGACCTGATCGTGCTGGACATCATGATGCCGCGCATGGACGGCTATGAGTTTACACAGGAGCTGCGCGAGTCCGGCTGCGAGATTCCGATACTGATGGTCACCGCCAAGGAAAAGCCCGCGGACAAGCATCGCGGTTTTCAGATCGGCACGGATGACTACATGGTCAAGCCCGTCGATGAAGAGGAAATGCTGCTGAGAATCGCCGCACTGCTGCGCAGAAGCCGCATCGTCAACGAGCATCGTCTGGAGATCGGCAACACCACTTTGGACTACGATGCGCTCAGCGTCATATCGCCCGCGGGTAAGATGGAGCTGCCGCGCAAGGAATTCATGCTGCTGTTCAAGCTTCTCTCCTATCCGAACAAGATCTTCACGCGCCGCCAGCTGATGGACGAAATCTGGGACATGGACAGTGAGTCCGACGAGCGAACGGTGGACGTGCACATCAACCGCCTGCGCGACCGTTTCCGCGGCAGTGACGATTTTGAGATCATCACCGTGCGCGGGCTGGGCTACAAGGCGGTGAAGCGCGAATGAAAAAGAAGGACCGGCTGCGCCGCAAGCTGGACGAGCTCAACCGCAAGGTGACGCTGAGCCGGCTGATGCTCGTGGTGATACTGGCCATACTGATCAATGCCTTCCTGATGACCAGCACGTCCTACATGCTGATGCTGCGCACGGGCTTTATGAAGTCGCTGATGACCGGCACGTTCTGGCCGCTGCTGCTGGTGCTGCTGTGCGTCTGCTTTGCCATACTGCTCACGGCCTTCTTTGTGGGGCAGAAGCTCACGCCGCTCAACAAGGTCAACGAGGCCATGAAGCAGGTCGCCCGCGGCGATTTCAGCGTGCGCGTGGACGAGAGCAACTGCGTTGGCGAGATGCACGATCTGGTGGCCAGCTACAACCACATGGCGCAGGAACTGGGCGGAATCGAGATGTTCCGCACGGACTTTATCAACAACTTCAGCCACGAATTCAAGACGCCCATCGTGTCCATACGCGGCTTTGCCCGCCAGCTCGAGCGCGATGATCTCTCCGAGGACGAGCGGCGGGAATACGCACGCATCATCGCCACGGAGTCCGAACGCCTGGCGCGGATGTCGGCCAATGTGCTGCTGCTCACCAAACTGGAAAACCAGCAGATCATCACCGACAAGGAAAGCTACCGCCTGGACGAGCAGCTGCGAAACTGCATACTGCTGCTGGAAAAGCAGTGGGAAGACAAAAACATAGAGATGCAGCCGGATCTGGACGAGATAAGCTATGAGGGCAACGAGGAGATGATGTCCCACATATGGGTCAACCTCCTGAACAATGCCATCAAGTTTTCAGACGAGGGCGGCGTGATCGAAGTGGGCTGCATGCGCGTGCAGTCCTTCATCGTGGTGCACGTGACCGACCACGGCAAGGGCATGGACGAGGTGACGCGCACGCGCATATTTGAAAAGTTCTATCAGGGCGATACGGCCCACGCCACCGAGGGCAACGGCCTGGGGCTGGCACTGGTCAAGCGCATCGTCGATCTCTGCGGCGGCAAGATCACCGTCACGAGTGCGCCCGGCGAAGGCTCCTGCTTCTCGGTATACCTGCCGGTGGAGGAGTAGAGGAGATACATACATAAGGCTGCGGGAAGCGAATCTGTGCTTCCTGCAGCCTTTCTTTGGTTCATCACGGAAAGCCCGTGGGATCATTAACTTGACAACTGTGCGTAAGTCCGTACAGTTCCACTGACCGCTCCGTTACTCGATTTCCTCGTCATCCAGACCGCGGCGCATGGGAATGTCCAGCGGCGCGTCCATATTGCCGCGGCGGCGGTGCGCACGCTGCACCTGCACGGCGTGCTCCATGGAGACCGCGCTGGCGGAGAGTATGCGCCGCATCAGCATGGTGACCACGCGCTCCAGTTCGCTGCCGGAGCGGTAGTCCGTCTCCACGGAGAAGTCCGCGCGGTTCTGCAGGAGCATATCGTCCGCGACATCGGTCTGTCCCGGCGGATGCACGGCGATGGAAAAGCCGCCCTTCTGGCGTGTCATCTTCATGCAGGGCACGTCCGTCAGGCCGTCGGCGATGTAGATCATGTTCGAAAACGGCACGCGGCGCATGTACTCGGGCGTGAAGGCGTTGAGGTCCTTGTCGTTGGTCACGTCCAATATGCCCTTGTTGATGCGGAAGAGGTACTGCGTCTTGGTGGTGTAGTTCACCGCCGAGGACGGCCAGACGGGGCGGCCGTCGTCATCGTAGCAGAAGGATGCGGCGAAGATCGCCTTGAACTCGTGGCCGATGCGCGAACCCTCGATGATCTCCTTGAGACCCGAGGATATGATGTAGTGCTCCACGTCCACACCGATGTCCGCACCGATGGCGCGTATGCGGGAGAACCAGCCCTCCACGCCGGGGAAGAAGGCCACGCCCTGCCCCAGCTCGCGCAGCGTGTCGCGCGTCAGGTTCATCGTGCCCTGCGCCATGTGCTGCATCAGGTACATGTAGGTCAGTATGCCGTCCATCTCGTGGCGGCGCGAAAACTCGGCGCACTTGCCCCAGAATTCGTCCGGTTCGACACCGATGCCGGGCATGAAGGTGTATTCCTCCATGTCGCGGGGCGAGAGCGTCTTGTCAAAATCGTAGATCAGTGCAACGATCGGTCTGGCCATGGGCATGCTTCCTTTCTTTTTTTAGAGCGTGTTTCTAAATTCGCCACGATGCATTTTCGGCGTCTTTGCCTGCATTTCTGCGTTGATTTCCCTTGATTTACCTCCAGTAAACCTGCGGAAAATCGCCTTGAACTGCAAGCAAATCCACTCGAAACTGCACATGTCTCATTTTAGAAACACACTCTAGGTTCATCACGAAAAATTGGGGGATCTATGCTGTGTCGTACTTCCGGCGCACTCCTTCCGGCACTCGCGGCACCGCAGCGACTGAGGGAGTGTCGGTAATTCATCACTGCTCAGCTTACCGCCTCATTTAATCAGTGTATCCCTGGTCACTGGTCGCTGGTATCTATACACTATTGCCCCACACAACACAGGGGGCAGCCCCTGTGCAGACTGCCCCCTTGATAATCGTATTTGTCAGACCTGGCTGTCGGCGGCGAGCGGATCGGTGTTGCTCGTGTCCGCAACCTCGGCCGGCTGTATGGCCTGCTCGGTCGGCGCAGGCGTGTCCGTCGGTGCTGCGGAGGGCGTCGGCGTGGTCGCGCCGGGCGCGTAGGGCGCATCGTCGGAGTAGAGCAGCGTCTGCGTGTCGTTGTCGGCAATACCGGTCGCGCTGATGCCCGCCGTCTCCTGGAAGAGCTTGACTGCCGTGGACGTCTTGCTGCCGAAAGAGCCGTCGGCCGCATCGCTGAGATAGCCCAGATCCTTGAGACGCTGCTGCAGCTTCATGACGTCGTTGCTCTCGTCGCCCTTCTGCAGAGAGCGGTATACCACCGGTTCCGCAGTGGCCGCGGGCGCAGCCGTCTCGCTGGCCACGGTGATGACCTGACCGTTGATGATGCCGGTCAGCTCCGCCGCAGAGGTGATGCCTTCCAGCTGCGTGATGGCATTGGTGACGATCTGCCACCTGGCCCGGGAATCGGCCTGCTTGGTGTCGCTCGTGCTGTCCACGGCCATGGCATCCATCAGTATGGCGTTGCCGATGTTGTCCTGTATGGCCTGCAGCGCGGAGACGAAGGTTTCGTCGTTGGTCGCAGGCTCATCGGGCAGCAGTGCCGCGATCGCCTGGGAGTCGGCCGTGAGCGCATTGGAGAGCGCCAGCATGCCGTCCGAGGTGTACAGGGCGGTGTAGCTGTCGATATAGTCCTGCTGCGTGTGCGCCTTGATCATCTCAATACCCTGCGTGTACAGGCTCTCGCTCACGCCCTCGATGGGCGAGCTGCTGCTCCTGCTGCCCACAAACTTGAGACCCAATACGATGCCCACGATGAGCACCGCGGCAACGGCCACGATGATGGCGGGCTTGATGAAACGGCGCAGATCGATGCGGCCGCGGCGCGATGCACGCGCATCGGAGTAATCATCGTCGCCGTAATCGTCGGGATAGTCATCGGCGTAATCATCCCGGTAGTCGTCGTCGGCATAGTCCTCTTCGGTGTATTCCGGCTCGGCATAGGGCGCACGCTCTTCTTCCTCGGCCTCATAGGCGGCACGCCTGCGCGAGGCGCGGCGGCTCGAGCCGTCCTCCAGCTTGCGGATGTATTCGCTGACGTCGCGGGAGATGCCTGCGCGGCCCGAAGATTTGATCTCGCGCGGCCTGAACTCGCTCATATCGACCTTCTCATCGGGACGCAGATCCTCGTCCAGCTCGTCGAGCGCCTCGCGCGCCGTATCCGAGAGCGGCATGCCGTTCAGATCCGCCGGCTCCTCTTCCTGCTGCTCCTCCTCTTCTTCCTGCGTCTCGGGGGCCATGGCGGCCCGCATGTCGCGGCGCACATTCTCGGGCGCGGAGGCCCCTTCGTACACGGGGCGGTAGGTGGTGCGGCTGCCCACGTCGCTGTCTTCCTCGGCAATATCTCCGTTGCCGGTGTAGGTGGTGCGCGTATAATTTTTGACCGGGCCGTTGCTCAGTTTGCCGGCCTCGGCCTGACCGGGGTCAACGCTGAACTGCACGGATGTATAGGGGAGTCCGCCAAAGCGGCTGTCACCGATGGCCGCACCGCAGCCCGGACAGACCTGATCCGTCTCCCGGATGGTTTTTCCGCATTTCGAGCAAAACATGGTATGCCCTCCTCTTTCGTATCACATGTCCGATCCCATATGGGCATACGAACACATAGAACCATTCTATTGTATATGATAGAATGGTTCTATGCGAAGGTCAATATTTTTTATGTGACTTTAATTGGACAAAAAATCAGTTGCCCGAGCCTGTGTAGACCGGGGGATCACAGTTGGGACAGGGCGCCATGCCCTCGTTCATCGCCTCGCGAATGGTCAGTGTGCGGCGGTTGCTCTGCGTGCCGCAAACCTCCAGGGAATGGTAATACTTGGCGGAGTTGCCGTAGACCGAGTAGACCGTGGTGTTGAGTATGGCCTCCTGTTTGGCAGCCTCGACCTCGGGATCGGTCGTCGGCTCGGCCGTGGCCACACCGGCGGCTTCGGCCTGCGCAGCCTGCTGCTCGGCCAGCACCGTGTCGATATTCTCCAGCGCCGTCACCACGCCGTCATCGGGCGCGAGCGTCGCCGCAACGGGCGTTACTGGGGTGGGCACGTCCGAGACAAGCTGCTTGCCGGGCATAACAAGGAAGAGTATCAGTGCCGTCTCCAGCGTGGCAATGCCGGTCATTATCATGCGTCCGCGCGTACGGAACACGCCCATGCGCCACAGGTACATCAGCCCGATCGGCGGCAGGAGCAGCGTCAGCAGCAGCGCAAAGATGCCGCGGTTGCCGCGGCCTTTGCTCGGCGTGTCCATATTGGGCGTGTACGCGTTTGTCTTGCGTGTCTTCATAGCGTATCCGTCAGACCGTCTCGGCCTGTTTTTGCTTCATTTCCTCCAGCGCCGTGGCCAGCTGGTCCGGGCAGGACGTACCTGCGCGGCACTGTATGCCCTTGAGGCGGGCGATGACCTCGTCTATCTTCATGCCCTCGATCAGGCGGGATACGCCCTGCGTGTTGCCGGTGCAGCCGCCGATAAATTCGACGTGTTCGATCGTGTCACCCTCGGCCTGAATCAGTATCATCTGCGAGCAGGTGCCGCGTGTCTTGTACTTGTAAACCATATGCAAACCATACCTTTCCGGTGAAATCATTCCCATTATACTAAGTTACGGCATTAAAGTCAAGTTTCCGCGCCGCGGAGATCGTGTCAAGCGGTTTCGGAAATTCAAACCGCATCCCGATTTGTGCCGTCCCTCTTCGCTTCTCAAACTGTGGAATATTTGATAATCGTTGTCGACAGGGCTTGAAATCGTGGGCAAATGGTTGTATTATGATATACAGGAAACTGTCGAATCATCAATATATACAGGAGGAAAATCCATGAGCATCACCACGAAGAGTTTCGGACATCTGCCCGACGGTCGCGAAGCACAGCTGTACACCATGACCAACGTCGCAGGTGCATCCGTAGAGGTCACCAACTACGGCGGCATACTCTGCGCCATCAACGTCCCCGACAAGGACGGCCAACTCGGCAATGTCCTCTTGGGTTACGACGATGTCTCCGGCTACGTGCCGACCTGCGGCTACATCGGCGCACTGATCGGCCGTGTGGGCAACCGCATCGCACGCGGCGAGTGCACCGTGGAGGGCACGCAGTTGCATCTGGCCAAGAACGAGGGCGGCAAGAACCACCTGCACGGCGGCGTCGAGGGCTTCAACACCAAGTTCTGGGACGTGACGCCCGTGGAAGGCATCTGCGAGGACAGCCTGATTCTCAAGTACTTCAGCCCCGATGGCGAGGAAGGCTATCCCGGCAACCTGCGCGTGATGGTGACCTACACCTTCACCGATGAGAACGAACTGGTCATCCGCTACGAGGCCGTTTCCGACAAGGACACGCTCTGCAACCTGACCAACCATGCCTACTTCAACCTCGAGGGCGAGGGCAGCGGCAAGATTCTGGACCACGTGTTTGAGGTCAATGCCGACACCTTCACCGTGGGCGATACGGAGCTGATCCCCACCGGCGAACAGCGCGACGTGACGGGTACGCTCTTTGACCTGCGCAAGCCCACGCGCATCGGCGACGTGCTGGAAAAGACCGAGCAGGACGAGCAGCTGCGTGCGGGTCACGGCATAGACCACAACTTCAACATCAACGACTTCGATGCCGGCCTGCGCTTTGCCGCCTGCGTGACGGCGCCCGTGAGCGGCCGCATCATGAACGTGTTCACCGACATGCCCGCCATGCAGATCTACGCCGGCTGCTGTCTGGACAGCATCAACCCCGGCCGCTGCGGCAGGAAGTACAGCCAATACGAGGCCTTCTGCATGGAGACGCAGTATGCGCCCGATTCCGTCAACCATCCGAACTTCCCCGACAGCGTGCTCTACGCCGGCGAGAAGTATGACTATACGACCGTGTTCACCTTTGACACGACCGAAGACGAAGAAGAGTAAAGGAGTTTTTGACCATGGAGGTTCGCACCCGCTTTGCGCCCAGTCCGACCGGCTATATGCATCTGGGCAACCTGCGCACGGCACTTTATACCTATCTTTTTGCCCGCCGCATGGGCGGCAAGTTCATACTGCGCATCGAGGACACGGATCAGGAGCGTGAAGTCGAGGGCGCGGTGGACGTGATCTACAATTCCCTCAGAACCGCGGGCCTGACCCACGACGAAGGCCCGGACGTGGGCGGCCCCTGCGGCCCCTATGTCCAGTCCGAGCGCAAGGACATGTACCTGCCCTACGCCCGGGAACTGGTCAGGACCGGTCACGCCTACTACTGCTTCTGCACCAAGGAGCGCCTGGATGCGGCGCGTGCCGAGGCGGAGGCCAAGGGCGAGACCTTCAAGTATGACAAGCACTGCCTGAACCTGTCTCAGGAGGAGATCGACCGCCGCCTGGCCGCGGGCGAGAGCTACGTCATCCGCCAGAACGTGCCCACCACGGGCAAGGCCGGCTTTGACGATGTGATCTACGGCCATGTCGAGGTGGACTGCGACACGCTGGACGACAACGTGCTGATCAAGGCCGACGGCCTGCCCACCTACAACTTTGCCAACGTGATCGATGACCACACCATGGGCATCACCCACGTGATGCGAGGCAACGAGTACCTCTCCTCCGCGCCGAAGTACAACCTGCTCTACGAGGCCTTCGGCTGGACACCGCCCAAGTATGTGCACCTGACGCCCGTAATGGTGGAGGGCACGTACCGCAACAAGAAGACCGGCGTGTACCAGATGGAGACGGACGAAAACGGCAACGTGGTGCTGGACGAGAACGGCCAGCCGAAGAAGGCCATCGTCAAGCGCAAGATGAGCAAGAGCCAGGGTGATCCGTCCTTTGAGGATCTGCTCAGCCAGGGCTATCTGGTGGATGCCGTAATCAACTACATGGTGCTGCTGGGCTGGAGCCCGCGCGGCGAGCGCGAGTTCTTCACGCTCAAGGAGCTGGAAGAGGTCTTCGATCTGGAGGGCCTGTCCAAGAGCCCCTCCGTGTTTGACATGGCCAAGCTCAACTGGTTCAATGCCGAGTACATCCGCCGCCTGACGCCGGAGAAGTATCTGGAATACGCCACGCCGTGGCTCAAAAAGATGCTGAACCCCGCCCGCTTTGATTTCAAACGTCTGGGCGAGCTGCTGCAGACGCGCACCGAGGTGTTCAACCAGCTTCCGGGCATGGTGAAGTTCCTGGCGGAAATGCCCGAATATGACACGGCGCTCTTTGTCAACAAAAAGCAGAAGAGCTCGGCGGAGACCGCGAAGGTCGCGCTCGAAAAGCTCCTGCCCGTGCTGGAAGGTGTCGAAGACTGGACGGAGACTGCGATCCACGATGCCGTGATGGCCTTCATTCCCGAGACCGGCATGAAGACGGGTCAGCTGCTCTGGCCGATGCGCATCGCCATCTCCGGACAAATGTCCACCCCCGGCGGCGCGTTCGAGATTGCCTATCTCCTGGGCAAGGACGAAACCCTGCGCCGCATGAGTGAGAGCCTGAAGAAACTTTGACGAAACAGGTTCTTCACGGTTTCTTGGAGAATGGGGCTGCCAACCCCCTCATTCGGCTTCTGCCTCCCCTGAAAGGGGAGGGGGACCACGAAGTGGTGGAGGGGTTAGTCAGTCCCCCGACTTTCCGTGAAGAACCGCAACACAGGATACCTCCCAAACCGCGGAGGTATCCTGTATTTGGTGATTTGTATGGAGAATACGACTTTAAGCAACAAACAGATCCGCAATCTGGTCATACCGCTGGTCATCGAGCAGTTGCTCTCCTCGCTGATGGGTACGGCGGATACCATGATGGTCAGCAAGGCCGGCTCCGCGGCGATATCCGCGGTCTCGCTCGTGGACTCGATCAACGTGCTCATCATCAACGTCTTTGCGGCGCTGGCGGCGGGCGGATCGATCATCTGCGCACAGTATCTGGGGCGCGGCGAGCGCAAGGAGGCCAACGAGACCGGCCGTCAGCTGGTGCTCTGCGTCACCTTCCTGTCGTGTCTGGTCATGCTTGTCTTCATCGCGCTGAGAACGCCCATGCTGAGGCTGATATTCGGAAGCGTCGAGGCGGATGTCATGAGCAATGCCCGTACCTACTTTCTCATCACCGTGCTGTCCTATCCCTTCATCGCGCTCTACAACGCGAGCGCGGCGCTGTTTCGGGTGGACGGCAATTCGAGACTGCCGATGGTGGTTTCCACGGTGTGCAACCTGATCAACATCGCCGGCAATGCCCTGCTGATATTCGGCTTTCACATGGGTGTGGCCGGTGCGGCGCTTTCTACGCTGATATCGCGCATACTCAACGCCGTGATCATGCTCTGCTTCCAGCATCAGGACAGGCAGTCCATCGTGGTGCGCGACTACCTGAGCATCCGTCCGCAGCCCAAGCGCATCTGGAATATCATGGCCGTGGGCGTGCCGACGGGCATCGAAAACGGCATGTTCCAGTTCGGCAAGCTGATGATACAGTCGACCGTGTCGACCCTGGGGACGACCGCGATCGCCGCGCAGGCCATGACGGCCACGCTCGAGATGCTGGCCAGCACCAGCGGACTGGGCGTTGGCATGGCGCTGATGACGGTGGTCGGCCGCCTGCTGGGCGCGGGTATGATCACCGAGGCGCGTGCCGCCACCAAAAAACTGTGCATCTGGTCGGAGGGAACGGTCATTGTGCTTTGCTCCCTGATTGCTCTGGGCGTGACACCGATAACGCGTATCTGCGGCATGGAGGCCGAGAGCGCGGCCCTGACGGTGCAATTGACGCTGATCATCTGTGCCGTGAAGCCATTTATCTGGATGCCGGCATTCACGCTGCCCTACGCGCTGCGGGCCGCGGGCGACGTGCGCTTTACCATGCTGGTCTCCTCGATTGTCATGTGGGTCTGCCGCGTGGTGGTCTCCATCGTGCTGATGCGCGTGTTCCACACAGGCCCGCTGGGTGTCTGGCTGGGCATGTTTCTGGACTGGCTCGTGCGCGGCAGCTGCTATGTCATACGCTTTCGCGGCGACAGATGGACGAAGAAACAGGTTATACGGGAGTGAATAAGGGAATAGGGATCGGCTGAATGGCGAGGGTTTACAGGTTCAGCTCCGCTAATCACTATTCACTTCATCCACATACCACCTGTTCATATCAACCTTGCCGCTGATGCCGTCGACGCTGCCGGACGCGCTGTACTGCCAGATCTCGTAGTCGCCGACGTAGTAGGTCGCGGCGTTCCACTGCGCCAGCCAGATGCGCATGCCGCGTGCGCTGAGCAACTCACCCAATCCGCCGCTGAGCATGCTGTAGTTGGCGTAGACCATGCTTTCGCAGCCCGCCGCCTCCACGCGTTCGCAGAAGGCCTGACAGATGTCGGCCAGCTCACTTGCGCTCAGGTTTGCATCGTACAGACGGCCGATGTGCCCGTTGTCCTGCTCGGCATATTCCAGGTCAAAGCAGACGGGCAGGTCGGGCGTCTTGCCCTGCAGCCGCTCCAGCACAAAATCGGCCTCGGCCACGGCTTCCTGCGTGGTGGTCGCCTGTGAATAGAAGTATACGCCCACATCGATGCCCGCGGCCTTGGCAGCTGCGGCATTTTTTTCAAAATACGTATCGGCGTTCAGCGTGCCTTCCGCGCCCCAGCCCCTGAAGCCCACGCGCAGCAGCGCAAAGTCAATGCCGGCGGCCTTGACGCTGCTCCAGTCGATCTCTTCCTGATAGGACGATACATCCACACCCGACAGCACGCGATCGGCCTGCTTTTCCCACATGGCGTAGAGCATCGTATCTTCCATGAGTGCGGCGGATGTGTCAAAGGCCTCCTCGTAGCGGTTGCTCAGATACCAGCCCAGGAAGCTGAAGCCCTCGCGCACGGGAGTGGGCAGGCTCATGCCGCTCGTGCCCCAGCAGAACTCGTCCGTGGCCGGATCCCCGCCGCCGTAGCTCGTGTACCGCAGGCGCACGGGGGCACGCATCACCAGCCGCGTCGCCGTCCAGAGGTCCGTGATCGCGGCATCGTTCCCGTCCAGATTGACGTAGAGTGCATCCTGAGAGAATGCGCCGCCGCAGCGCATGGCCGACGTGCTGCCCTCAAGATCGAGCGTCACGTGTCCCGTTATGTTCAGGTCGCCGCCCGTGCGCAGCGCGAACTCGCCGCCCGAGACCGTGGCGCTGCCCTCGCCGGACAGGGTCAGATTCCCGCTTGCGTACAGCGCATTCTTATCGCCGGAAATGCTGCTCTCGCCCTCGAACTCGATGTTCAGATCGCCGCTTGCACGCACGCCACCGTTGATCTGCGCGTCGATCAGACGCAGCGTACGGCTCTCTTTGTCGTAGACCGCCGATCCGCCGCCGAGCGTGAGCACATTGCCGCTCACGCGCGAGATGTCCTCGCCGCCGACGTACACGCCGCCGCGCGGCAGCAGCAGTATGACGGCCGCCGCGATGAGCAGCAGCGCAACGGCAATCGGTATCAGGCTCTTTTTTGTCAGTTTAAAGCCGCGTTTCTTTTTCTTTTTCATGCTTTCACGTCCAAACGGTGCAGTTTGCGCTTGCGCTCCGATTCAAGTTCCTTTATTTGCTTCATCAGGCGTGCATACTCCCCGAAGAGCGGCAGCACGTCCGCCTCACCCTCGAAACTCGGCCGGTTGGTCAGCGTGTCGGAGAGTGCGTATTTTTTGATCAGATTTTCGCCGAAGTCCACCGTGATCGTGTTGGCCTGCTGATTGGTGACGATGCCCCGACCGTACATGGCGTGGCTCACCTCCACACCGAGCAGCGAGATTTCATCCATATCCGGCAGATCCCGGCGAAGACTCAGGTCTTCGATTTCCCGATCCGGCGCTTCGATCTCCTCCTGCAGCTTCTGCCTGTCCTGAGGCTGCACTTTGCTGACCGCTTTGGCCTTGGCCCTGACGGTTACCGGCGTATAGCTCAGTCCCTCGTAGTAGTTGCAGCAGAGGCAGCAATACATCAGATCATAGACCATCATGTGCAGGCTCTCGTCGTAGAACTATTTGTCATTGGGCATCTCTTCGGCCTCCCCGGAAAACCATACGTCCCGGAAGCAGCGTATGGCCGCCCACTTGAACTTCCCGTTGTGCTCGGGGCCGTTGATGTGTTCGTAATCGGCCTCGTAGCGATCTATCAAAGCATGCAGGTTGTCCGTGTTCATGCGCAATCCTCCTTCGCTTTTATCATACCACATAAACGCGCGAACTGCAACGAGGTTTACAAAGAAACAAGGACGAGGGATCAGGCGCTTGTTCCCGATCCCTCGTCCTTATATTTTGCTGCCGTTGCTTGCAATCACGTCTGCATACCACTTTGCGCTGTCCTTCGGGATGCGCCTGAGGGTCGGATAGTCGATGTAGATCAGGCCGAAGCGCTCGGTGTAGCCGCTGTGCCATTCGAAGTTGTCCGTCAGCGACCAGTGGAAGAAGCCGCGCACGTCGGCAATATCTGCGGCACGTCCGAGGCTTTTCAGATAGCGGTGCAGGAAGTCGATGCGGTCCGGATCGTGCACACAGCCATCCAGAAAGATGCGGTCATTGCAGCTCTGTCCGCACTCGGTGATGTAGATCGGCAAGCCGTAGCGTTCGTGCAGGGCCGTCATGCCCTCTTCCATGATCTCGGGCGTGATCGGCCACTTCAGTGCCGTGCGGGCGCAACCTCTCTCGCGCGGCAGGTAGACGGCACGGCCCTCTGCGTCTGAGGCGACCTCGTTGCCGTTGTAGGCATTGATGCCGATCATGTCCGGCAGCGCATGCATGCAGTCCCACTCCTCGGGCGTGACCGTCTGCATCAGATCGGCCAGTGCACCCGGTTCGGGAGAGACGTGTCCAAAGCAGATTGCATCCAGCACGGCGCTGTGCGTAAACATCCATTCTTCGTCCGTCAGGCGAAAGGTCTCGCGCTTCGCCGCATCCCTGTCGCAGGGCGCATGTCCGTAGCAGAGGCGGCCGGTCGAGGCCAGTCCGACGGCGGCAGACGGATCCGCACCGCGTATGGCACGCGCGGCAAGCCCGTGGGATATCATCAGATGCTTCCAGCACAAAAAGAGCCTGGGCAGCGGATACCGGCGGCCCGGCGCATGAACGCCGTTCGCATAGCCGAGCTGCAGCACGATCTGCGGCTCATTGAGCGTGAAATAGCGGGAAACGCGCCCCCGGAAGTGTTCGGCCATATGTCCGGCAAAGCGGGCGAAAGCCTCGGCCGTGCCGCCCTCGAGCCAGCCGCCGCGCTCCTCGAGCGCCTGCGGCAGTTCCCAGTGATAGAGCGTTATCCAGGGCGTGATGCCGTGCTTCAGGCAGCAGTCCACCACGCGGTCATAGTAGGCCAGCCCCTCCCCGTTCCAATTGCCGTCGCCCATGGGGTCCACGCGTGCCCAACTCGTTGAAAAGCGGTAGTGGCGTATGCCGAGCTTCGCCATTTCGGCAATGTCCTCTTCGTAGCGGTGGTAGGCATCGCAGGCCACGGCGATGTTTTCGCCGCCCGCAATTGCGCCGTCCCTGCGGCAGAACGCGTCCCAGATGCTCTCGCCGCCGTCGTCCTCTGTCGAATAACCTTCGATCTGGCAGGCCGAGGAGGCCGCACCCCAGACAAAATCCTTTGCAAATGCCATATTAAACCCCCATCACGACGCGCACGGCCACACTCTTCCCTGCCTCGACCGGTTTGAGCAGGTTGCCGCTCTGCATCTTTTCGTCCACCCGGACTTCCTTCACGCCGCACTGTGCGCCGTCCGGGTTCTCAATCTCAATATGATACGTCGCGCCGCGGAAGCGTCGGGTGAGCGATATGTGCTTCCATTCGGCGGGGATGCAGGGCGATATGCGCAGGCCGTCCAACTCGGGACGGATGCCCAGTATGGCCTGCGATACCGATACGAACGTCCATGCGGCCGTACCGGTCAGCCAGCTGTTCTTGGCCTCACCGAAACTCGGGGCATCCTTGCCCGCGACCATCTGGCTGTAGACGTAGGGCTCGGTGCGGTGGATCTCGCTGATGTCCTCCAGATAGGCCGGGCATATTTTGCGGTAGGTCTCAAAGGCGCGGTTGCCGTGCCCCAGTACCGTCTCGGCACAGGTGATCCACGGATTGTTGTGGCAGAATATGCCCGCATTCTCCTTGTATCCGGGCGGATAGGAACTGATTTCGCCCAGGTTCAGGTGGTACTGCGTGTAGGCGGGCTGCAACAGCACGATGCCGTAGCGGCTGTCGAGATGTTTTTCAACGCTTGCAAGCGCACGCGCCGCCTCGCCGCTTTCCACGCCGATGCCGGCCATGACGCACATGCCCTGCGGCTCGATGAATATCCGGCCCTCTTTGCATTCCCTGCTGCCGACGCTCTTTCCGAAGGCATCGTAGGCGCGGCGGAACCACTCGCCGTCCCAGCCCGCGTCCAGCACGCTCTGCTCCATGCGCTCAACCTGCTCCTGTGCTTCCCCGGCCTCGGCAGTCAGCCCCAGATGCGCACAGATGTCGGCGTAAGCCCTGCCGTACTTGACAAACATGCCCGCAATGAACACGGATTCCGCCACGGGGCCCTCGCTGGGGCCGGTGATCTGGAAGCTCTCTCCGGGATGTGATGAGAAGCAGTTGAGGTTGAGGCAGTCGTTCCAGTCTGCACGGCCGATCAGCGGCAGTCTGTGCGGCCCCAGATGTGTGACGGTAAAATTGAAGCTTCTGCGCAGATGTTCCATGAGGGAAGCCGCATCGTCTTTATTGCAGTCAAAGGTCACCGTCTCGTCCAGTATCGACCAGTCCCCCGTCTCGCGCAGATAGGCATCCACGCCCGCGATGAGCCAGAGCGGATCGTCGTTGAAGCCGCTGCCCACGGCCATATTGCCCTTTTTCGTCAGCGGCTGATACTGGTGATAGGCACTGCCGTCCGCAAACTGGGTGGCGGCGATGTCCAGTATGCGCTCGCGTGCACGCTCGGGAATGATGTGCACAAAGCCCAGCAGATCCTGGCAGGAATCGCGAAAGCCCATGCCGCGCCCCATGCCGCTTTCAAAGTAGCTGGCCGAGCGGCTCATGTTGAAGGTGACCATGCACTGGTACTGGTTCCAGATATTGACCATGCGGTCGAGCTTTTCATCACCGCTGTGCACACGGTAGCTGCCCAGAAGTTCGTCCCAGTGGTGCTTCAGCGACTCCATGGCGGCATCAAAGTCGGCATTGCTGCCGTAGCGGGCAATCATGGCGTGCGCACGTTCCTTGTTGATCACGCCCGGGGATGCGAATTTTTCGTCCTCGGGGTTTTCGATGTAGCCCAGACCCAGCAGCAGCGTCTGCGTCTCATGCGGCGCGAGCGCTATGTGAAACTGCATCGCGCCCACGGGGGCCCAGCCGTGACAGACAGAACCCGTGCAACTGCCGCGTACCACCGCTTCGGGCAGGGCGGGCGAACCGTATACGCCGATGAAGGCATCGCGGGCCGTGTCAAAGCCGTCAAAGGGACGGCTGCTCCACATCACGGCGTAGTGGTTGCGGCGCTCGCGGTACTCGGACTTGTGGTAGATGGCGTTGTCCTCGATCTCGACCTCGCCGATGGAGAAGTTGCGCTGGAAGTTCGAGCCGTCGTCCATGGCATCCCAGAGGCAGAACTCCACATAGGGAAACACATCGAGCGTCCTTGGCGCGTCATTTCCGTTTGTAATGCGCAGCTGCACGAGCATACAGTTCTCGCCCTGCGGCACGAGCAGCGTCTGCCCGGCCGTAATGCCGTCCTTTTCGCCTTCGATCACGCTGTAGCCCAGACCATGGCGGCAGGAGTAGCCGTCAAGGTCACACTTGCAGGGTTGCCAGCCGGGGTTCCAGAGGGTATTTCCGTCCTTTATATAGATATGAAAGCCTTCCTGATCGGTCGGGGAGTTGTTGTAGCGGTAGCGGGTCAGACGGCGCAGCCTCGCATCGCGATAGAAGCAGTAGCCGCCCGCCGTGTTGGACAGAAGCGCGAAAAAATCCTCGTTTCCGAGATAATTGATCCACGGCAGCGGCGTGCGCGGATTCGTGATGACGTACTCGCGACGATCGTCGTCAAAGTGGCCGAATTGCATGCGGATAACCTCCTTCGTCCGATTCGTGCAGGATTTCGAAAACGTTTAAGTTTAGCAGTTTGCTCAAGTCTCACTGACAGTATAGTGTATTTCAACGAAAAAATCAAGACATATCTTTCATTTTATCCCTTATTTTGTCCTTTGTGGGGTGATGAAAAAGAACTGCGAAATGTTCGCCCGTCAGTCAGCATAATTTTGGATCGCTATTTTGCGGCATATCGACGAATATTCGGGAACAGTGCAAAAAACACTTGCTTTTTTGGCAATAATGCGCTATCTTATAAGTGCGAAAACGATTAAGATTGTTTCGCTAAGGGAACTGATTAAACGAGGAGGCGTTGCGTGCGTGGTATCCATGAAGGACATTGCCAAGGCCTGCGGCGTCTCCGTTGCGACGGTCAGCAAGGCGCTCTCGGGGCAGCCGGACATCGGTGCCCGGACGCGCGAGCTGGTGCAGAAGACCGCCGATGATCTGGGCTACATGGCCAACTCCGCCGCGCGGGCGCTCAAGACGAGGCGCACCTACAACATCGGCGTGCTCTTCGTGGATGAGCAGCGCAGCGGTCTGGCACACGAATATTTCTCGCCCGTGCTCGAGAGCCTCAAGGCCGAGGCCGAGCAGAGCGGCTACGACATCACCTTCATCAACCGCAACGTCGGCAAAAAGAGTGCGACCTACCTGCAGCACTGCCTCTACCGCAGTGTGGACGGCGTGGTGATCGCCAGCGTGAATTTCAACGACCCACAGGTCATCGAGCTGGTCGAATCCGATCTGCCGCTGGTGACCATCGACCACGTGTTCAACAACCGCGCCGCCGTCATCTCCGACAACGTGCGCGGCATGGAAGAACTGGTGCGCTACATCTACGCACAGGGGCATCGCCGCATCGCGCTGATTCACGGCGAACGCACCGCCGTCACGGAAAACCGTCTGACCGGCTTCTACCGTGCTTGCGAGCAACTGGGGCTTCAGATACCGGAGGCCTACATCCGCGAGGGCGTGTACCACGACCCGGACGGCTGTGCAAAGCTGACGGAGCAGCTGCTGCGCCTGAGCGATCGGCCCGACTGCATACTGATGCCCGATGACTTTTCGGCGCTGGGCGGCCTGAACGCCATACGGCGCATGGGGCTGCGCGTACCGGAGGACATCAGCATCACCGGCTACGACGGCATACAGCTCTCCCGCGTGATGAGTCCCGCACTGACCACCTACGCCCAGGACACCGCAGCCATCGGCAGGGCCGCCGCAGCCAAGCTCATCGATCTGATCGAGAAGCCGCGCACGACGCTGACGGACCGGATACTGATACCGGGACACCTGCTGCAGGGGCAGTCGGTGAAGCTGTTGTCAGGGAATAGGGGTTAGGGATCAGGAAACAGTGCCAGGCAAAAACCTGCCGCCCCTGAAAGGGGAGGCATGAGCAGTTGCTGCGCAGCGGCTGAAGGACTCACCACCAGACCGGTCACCGGCCACTCACACGGGTGATATCTGCGTCATGCAGAACACATACAGTACGTATCAATTTGGAGGAGGAAAAATCATGAAAAAGTCTCTGGCTCTGTTGCTTGCAGTCCTGATGCTCACGGCGACGTTTGCGGGCTGCACGTCCCTGGCCGAAGCCGAAGAGGGCAAGGTCTTCAACATCTACGCATGGAACGAAGAATTCAAGGGCTTCTTTGAAAAGTACTACACGGTGCCCGAAGGCGTCACCGTCAACTGGATCATCACCCCCAGCAACGACGGCGCATACCAGGACAAACTGGACGAAGCACTGCTGAACCAGGAGAACGCCTCCGCCGACGAGAAGGTTGACCTTTTCCTGGCCGAGGCCGACTACATCCAGAAGTACACCGAGTCCTCCGCAACGCAGGACGTCACCGCTCTGGGCGTGACCGATTTCTCCAACACCTATGAGTACACCGTGCAGACCGCTTCCGATGCCAACGGCGTCGTGAAGGGTGTTTCCTTCCAGTGCTGCCCCGCCGCGCTGATCTACCGCCGCTCCATCGCCAAGGATGTGCTGGGCACGGACGATCCCGCTGAGGTGCAGGAACTGCTGGGCGATTGGGACAAGTTCAACGCCGTTGCCGCTCAGGCCGCGGAAAAGGGCTATCTCATGACCGCATCCGAAGTCGCAACCTATCGCGTGTTCTCCAACAACGTCTCTTCCCCGTGGGTAGACGCGGACAACAACCTGCAGATCGACCCCGCCATCCGGACCTGGATGCAGCAGGCGAAGGATTTCTCCGACAAGGGCTACACGCTCGACTGCGACATCTGGTCTGACGAGTGCACCGCTCAGATGTTCGCCGACGGCAAGGCCATGTGCTACTTTGGGCCTGCCTGGTACTTCAACTTCTCCATGGGCAATGCTCAGGATGCCGAGAAGGGCTGCTACGGCGATTGGGCCATCTGCGAAGGCCCGCAGGCGCACTTCTGGGGCGGCACCTGGCTGCTCGCGCCCACCGGCACGGACAACCCCACCATGGTGGCTGACATCATGAACACCTTCATCAACGACGAGGAAGTCTGCACCGCGCTGGTCAAGAACGAGGCGCAGTTCTCCAACAACAAGAAGGTCAACGAGGCCGTGGCACAGGATCCCGAGTACGGCAACGCCTTCCTGGGCGGCCAGAACGACATCGCCATGTTCTGCGAGATGGCCGGCAACATCGTCTTCGAGAACCACACCATCTATGACCAGCTGCTCAACGAGGGCCTGCAGGCCAACTGGAGAGAGTACTGCAAGGGCACCGTCACCGAGGAAGAGGCCATGAGCAACTTCTACAAGTACATCAACGAGAAGTATCCCTCCATCGTCACCCCGTCGTAATCACACACAATCAGGCCATTGGGGGCAGGGCACTTGCCCTGCCCCATATATAATGAAGAAAACGGAGGAAATCATCATGAGCAGGCAGCCGAAAGCGCTGAAGGTGCACGGGCATTCGAAGATCAGCTACGCCAAGTGGGGCTATCTGTTCGTCCTGCCTTTCCTTCTGGTCTACGCCGTCTTTCATCTGGCCCCGCAGCTGCTGACCATCTACAACAGCTTCTTTGAGAACTATCGCGAGGGCCTCAACCAGGTCGGCCCGAATTTCGTGGGCCTGCAGAACTACGTCAAGCTCTTCACGCCCGACAAGAACGGCACCATCGACATACTCAAGTACACCTGGAACACGATCGTGCTCTGGGTGGGCGGCGCGATACCGCAGATCATCATCGCGCTGCTGCTGGCGATATTCTTCACCAGCTATCGTCTGAAGATCCGCGGCCAGCGCTTCTTCAAGACCGTCATCTACATGCCCAACCTCATCATGGCCTCGGCCTTCTCGATGCTGTTCTACATGCTCTTCTCCAACGTCGGCCCGATCAATACGCTGCTGCAACAGGCAGGCTGGATCGACACGCCGATCGACTTTTTCAGCATCAAGATCACCGTGCGCTCACTGATCTGCTTTATGAACTTTTTGATGTGGTTCGGCAACACCACCATACTGTTCATGGCCGGCATCATGGGCATCGATCAGAGTCTTTTCGAGGCGGCGAACATCGACGGCGCGAACTCCGTACAGACCTTCTTCAAAGTCACGCTGCCGCTGCTCAAGCCGATACTGATCTACACCATCATCACCGCGCTCATCGGCGGCCTGCAGATGTTTGATGTGCCGCAGGTGCTCACCAACGGCAGCGGCACGCCGAATCGCACATCGACCACGCTGGTCATGTACCTGAACAGCTATCTCAAAACCAGCAAAAACTACGGCATGGCAGGTGCTATCTCCGTATTCATATTCATCATCACCGGCCTGCTGAGCATCATCGTGTTCAAGTCGCTGACGAAAAAGGAAGAAAGGTAAGGAGGGTCTGACATGAACAACAACGACAGCCGAAAGGCCAAAAACATGCTGACCGTCAGCCGCATACTGGTCTATGTGCTGCTGATTTTCCTGACGGTGCTCTGCCTGTTCTCCTTCTACATGCTCATCGTCAACGCCTCGCGCACGAACGCGGACCTGCAGGGCGGCTTCAAGGCACTGCCGCAGGGGCATTTCCTGGAGAACCTGAAAAACGCCTGGAACGATGCGTCCATCAACATTCCCCGCGGCATGCTCAACAGCTTCATCGTGGCCGCGCTGACGGCGCTCGTGTCCACCTATTTCTCCGCGCTGACCGCCTACGGCATCTACGCCTATGAATTCAGGTTCAAAAGGGCGCTGCTCACATTCATACTGGCCGTCATGGTCATCCCCAAGCAGGTCTCGGCGGCGGGCTTTGTGCAGCTGTGCTACAAGTATCACCTGACCAACAGCTACATACCGCTGATCGTGCCTGCCGTGGCAGCACCGGTCGTGTTCTTCTACATGATACAGTACATGAAGAGTGTACTGCCCATGGAGATCGTCGAGGCGGCGCGCGTGGACGGCTCAAACGAATTCCACACATTCAACCGCATCATACTGCCCATGCTCAAGCCGGCCTGCGCCGTGCAGCTGATATTCACCTTCGTCGAATCCTGGAACAACTACTTCCTGCCCGCGCTGATACTGGACAAGGCCGAGATGAAGACCGTGCCGATCATGATCGCGCAGCTGCGTGCCGCGGACTATTCCAAGTTTGACCTGGGCAAGGTCTACATGTTCATACTGCTGGCCATACTGCCGGTGCTGATCGTGTACATCTTCCTGTCGCGCTTCATCATCAAGGGTGTCACCGCAGGATCGGTCAAGGGATGAGCGCAGCAGGGCCTGTGAAAAGCCGCGAAAGAATCGAATAAAACGCTTGCCATAGTGCCCGTTTTGGTGCATAATAGAAGTATCAATCGAGCTTGGAGGTATTTTATTCTCATGGATGAAAATAAACAAAACGAGTTTGAAGAGCGCGACGCGACGCTTGATCCCGATCCCGATCCGAAAGCCATGACGGAGGATGAACTGCAGGAGAGTATACTCGAAGATTCCGGCATGAACGGCTTTCAGCTCTTCATTGCCCGCCTGGACGAGCAGAAGTGGAAGCTGTATCAGAGCATCGCGGGCGCGGTGCTGGGCATACTGGCAGCCGTGGCACTGTTCTGGGACAGCGGCACGGAGCAGAGCAGTTTTTCCTATGGCCTGATCGTTGCGGTGATCCTCGCCATACTCGTGCCCAACCTGCTGGAGCGCAAGGGGCTGCGCAAGATGAGCCGCCTGCGCGTCGTGATGGCGATCACCTTGGGCGTGATCATCGTGGCCTATTTCATCTATATGGGCGTCACGACCGGGTTCAAATTCACGGCGTAAGGGATCCCCTGATTAATTCGGCGGCGAATCTGAGCGTGCCTTTCACGGCATCTGCATCTTGCAGAAATCTCGATTTACATCCAGTAAACCTTCGATTTCTGCAATCGTATCTGCCGCAAAATTCACTGCTCAGCTTGCCACCTCATTTAATCAGTGTATCCCAAGTTTTTGACGAGATCTTAAAATAAACCGATTTGCAATTTCAATCTGCTTTTGTTATAATCCGTTCACAACGTGTGGCTTCCCTGCGTAAATCCGGTTGCAGAGAAGCTATGCGTTTTTTGTTTCGCAGACCAGAATCGTGCAGCATTGAATGCGTAAGTCCGGATTTCACGGGCTGTGCATTTTTTGACTCGAAAGGGAGTACGATTTTGATGGAACAGGGTAATCAGTTTCTCGGAACGGAACGAATCGGAAAGCTCATGCGGCGCTACGCCATCCCCTGCATTATTTCGCTGCTCGTGGGTGCGCTCTACAACATCGTTGACCAGATCTTCATCGCCAATGCGAGCTATCTGGGCTCCTACGGCAACGCGGCCAACACGGTCGTGTTTCCGCTGACGGTGATCGCGCTGGCCTTTGCGGTCTTCATCGGTGACGGCTGCTGCGCCTTTGTCAGCATTGCGCTGGGCAGGGGAAACAGCGAGGATGCGCACAGATCCGTCGGCAACGCCATAGCACTGTGCATCGTCTGCAGTGTAATTTTAACCGCCGTCTATCTGATCTTCAGTGAGCCGATCCTGGCACTCTTCGGCGGAAACGTCAATGCCGAAACGCACGCCTTTGCAAAGGAATACTTCTTCTACATCGCCCTGGGCATACCGTTTTACATGTTCGGTCAGGCCATGAACCCGATCATCCGCAGCGACGGCAGCCCGAGATACGCGATGGTGGCAACCGTGCTCGGCGCCGTGGCCAACATCATACTGGATCCGCTGTTCATATACGGCTTTCATTGGGGCATGATGGGCGCTGCGGTGGCCACGGTGATCGGTCAGGTGCTCACGGCTCTGCTCTCGCTGATCTACCTGCTGCACATGAAGGTTGTCAAACTCAATCGCACAAGTTTTCGCCCGGACGGACGGCTGATGCGCAGCTTCCTCGTGCTGGGCCTGACCAGCTTTCTGGCGCAGGTCTCCCTGGTCATCTCCATGGCGGCCGTGCAGAACATGTGCATCAAGTATGGCGCACGGGATGAAATCTTCGGGCAGGCCGAGTATGCGCAGATTCCGCTGGCAGTGCTCGGCATTGTGATGAAGTTCTTCCAGATCGCCATATCCATTGCCATCGGTATGGCGGCAGGGTGCATCCCCGTTGCCGGCTACAACATCGGTGCGGGCAGGACGGATCGCGCCAAGGGGCTGTTTACGCGCCTGCTGGCAAGCGAATTTGCCGTGGGACTGGTTGCGCTGGCGATCGTCGAGATCTTCCCGCTGCAGATTTCCATGCTCTTCGGCGCGGCCAACGAGAGCGCGTACTATGCCGATTTCACGGTCAGGTGCTTCAGAACCTATCTGTGCCTGATGCCGCTGGCCACGCTGAACAAGGGAACTTTCATCTATCTTCAGGCGTTGGGCAAGGCACTGGCCTCCACCATAGTCTCCCTGACGCGCGAGATCATATTCGGTGTGTTTCTGCCGATAATCCTGCCGATTTTCTTTGGTCTTGACGGCATACTGTGGTCCTTCCCCGCCGCCGACCTGCTGACATGCGTGATCGCCGCGGTGTTCATACGACAGACCTATCGGGAGCTGTCTGTGACGCGGTAAGCATCAAAAAAGATCCATCGAGGGTGATTCGGTGGATCTTTCCTATTATACTATACACGTACATCTGCTCTGAGGCCCAGCGCAGCGGGGACTTCGTCGGGCATGATGCGCACGCTGTAGCCGTCATCATCGGCCACGGCGGAAATCTCTGTGATCGTGCCGCCCACGACCTGTTCATCCGCATCCGAGGCGTAGACGATCTCCACGCGGTCACCCGCCTGCAGCGTCGCCGCAACGCTCTCTTCCACGCTGATCTGCACGCATATGCCGTCCGTCGGTGCGACGGTCATGAGCACGTCACCCGCCCGCACCTGCTGTCCGCTCTCGACGTTCACGCTCAGCACGATGCCGTCCGCGTCAGACGTGATCTCGGCGCCACCCTCGGGAGCAACTTCGCAGAGCAGTTCGCCGCGCTGCACATATTCGCCGTCCGTCACGCACATCCTGACAACGTTGCCGCTGATATCGTAGGTCTCCGGATCGGTCGATACCACCGTACCGATGCCCACGCAGCCGTCATAGTCAAAGTCCGCACTGCGGTAGAGATACACGGTCTCGCCGATGTAGAGCTCGCCACCCGTGGTCTCCACGCGGTACTCCTCGCCGTCGATCAGCGTCACGCGGCCCTCGGCCCAGTGCGTGCCGTTGGCGGTGCATTTCATGTATACCGTTTCGCCGGAGTGCACCAGCATGGTCTCCGGCACGGCCCGCGCCTCACTGACGGTGCAGTACACGTAGTACTTTGACAGTGGCGCAAGGGTGATCGATGATTCATCATCGCTGATCTCGGCGATCGTGCCCTCCTGCGTGGCAAAGACTTTCTGTGTTCTGAGCGTCACGGCCGTCCCGCCATCGGTGATGATCCCGCCCGCCGATACGCAGACCTCGTCTATGGTGCTCTCGGATCTTGCCGTGACCGCGATCGTCTCGCTTGCCACGGTCACGCCCGAGTAGACCTCCGCCAGAGCCGGCAGCGCCGCAAGCAGCAGCGTCAGGCTCAGCAGCAATATCCTCTTTCGCATAATACTTTTCCTTTATGATGCGGCACCCAGCGTGCCGTCCGCATTGAGCAGATATGCAGTCCCGTCAATTTCGACCATGATGCCCTCGGCCGTGACCGTCAGAACGCAGTCCTTGCCGACATAGCCGGCCGAGCGCAGCTGTCCCCAGACCGTACCGAAGAGTTCAAGTGCGGTATCGATTGTCGTGCTGCTGCCGTCCGCAAAGTTCAGGCAGAGCGTGTCGATGCCGCTGCGCTCCAGGCCTTCCAGCATCAGCAGACTCAGCTGCCATGCCTCGCCCGATGTCTCGGGCTGCAGGGTAAGCGTCGTGTCCTCGGTCTGAACGGTGAAAGTCGCGCCGTCATCGAGGGTGAGCGTTTCGCCGCTGTCGTATTGCGTGATGGCGCTGACGGCCTCGCCGGTGCCGGCAATGTCTGCCGCTGCGAAGGCCGTGAGCGTCTTGTTGCCGCCGGCGTGGGTGTCGGTGAGTGCCGCGCCGGGCGTCACGTGAAAGCCCTGCTCCTGCTCAGCCATGTCTCCCATTCCCCCGCCGCCGCTCGGGAAACCCCCGCCCGAGAAGCCGCCCGGGAAACCGCCGCCGCCTGCGACTATTTGGAAATTCAGGCTGCCCCAGACGGCCGTGCCGTCCTGCCCGACCGCGCCCACGTACAGCACATGCCGGTCCGTGCAGTTGGCGGCGGCCAGAGAGAGGGAAGATGCCTGAATGATGTTGTCGGATACGAGTGTCGAATCCACATAGACCACAAAGCCCGTATTTTCAACGTTCGCCGTCCAGGAGAAGTTCAGGGACGCATCGGGTGCGTTCAGCATCACCGTCCAAACACCGTTCATCTCCTGCGCACCCTCCAGGCGGATGTCGATGGCCCCTGCGGTGACGCTGTCCGGCGTGGGCAGGTCGGCAGCCGGAGTCGGCTCGGGTGTGGCACTCGCCTCGGGCGTGGCACTTGCCTCGGGCGTGGCCTCTGGGCTTGCACTCGCCTCGGGTTCGGATGAAGCCTCTGCGCCCGGCTCGGGCGTGGCACTCGCTTCGGGTGTGGCCGTTGCCGTCGGTTCGGGCGTGGCGGTCGGCTCGGGCGTGGCCTTGGCCTCCTGCGTCGCTTCGGCCGTCGGCGTTTCCTCCGACTCCGCCCAGGCCATGACGGCCGTCAGGCAAAGTATCAGCGCCAATATCAGTGCCAAATATTTTTTCATGTACAAGCCTCCTTTGGCGGCCGGAGATGCCGGTTACCGGTTACAGGTCTAATCACTAATCAGTCGTCTCCCGTCGATACGACCGCGCTCATGCCGTAGCGCGTGTTCTCATCGGGCGTGAAGTCAACGTAGACGGTGTAGGTGGTATCGCTCTCGGAATCGGCCTCGGCCGTCTGCTGCGCCTCATCGGCGACGGCAGAGATCATCGAGATCGTGCCCTCGTAGCTGACGCCGCTGTCCTGATTCCAGAGCAGTTCAACCGTCACCGTGTCGCCCACGTGCACGCTCTCCAGATCGTATTCGGAGACGCTTGCCTCGACGCGCATTTCGCTGTCGGGATAGATCACGGCGGCCACGCTGCCCTTTTCGACGGCAGCGCCCTGCTCCAAGTTGATCTTGGCGATCGTGCCGCTCACATCGGAAATGATGCTCGTGCCGGACATGTACAGGCCGTCAAAGTCTCCGCTGAGGGTGGTCAGCAGCAGGTCGCCCTTCCTGACGGTGTCGCCGTCCTGCACGGCAATGGAGACGATGCTGCCCTGCGCGGTCACGGCCGTCGGGCTCTTGCGGTTGAGCGTGCCGCGGCCGATGCGGTTGGCGGTCACGGCGCTGTCGCCGCGGTAGACGGTGACCGTCTCGCCGACCAGGAAACTGCCGCTCGTCACGTCCACATTGTAGTCCGTGCCCTCGATGCTCGTAATGATGCCCGTACCGGTGTGCGTGGAATCGGAATAGCAGGAGAGGTAGACCGTCTCGCCCACGTGCACGAACTTGGTCTCGGTGGTGTTGTAGGCGTTGTCCGTCGAGGCGGAGATGGAATACACACTCTCGCCCTCGATGTACATCAGTGCGCCGTACTTGTCGGATACGGTCTCGGCGTTGTCACCGGGCCGGGCAAAGATGCCGGTTATCGTGCCGTCCTCCTCGGCGTACACGCTCTCAACCTTCAGTTGGGCGATGTCGTCGCCGACGGAAACATGATCGCCGACATTGACGGTGATCTGCTCGACCTGCCCACCGATGGGCGCGTAGACCTGTACGCTGCGGCTTGCGGTCACGGTGCCGGAAAAAGATGCGGCGCAGGCGATGCTCAGCGGCAGGGCAGCACCGATAGCCACGAGCGAGGCCAGTATGCGGCTTGCGTTTTTCATGGGATGTCCTCCTTTTTTATTCCTTACAGTGATCTCAGCGCGTCGATCGGGTTGAGCTTGCTGGCGCGGCGGGCCGGTGCCCAGCCGAAGATCACGCCGACGGCGGCGGAGAAGCCCGCACCCAGTATGATCGCGCCCACGGAGATGGTGAATGTCGTACTCATGGCCTGGCAGAGCGCAAAGGAGAGTATGATGCCCAGCACCACGCCCGCCACGCCGCCGATCATCGACAGCAGGAACGACTCGATCAGAAACTGCAACTGTATGTGCCAGGGCAGTGCGCCCAGCGCCTTCTTCAGGCCGATCTCGCTCGTGCGCTCGGTCACGGAGGTCAGCATCATATTCATGATGCCGATGCCGCCCACAACCAGTGCGATCGATGCAATGCCCGCCAGCAGTGCCGTCATCATCGAGAGCATCTCTTCCATGGTATCCTCGATGCCGGACATGGTCGTCACCTCAAAGCAGTCATCCTCATAGGAGAACATGGCATCCATCGTGTTTTCGATGGCCGTGGCCGCGCTGTCGGAATCCACGCCGTCCGCCAGATAGACCGTGAAGTTGGTGACCACGTTTTCGTTGTTCATCTTCATGGCGGTGGTGTAGGGGATGAGTATGTCTGCGCTGCCGGAGATCATGCTGGCGATGGACTCGGTCGCGTCGTCGTCCAGTATGCCGGCCACAAGGAAGGGAATGCCCTCTATGTAGAGGTTCTCACCGACGGGGTCGATGCCGTAGAAGAAGGTATCGACCATGTCTTGGGAAATCCAGCAGACGAAGGTCATGTTGTCTTCATCGAGGGTGTTCATCAATCGTCCGCGCTTGAGCAGATCCTCGGTGCTCCTGAAATAGTAGGCATTCTTGCCGGAGACGGAAACGCCCGTCTCGTAGCTGCCGCCGCGGGAGACGCGGGCCGAGAGCGATACGCCCGGGGACACGCCGTCCACCTCGTCCATGGCGGTAATTTCCGCCAGATCATCCGTGGTCAGGCCCGATTTGAGGTCGCTGCCCGTGACCATGACCGTCAGCGTGCCCGCACCCAGCGACGAAAACGAGGAGGAGAGCGAGCCGGACACGGCCGACACAGTGGTGATCAGCGCGATCACGGCGCAGACGCCGATGAGTATGCCCAGCGCCGTCAGGAAGGAGCGCATGCGGTTGGATACGATGTTGTTCAGCGACATCGCGAAGCATTCCTTGAGCATGATGAGGTTGCTCCTGAACTTCTTAAGCATCGTTCGTCACGCCTCCCTCCGTCAGCTCGCCGTCGATGATGTGTACCACGCGGTGCGCGTACTTTGCAATGTTCGCGTCATGGGTGATCATGATGATGGTGCGGCCCTCGGCACTCAGTTCGCCGAAGAGCGCCATCACCTGCCGGCCCGTCTTCTGATCCAGTGCGCCGGTCGGCTCGTCCGCCAGCAGCAGGCTGGGGTTGTTGATCATGGCGCGGGCAATGGCCACGCGCTGCTGCTGGCCGCCGGAGAGCTGGCTGGGCAGGTGGTGCAGCCGTTCCGACAGCCCCACGCGCCCGAGCATTTCCTCGGCACGTCTGCGCCGCTCGCGCGGACCGACGCCCGCATAGATCAGCGGCAGTTCGACATTCTTCAGTGCCGTCAGGCGCGGCAGAAGCTGGCTGTTTTGAAATATGAAGCCGATTTCATGGCTGCGGATGCGTGCCAGCTCCGCCTCGCTCAGATCGTCGATCTCGCGCCCGTGCAGCATATATTCGCCGCTCGTAGCAATGTCCAGACAGCCGATGATGTTCATCAGCGTGGATTTGCCGCTGCCGGAGGGGCCGAGCACGGAGAGATATTCGCCCTTGTCCAGTTCCAGGCAGATGTTCTTGAGCACCGGCATTTCCTCATCGCCCAGATGATAGGACTTGCAGATATCGCGCATCCGGAAAAATCCGTTCTCGCTCACTGCCGGCCACCGCCCATTCCGCCGGGTGCGCCACCGCCGCCACCGCCACCGAAGTCAGGCATGCTGCCGCTGTCAAAATTGCTGAAGTCGGGCATATCGCCGCCACCGCCGCCGGGTGCGTTGAACTCCTGAGAGCCGAACATGCCCGATACCAGTCCGCTCAGGCCGGTCGCCTGCGCCTCGGTTTCGCTCACGACATAGACGGTATCGCCGTCGGAAAGGCCGCTCCTGATCTCGACGTAGTTGCCGTTGCTCACGCCGACCTCTACGCTGACCTGCTCCAGCTCGCCCGCATCGTTGTACATCAGCACGTAGGCCGAATTGTTATTGTCAAAGCTCAGTGCGTCCATCTTCAGTATGACCACATCGTTGGCCTCTTCCTGCACGATGGTGACGCTCGTCTGCATGCCCGGATACACGCCGTCGTCCACATCCACATAGACCGTGGCGGTGTAGTAGGCGACATTGCCGCCGGAGGCCGAAATATAGTCGATGGCCGAAATTTGCGAATCGTAGGACTTTTCAAGTGCCGTAACCGTCACCGTGCAGGCCTGACCGACCGCAACTTCGGAGATGTCATACTCGTCCACGCGGAAGCGCACGGACATGTGCGTGAAGTCCGCCACCTGCACCAGCATGTCGCCCGCATTGACCTCGTCACCCTCGGCGACCTCGAGCGCATTGACGCGGCCGTCAAACTCGGCCTCGATCGTCTCGCCGTTGCTCATGCGCAGCAGCTTGTCGCCGTCCTTGACATCGTCGCCCACGGCCACGTAGACCTTGCGCACCGTGCCGGAGCCCGACGCGGAATAGCTCGCGCTGTCGATCAGGCTCAGGTTGCCGCTGAAGCTCAGCGAATTGGAAATGGAGCCGATGGATGCGGTGTAGGAATCGTACACAGTGGTGTATTCCTGCTTGAGCATGCCGTAGCCGTACCAGAGTGCAGCCGCCAGCAGCAGCAGTACGATCAGCCAGATAATCAGTTTTTTGAAGCGCCGCTTGCGCGTCTTCTTGGGTGCCTTGTTCATATCAGATATTTGTCCTTTCCGGTGGATTGAGGATATTGTAGAGTGCCAACCTTAGTTCTTCCTTAGAAAACGGTATCGGAAATTGAAACAAAGTGTGAATAGTGACCGGTGAAATTGTACGGGTTGGTGTGTTGGCGTCAAACCAAACCGTATCCCTCACCATTCATCTGATCACTATCCGCTGTTCTCAGCGCGGGAGTTCGGCAGTGAAGCACACACCGTCCTGCAGATAGTTCGCCGTGACCGTGCCGCCGTACATTTCGGCCACCGCACGCGCCGCCGACAGGCCGATGCCGTAGCCGCCGGCCTGCGTGTGGGCGGCATCGCCGCGGTAGAAGCGGTCAAAGAGGGCCTCGGGCGGACAGTCCGGCAGCGCGGCCACGCTGTTTTCGATCGACAGCAGCGCACGCCTGCGCTTTGTTTCAAGGCGGATATCGATCCGTCCGCCCTCGGGCGTGTACTGCACGGCGTTATCCAGAAGCGCGTGCAGCAGCTGCGCCAGATATTCGCGGTTGGCGCGCACGCGCACACCCGCCGTCAGGCTCTGCGTAAGCGTGATCTTTTTTTCATCCACCATTTCGCGGTAGGTCTCCGCCTCGGATGTGAGCATCGATGTCAGATCCAGCAGCTCCGCGGGCTGTCTCAGGCTGCCCTCGTCCGCGCGGGCAATGAAGAGCAGCCGCTGCAGCAGTGCGCTTAAGCGATCCACCTGGCCGCGTATGTTCCTGCTCCACTTGTTCTCGCCGCGTATGAGCTCCATCGCGTCCAGATTGGAGAGTATGACGGCCACGGGCGTCTTGATCTCATGTCCCGCATTGGTGATGAACTGTTTCTGCTTTTCGATGTTCGCCGCATAGGACTTGACCATGCGCGAGGACACCGGCAGCAGTATCAGGAACATGCCGCCCAGGCAGATCAGCCCCAGCAGCACCGCCGAGCGGAAGCTGTCCAGGAGCATGAACATCTGTCCGCCCACGTCCATGAGCACCAGGCGATCCCCCTGCAGTTCAAAGCGGTACTGATCGATGTGGCCGCTCGTTTTGCCCGTTGCCAGCACGCGCCCCGCCAGCGTCTGTGCCGTATCCTCGTCTGCATCCCAGATGCCCTTTTCGTCGAGCACCCGTGCCGTGCCGTCGTCGTCTGTTTCCACGAGGTAATAGCCCAGACGCATGTCGAACCCTGTCCCCCAGATCAGGCCGAAGAGTGAGGACTCCGGCTGTTTGCCGGTCTGCGCTTCGTCGCCGCCCTCAAATATCGCTTCGATACGTTCGTTTACGCCCCGCCGAAACTGTATCAGGCTGGCCGCCGTGCTGCCGCAGATGATCAGCGCGATCAGTATAACCAGCGCCAGCATTGCGCCGCGTATGAAGCGCCGCCTCAGTGCGCGTATCACTTGCCCACCTCCAGAGAATAGCCCACGCCGCGGCGGGAGCGTATCGTGACCGTCGAGCCGATCTTCGTCAGCTTCTTTCTCAAATAGGAAATGTAAACCCAGACCGAGCCTTCCTCGGCATCGGAATCCATGCCCCAGATGCGCTCCAGCAGTGAACCGGCCGAGAAGCAGATGCCGGGGTTGAGGGCAAAGAGCTCCATCATGCGGTATTCCAGACTGCTGAGCGGCTCGCTCTGCCCGCCGCAGCGCAGTTCGCTGCGGCTCTGATCCAGTTCGATGTCGCCCACGCGCACGACGTCCGGCGTGTAGTTTTCGCGCCGCCTGAGCATCGCCCGCACCCGCGCCAGCAGTTCGCCCATTGCAAAGGGCTTGGGCAGGTAATCGTCCGCACCCGCGTCCAGACCGCGTATGCGATCCTCCACCTCGGACTTGGCCGTGAGCAGCAGCACCGGTACGCCGCAGCCCGCTGCGCGGATTTTCCGCAGCGCCTCGATGCCGTCCATTTTCGGCATCATGATGTCCATGATCACGCCGTCATACTGCCCCGTCAGGGCATAGGAGAGCGCATCCGCACCGTTGTACACCGCATCCACGCTGTATTTGTGATAAGTGAGTATGTCCACAACCGCCTCGGACATGGCGATTTCATCTTCCGCAAGCAACAGCTTCATACAATCAATCCTCCACAGGGTATATCATAAGCCGAAAACCTTAGAAATAGCTTAGAGCGTGTTTCTAAATTCGCCACGATGCATTTTCGGCGTCTTTGCCTGCATTTCTGCGTTGATTTCCCTTGATTTACCTCCAGTAAACCTGCGGAAAATCGCCTTGAACTGCAAGCAAATCCACTCGAAACTGCACATGTCTCATTTTAGAAACACACTCTAGGGATCGAAAGCATTATAGCATATCGCCGTCCGATTGCAAGTTCGTCCGGGCGAATGCTTGACGGATAAGGCCTGTCAATGCTAAAATAAAAACAGAAGTATCAATATGCATATGTGATTTCAGGCGGAAGGGCTGCGAACATGAAAAAATATATGAGCTTTATTATGGTGCTGGCGCTGTTGCTCGGCAGCGCACCCGCATCCTTGGCCGAGGAGACCGCCGAACCCGAACCGATTGAAGCGGCCGTCATCGAGGAAACGGCAGAGTCTGAGCCAAGCGGGGAGACCGTCATCGAAGAGACGGCCGAACCCGAACCGACCGAAGAGACCACCTCCGAGGAAACAGTCGGGTCTGCAACCGAAGAGGATGAAATCGCAATATTGGATGAAATGCCGGAAACAGCCGACACCGGCGATGACGATATGGGCCTGGATCACCCGGAAGGCGGCGACCCGCAGGAGGATGGCGACGGCCTCAACTTCAATGCTTCCACCGGCACCATCACCGGGCACGCGGATGACTGCAGCGGCGCACTCGACATTCCGGATACGATCGACGGCGTGGCCGTCATCAAAATCGGCAGCAGCGCCTTCGCGGACTGCACATCCCTGACTTCCGTGACGATTCCCGAGGGCGTGACGGAGATCGGCGGCTCTGCATTTAAGGGCTGCACCGCGCTCACGCGCGTGTCTCTTCCTTCAAGTGTCACCAAAATCGGCAGTTCCGCCTTTGAGGGTTGCACATCCCTGACAAGCATCAGCCTGCCCGCAGGGCTGACGGAGATTGCGGAGGGCCTGTTCTCGGACTGCTCCGCGCTGGGCAGCATCGGCATTCCGGAAAGCGTCACCCGGATCGGCGCCTATGCCTTCAACGGCTGCGCAAAGCTCTCGTCGATCGACCTGCCCGAGGGACTCACGTCCGTCGGCAAGTTTGCCTTCTTCAAGTGCGGCAAGCTGACGAACGTCTCCGTCCCACAGGGTGTAAGCACGATCACGGACAGCGTCTTTTCCGATTGCACCGCCCTTGCGAAGATCACTTTGCCGGACGGCCTGACCAAAATCGAATGGAACGCCTTTAACGGTTGCAGTAGCCTTACGAGCATCACCGTTCCGGACGGCGTGAAGGAAATTCTCCAGGGCACTTTCAGGGACTGCACGAGCCTTTCAAGCATCTCTCTGCCGGAGGGGCTGACCCAAATCTGCACCCGGGCCTTTATCGGCTGCAGCGCACTGACGCGGCTGGACATTCCGTCCACATTGCAATCTCTGAGCAGCTACAGTTTTTCATCCGGCACCGCACTGCATTGCACATTGGGCACGACGGGCGCAAAGACGCTGGGCAAGCGCGGCTACGGCTTTTGGGACGGCGGCAACGAATACAGATATGTCTTTGAAAACGGGAAGGAAAGCGGACTGATACTGCTCTCCTGCGACAAGGATGCGCAAAGCATAACCGTCCCGAGCGAGGTAACGGATATCGATGGGGCGGCCTTTGACGGCTGCACGAAACTTTGCGAGATCAGCATTTCGGGCAATGATACCCGGTTTGAATCTCTGCCCGAGGGCGCGACAATCCTGTGCGCATACGGTTCGGATGTTGCCGAACACTGCCTTGAAATCGGCCGGGCGATCGGGTATTTCGACTACGCACCGGTAACGGGCATCTCTTTGAACTTTGCAAGGCTCGATCTGGGAAAGGGGCAGACCGTCGGCACGCTCAGGGCCACGGTCGAGCCCGAGAACGCCACCGACCGGACGGTTATCTGGACGAGCAGCAACGAGAGTGTGGCCATGGTCAACGCCGAGGGCGAAATCACCTGTGTGGCCACGAAGGGCACTGCCGTCATCACTGCCACGGCGGGCGGGTATGCGGCAAGCTGCACCGTCACCGCACGCAGAAAAGGCGTGACGGGCATTGCCCTGCCTGCCGAAAAGACGGTGGTGCGCGGCAAGACGGCAACGCTCAAGGCCACGCTTTCCGGCAGACCCACGATATCGACCGTCACCTGGACAAGCAGCGACCCCGAAGTGGCGACGGTTTCAAAGAAGGGCGTCGTGACGGGCGTATCCGTCGGCGCGGCCGTCATCACCGCCACGGCCTCAAGCGGCCATCAGACCCGGTGCACGGTGACGGTTGAAAATCAGAAGGTCACAAGGCTCAGACTCAGCTCAACGAGATTGACGATGTATCACCACGGCGTATCGCGCCTGAAGGTGAGCATCAGCCCCAAAGATGCCTTCGACAAGGCCGTTCTCTGGGCAAGCAGCAATACGGACGTGGCACGGATCGATTCCAACGGGCTGATCGCCGGCATCACGCCGGGCACGGCCACGATCACCTGTACGGCGCTGGACGGCAGCGGCCTCGTCGCCAAGTGCACGGTGACGGTCAAAAAAGTTGCCGTCAAAAAGATCGGCATAGTGAACGTTTCCGACGGCAAGACGGCCAAAAGCAGGAGCTATAACTATGAAGACAATGCGGGCAAGACCTTTGAAGTATTCAGGTCTGTCGTCACGCCCTCGAACGCCACCTACCCGGACGTGAGGTGGACAAGCAGCAGGGAAAGCGTTGTTTCCGTAGACGAAGCAAGCGGCCGGATCACGATAAACGGCATCGGAACGGCCACCGTCAGCTGCATATCCGTCGACAACAGGCATGTGAAGGCGACTTGCAGGATTACGGTGACCAAGACGGCGGTCAAGGGGATCAGCGTCACCCGCGGCGGGGCGACGCTCAACTCCAAGACCGTGCTCAATATGAAGAAGAGCGACAGCGACGACACAATCAAGGTCTCCTTCGAGCCGTCCAACGCCAGCTATCAGGATCTGGTATGGAAGACAAGCAACAAAAGAATTGCAAAAATCGAAAACGGCGTGCTGAAAGCCGTCGGCAAGGGCACGGCGACCATCACGGTCTATGCCAAGGACAACAGCCGTGCCAAGGTCAGCTTCAAGGTAAAGGTCAGCTGAGCGACGGATCGGTAGGCAGTGAAACCTTTCAACCGGTAACCGATAAACGGTTACCGGTTATTCATTTCCCCGTTTCTCAGCTTCTCCCGCACGATCATCAGCGTATAGCCCAGCAGGTTCCGGCCGCGCCACTTGGATGTGTCATAGCGGTCGGGGTTGAAGGTGTTCAGGCCGATACCCCAGACGGGATCGGTGCCGGCAAACTCGGCCAGCAGTGCCGTGCCCGTGCCCAGCAGCTTTTCGCGAAGATCGGCGTTTTGCGCAAACTTCGCCATCAGCCCCTCATAGACCACGATCTGTCGTATGCCGTTCCAGAGGTGGTCGTTATAGCCGGTCACGCGCCGCCCGGCCGCCTTGATCTTTGCCGGATCGTCGCTCTCCATGATTGTCTTTGCGTTTTCCGTGTCGCCGAAGATGACTGCCTTTTTGTACATCATGTACTGTTCCATGGATGAAAATTCCACGCCGTCCAGCGTGAAGTGCGACGGGTACCAATTGCTCAGATAGCCGTTCTCATCCCGCTCAACGTGAAAACCGATAATTTCCCTCATGTCGGTATTCCCCTTTCAATGCAAATCTCATTACATAAATTATAGCATAATTAATCTTATCTGTCATCACAAAATATGGGGATTTAGCTCCTGAATTTGGGTTAATCACGAAAATTTGGGTTCTTCACGGAAAGTTGGGGGGATTGACCAACCCCACCATCGCCCTTACGCACCCGCCGCACTGCCGCGAATGAAAATCAAAGATGCCGCCGCAGAGCATGATCCTGCGGCAGCATCTTTTTTCCTGTTCCGTTTTACATTTTCCCGTCAAACATGTACCGCTCGAAGCGCAGGGCATCTGCCGCATCCTTGTCGAGCTTTTCCTCGGAAAGGTCGTCGTACATATTGTGCCAGATGCGAATGTCGCGTCCGACTTCGCCGCCCATCTTCACGAACGGCTCCATGCAGACCGTGCCCTCATAGCCGATCTCACGCAGGGCAGCGCCGATTTCCCGCCAGGGCATGCGACCCTTGCCGGGTACGCGACGGTTGCATTCGCCGGTGTGGAAGTGGCCCAATCTTTTGCCGGCCAGGCGTATTGCGTCCGCCATGTCATCCTCTTCGATGTTCATATGGAAGGTATCCAGCATCACGTGCACGTTGTCCTCACCCACTTCGTCCACAAAACGCACGGCCTCCGCACAGGTGTTGAGCAGGTAGCCCTCAAAGCGGTTGAGCACCTCCAGACAGAAGTGCACGCCGTATTCCTTTGCACGGCGACCCACCTCGCGCACGTTTGCCACGGAACGCGCCCAGTCACCTGCCTTGTCGATGGGCTTGGTGTAGTCTGCCGGCCAGTAGGAGTACAGACCGCCGCCGATGGTATTGATGCCCAGAATTTCAAAGCGCTTGAACAACTCATAGTAGAAACTCTTGGCATTCTGCGCAACCTGCGGATCCGCCGAAGCCATGTTGCGGTCCGCGCTCGGGCCGTAGCCGCCGGTCAGGAAAACGCCGTTGTCGTCCGCACACTTTTTCATGTCGCGCAGCGTCTGAATGGGGAAATCGTTCACCGGCGCACAGCCGATCTCCAGAAAGTCAAAGCCGAGCTTGGCGATTTTTTCGATGTAGGGAATGTAATCGGCTCCCCACATATCCTCCCAGTAGGCGTAGTAGATGCCGTACTTCATGACAACTCCTCCTTTTTTTGAATTTCTTTGTTGTAATTTCGGACAACAGTCAAGCACGCAAGGGTTATTGGGGAAATTCGGGAATTTTTCCGCGACAGCTCTGCCCTTGCGGCCTCGCTCATTTTCGCCGCCGTTTCCCGTTCCGATCTGCCCGGGCCGTTCTCGAAATTGCCCGTATTATAGCTGTTTTTGAAATATCCGGTTTAATTATATCATAAGGGCAGGCGTTTGACAAGGGATCCGCTTATTTCAATTTGGCAAACGGCATCAGAGCTTGTCGCCATCATCAAACGGGTCACCGCATTCGGGACAGAACTTCGGCGGATGGGCGGGATCTTCGGGACGCCAGCCACACTTGTCGCAGCGGTAAACCGGGGCGCCTGCCGGACGCTTTGCACCGCACTCCGAACAGAACTTGCCCATATTGACTGCACCGCAGACACAGGTCCAGCCCTGCGTCTCGGGCTTCTTCGCGCCGCATTCGGGACAGAATTTTCCCGTTGCCGTTGCACCGCAGCTGCACTTCCACGCATTCGCATTCGCTTGGGGCTGTGACTGCTGAGGCTGCTGCGCACCCATTTGGAAGAGCTGTGCCGCATTCACGCCGCCGCTCTGCTGCGCCATGTTCATGCCCATAAAGCCCGTAAACGCGCCGGCACTGTTCTTCGCCGCGTCCTGCATGGCCTGCGCCTGTGCGCCCACCAGCTGCGCCGCCGCCATGTTGGCATTGCGGAATACGGCGTTCTTCTGCAGTTCCTTGATCATCGCCTCGTCTTCCTCGGAGGCCTTGACGGAGTTGATGCCGAAAGACACGATCTCCACGCCGCGCAGATTCGCCCACTTCCGGGAGAGCACGTCGTTGAGTGCCTCGGCGATCTCGCTCGTGTGTCCCGGGAGCGCACTGTAGCGAATCCCCATTTCGGAAATCCTGGCAAATGCGGGCTGCAATGCGGTCAGCAGTTCGCTCTTGAGCTGACTGTCGATCTGTTCGCGGGTATAATCACCTTCAACGTTGCCGCAGACGTTGGTGTAGAAGAGCATGGGGTTGGTGATGCGATAGCTGTACTCGCCGAAGCAGCGGATGGAAATATCGACGTCCAGGCCGATGTTGTTGTCCACCACGCGGAAGGGCACGGGGCTTGGCGTGCCATACTTGTTGCCGATAATCTCCCTGGTGTTGAAGAAGTAGACGCGCCGGTCACGACCGGCCTGACCGCCGAAGGAGAGGCGATCGAAGGTCGCCTTGAGTATCGCCTTCATTTTTTCGCCGCTGAACGCGCCGTAGAACAGACTCGGCTCACCGCCCAATTGATAGACATATTCGCCCGGCTCGGCGCAGAAATCCACAATCTTGCCCTGATCCACGATGATCACGCACTGCCCCTCGTTCACGGCAATGACCGAGCCGTCGCTGATGACGTTATCGTCCTCATGGCGACTGCCGCCGAAGCGTCCCTTCGTTTTTTTCTCGGCCTTGGTCGCCAGAACGTTGTCCGGCAGGGCATCCACATAGAAATATTCTCTCCACTGAGCGGCCAGCGTGCCGGCCGCGGCATTCAATGCAGCTGAAATCAAACCCATATTGCCATCCTCCCGCTATTTCTTTTGCACATTATTCTCAATCTTGCGCTTTGTCTTGCTCTCATAGAGAAAATGATCGTAATTCATATCCAGATGGAATGAATCCTCGCGGATATAGTTTCCCGCCGAGCTCTGCAGCACGGCCTGCTTGAGCTGACCCTTGAGCACGCCGACCGTGACCAGGGCTGCAATAAGTGCAATGATAGCGCCCAGCAAAAGCGTACCGCTCCCAAGCGTATCCGTCAAGGCCATGATCAATGCGGCGATGGCCATCACACCCGCAAATACGCCGCCGCCCCAGAGTGCGGATTTCTTTTTGTCTGCCGGCACGTCACAGGTGAGCTTGCCCGTCTGACCGTTGATGGCAAAGGTGTAGGTCTTGCCCTCCTTCACGGTGGTGATCAGCCACACGGGCATCAGCACAGGCGTGACCTTCCCATTCTCGGTAAAGATATGCTTGTCGCGCAGCGTGACCTGATCGTAGCCGTTCACTGTATTGCGCATGGCGGAAATGACGCTGCTTTCCACGCGCTGTGCGGCGCGCTCTTCGCACGCATCGCTGTCCACATCCGCATGATCGGCCAAGGCGCCGGCCAGCACGGCCGGTGCAAAAGCCACGGCGGCACCCAAATCGTAGGGCTCAAGCGATTCGGTGATCCTGTTGTCCAGCTTCACGCTGCCGTCCACGGGAATGTTCTCGAAGCCCATGCCGCCGCGACGCCTTGCCACATAGTGCTCCGTGCGCGTAATCTCCCACTCGCCCTCGCGTTCGGTGTGCGTCTTTTCGGCATCGTAGATCATATCGGCGCGTGCGTCGCAGTTAAAGAGCCAGTAAGGCACATAAAGCTTGCGCATCTCGGCAATGCGATTGCGGCTGTTCAGGAAGAGATTGGGCAGCAGGCGTTTGCCCTTGAAATAGTCCCCGAACTGCTGCTGAGCCTGTTCCTTCGTGACTTTAAACGGTATCACATATTCGGGTTTCACGCCGCCTTGAATGCGGTCGGGCAGTATTGTCGGGCTGCCGCAGTAGGGACATTCGGTGGCCGTGGTGGTCTCCTCGGTCATCAACTCCGCGCCGCAGTTCTTGCAAATGTAGGCATGAACGCTCGTCTCGCCGTCCTGAAAGCTGTCCTTCGGCGCTTCAAAGGAAATCGCATCTCCTGTTTCCGGCATATTCATCATTTCCAGAGACTGCGTGTCATAGCTGTTGCTGCAGGATGCACACTCCAGCTTGCCGGAATCCGCGCCGTAGCTCAGTGCGCCGCCGCAGCAGGGACAGGTGTATGTGACTGTACTCATGATCAATTCCTCCTAATCTTTATTCCGGAATGAAGCGGATCAGCACCGTTCCCAAGCCTGCTTCCGTGATCGTTATATCCGTCCGGCTGACCGTAGCAGTCAATGCGTATGTCGCTGCCGTTTTCAACGCGTAGATGTGATAGCTTCGCGCCCCGTCAGTGGGTGAACCGAACCTGCCGTAGTCAAACTCTTGCACGTAGACCTGCGCAAGACATAAATCGTTGTAGAACGTCAACATCATCAGCGCCAAACACAGCAACTTTTTTTTGATATACCTCCCTGTGCTTCAGTATAACAGAAAATATACCTAAGCTCCAGTAACTTTACAATACAACCACAATAATACCATAAAATCGATATAGAACCGCCTGCTTGTGCGTGTTCTTGTTCTAAGGATCCCCTGATTAATTCGGTGGCGAATCTGAGCGTGCCTTTCGCCCATCTACTTCGTACGCACCCGCCGCACTGCAATGACAGCAGTCGCCGCACTGCCGCGTCCGGCAGCGGCGACCAGCTGGCGCGGAACTTTCAGTTCCCAGCGCCACGCTGCCCAA
>CAVINP010000002.1:0-58242 GCA_963643985.1 bacterium
TTAGTGTGCATTGCGTGCTTTTTCTCAGAGCAGGGTTGACCCGGGCATACTTTGGTTATACCCCAAATTGAGATAAAATGTGTTTTGAGTCAGAACAAGAAGGCAACTGCTCCGGTGTATCACCAAAATACGATGCCCCGATCCGAAATGCTATCGGATCGGGGCGTTCCTTATTCGGCTGTCATTCTTCTGTCTTGTCTCCATCCGTTTCTTCGGGAGCAGAGGCTTCCTCCGTCACGGTGGTTTCTACGGGATCTTTGGCTACGCGCACGGGCAGCGGTTGACCCTTCATGAAGCAGTCAAACTCTTCTTCGTCCAGCTTTTCGCGCTCGATCAGTAAGGCTGCCAACGCATCCAGCTTGTCGCGATGCTCATTAAGGATATCCTCGGCACGCTTGTAGGCGTTGTTCAGCAGCGCGCGCACCTCGGAGTCGATCAACTCGTTGACCTGCTCGGAGAAGCCGGAATTCTGCTGCGAGAAGCTCTTGCCCAGGAACACTTCGTGCTCCGTGCCCAGGAAGACGGGGCCGAGCTTTTCGCTCATGCCGTACTCGGTTACCATGCCGCGGGCAATCTCGGTGGCACGCTTGATGTCGCTGGACGCGCCGGTGGAGATGTCATTGAACACGATGGCTTCCGCCACGCGTCCACCCATCAGGCTGGCCATCTGGGCATTCATGCGGGCCGTGGTCACATAGCTGAATTCCTCCTGCGGCAGGTACATGGTGTAGCCACCGGCCTGGCCGCGCGGTATGGTGGTGATCTCGTGCACCTTGTCGCACTCGGGGATGAAGTAGGAGACAATGGCGTGGCCGCCTTCGTGGTAGGCCACCAGACGGCGATCCATGTCGGTGATGCGCTTGCTGCGCTTCTCGGGGCCGGCCATCACGCGGGTGATCGCCTCCTCGATGGTTGCCATGGTGATCTCGCTGAGGTTCCTGCGTGCGGTGAGCAGTGCGGCCTCGTTCATCACGTTCATCAGGTCCGCGCCCGTGAAGTAGGGCGTGCGCCGTGCCAGCACCTTCAGATCCACATCCTTGGCAAGCGGCTTGTTGCGCGAATGTACCTTCAGGATCTCTTCACGGCCGATCACGTCGGGATAGTTGACCACGATGCGCCTGTCAAAGCGGCCGGGGCGCAGCAGTGCGGGGTCAAGTACGTCGCTGCGGTTGGTGGCAGCCATGATGATGACGCCCTCGTTGTGCGTAAAGCCGTCCATCTCGACCAGCAGCTGGTTGAGCGTCTGTTCGCGCTCATCGTGACCGCCGCCCAGGCCGGCACCGCGCTGGCGGCCGACTGCGTCGATCTCGTCAATGAACACGATTGCAGGGGCGTTCTTCTTGGCCTCGGAGAAGAGGTCGCGCACGCGGCTCGCACCGACACCGACAAACATTTCCACGAAGTCCGAACCGGAGACGGTGTAGAAGGGGACACCCGCCTCACCGGCCACAGCACGGGCCAGCAGCGTTTTGCCCGTTCCGGGAGGGCCGACGAGCAGTATGCCGGTGGGAATCTTGGCACCTACGCGTGTGAAGCGCTTGGGGTTCTTCAGAAACTGCACGATCTCGGCAAGCTCTTCCTTTTCCTCGTTGGCGCCGGCAACGTCCTTGAAGCTGACCTTGTTGGAGGCGGGGTCGGTCTGGCGGGCACGGGACTTGCCGAAGCCCATCATACCGCCCTTGCCGCCGGTCTGCTGGCGCATCATGAAGAACCAGAGCAGGCCGAATATCACCATGGTGACGATCAGCGGCAGCCACTCCGAGATCCAGGATGCTTGCTGCGGCAGTTCCGTGGCAAAGCTGAAGGTGTACTCGGTGGGCGATACAGTATGCCCCAGCACCTCTGTGTAGATGGTGTTGACGTCCGAATAGAACTGTTCCTCACTGGGCACGATGACGGTAAAGTCATACTGCGATGGGAACTGCGAAGCGGGAATGCTGCTGTTTTCCTTGAGCCCATAGAGCGTTCTGGACTGGATGACGATGCTCTGAATCGACATTTCCTTCTGTGCAGCCGTTACATCCTCGCCGTTGTCTGCACGCAGATCCGCCTCGACCCATTCCAAAAATTCGGAATAGTCCAGAGTAATGGTGTCGGACGGCACATCCGAGCCGAGCAGCCAGACCACAAGCAGTATCGCCGCCAGCAGCAGCAGATACATGAGCGGTCCCTGTAATAAGCGTCTTTTCTTTTTCAAACCTGTATCCTCACTTTCGGATAAGAAACAACAGTATTTTATACCGCCTGTTTAAACGCAGTATGAACTTAGCGGTTGGTGGATAGTTGAATGGCTTGGTTTATCGCTGACCACACCACTGTTTCGCCGGTCATTCGCCGCTGTACACCTCCGGCTTGAGCACGCCGATGTAGGGCAGGTTGCGGTACAGCTCCGCATAGTCCAGACCGTAGCCGACCACGAACTCGTCGCCGACCTCAAAGCCCGAGTAGTCCGACTTGAGGGTGATGCCGGGCGCACGGCGGGACGGCTTGTCCAGCAGCGTGCAGATGCGTATGCTGTTGGCACCGCGGGAAGCCAGCATACGCCGGAGGTAGCTGAGTGTAAAGCCGGAGTCCACTATGTCCTCGACGATGATGACATCCTTGTTTTCGATGGAGGTGGACAGGTCCTTGCGGATTTCGACCTCGCCGGAAGACTTGGTCTTGTTGCCGTAGCTGGAGACGGCCATGAAGTCCATCTTCACCTGAATCGGAATATTGCGCAGCAGGTCGGTGTAAAACATCACCGCACCCTTGAGTATGCATACCATGGTCGGTGTCTTGCCCTCATAATCACGGGCAATCTCAGCACCCATCTCGCGGACACGCTTCTGCAGCGCTTCCTCAGAAATCAGAATCTTAGCAATATCCTTTTCCATGCAGCCGATCCTCCGATTCATTTTTGATATTATATAACTTCAGGCGCAGCGTGCGCCGGGTGTTATTCGTGACCTTCGCTTCTTCGGCGATGCCGATGCCGCAGACCCAGAGCACACGATTGCCCACGGCCAGCAGGGGCAACACGTTTCTCAGTGGCCTGTCAATGTGCCTGTCCGTCAGATAGTCCGAGAGCAGACGATCTCCCGGCGCGCCCAGAGGGTGGAAGCGGTCGCCATCGCGCCGTGTGCGAAGAAATGCTCCTTCCAGTACGGACGCGTCCAACGTTTCATCCGTCGGGTCATTCGGCACGATTCTGCCGCCTTCCGATGCCTCTATGCGGCAGATCCCATCGAGAAGCGTCGTGCCGCCGGGATTGAAGGGGACCGCGGGAAATACTTTGCAAGGCCTCGGCAGGAAATAAAGCGCAGAGGGGGTCTTCTCTGCGAGAAGAGTACTCGAAACCTCCGTCCTGCCACGCTTTTTGTTGCATAGCGCAATCAGCTCATCGAGCTTGGCCGCGTCAAGATCCCTGCCCACGATATTGCGTATGGCGCGGCGCAGTATGGCCTCGTATGGCACACCGTCCGTCCGTATGCGGCAGCCGTAGGCTCCGGTGTCGCGACAGCGGGCCAAAAACTTCTCTGTCTCAGCGTCCAGACAGTCACGGTCGGTCTGTGCGTGCGCGGCAAAGCGGGCGATGGCGCGAACCGCACCGGGGTAGCAGATCTCAAGATTTGGTATGACCTCAAGCCGCAGGACGTTGCGCACCGTGTCGGTCTCGGCATTGGTGGCATCCTCGCACCAGGGGACATCCCTTTCGCGCAGGTAGGCGGTAAGATCACTCTTGGGCACATCCAGCAACGGCCGGTAGAGCACGCCGTTCAGACGCCGCATGCCGCAGACACCGTCCGTGCCCGCGCCGCGCAGCAGGTGCATCAGCACCGTCTCCGCCTGGTCATTCATGTGGTGTGCCAGCGCGATATAATCCGCATTGCATTGCAGCATGCAGCGCCTGAGGAAATCGTGGCGGATTTCGCGTGCAACGCTTTCAAGCCCCCGATGACACGACAGGGATGGCACGTCTATGGCCTCGTACAGCAAGGGAATGCCGAGACTGTCGCACAGTTCACGGCAGTACGCCGCGTCTGCGTCCGCTGCAGCGCCGCGTATCATGTGATTGAGGTGCGCCGCCGTCAGCTTAAGATCACAGTCCTCGGCTGCAGCCTTGAGCAGCAGCGTCAGCGCCACCGAATCCGCGCCGCCGGAGAGTGCGATCAGCAGATGCCTGCCGCGCACATCGTCAAAGTGTACAGACACCATCGATAATCCTCCACAGTATTCCACTATTATAGACGATCGGCGGATTAAACGCAACCGTTTTTCGGCGAATTTGCGTAAAATCACGGGTTATGAACGATTTGCCGGATTCCGGTTACCGGTCGAATGGTTTGGGTTACGGCTTACCATCTCATTATAATCAGTGTATCACTGGTAACTAAAAACAGGCTGCCTCGCGTGAAGCAGCCCGTAGGGGTGGGGATCAGGTCAGTCCGCTCTTCTTGCGCATGATGTATACGCCTGTGCCGGGGATGTATTTGTCGACGTCCTTGATGCTGCAGGAGACGGTGTTGCTGTAGTCATTGGGTTCCTGACCACTGCCGCCCTGCTCGATGATAAACATCTGCGTCTTGGACGAATTGGTGAAGTACAGGAACATGATCACGTGGCCCTTCTTCACCAGTATATCGCCCGGCTTGAGCTTGGTTATATCCGTGAAGGTCTTGTAGTAGCTCGCGGAATAGATCGTGCTCGTCGCGTCATAGCAGTGGCTGTTGCCGCGCCCCCAGATCGACATGGACACGAAGGAAGAGCAGTCGTTGCCGGGATACTTGCGCTGCGTGAACTCATCGGTGTTCATCAGGTAGTAGTTGCCCTTGTCGTCAAAGTAGCCGGTATTCAGGATCGATGAGCGGTTGTGCGTACGGTTGGTCTGCGTGTACGGCAAGCCGATGTAGTAGGTACCGTTCTTGAAGTCCTTCAGACCGCTGATGGAGTTGTCTGCCTTCCAGTAGTACTCGGTATCGTCGGGCGTCCAGGCAAAGAGCAGCATGTCGAAAGCACGGGTGATGATGTCCTTGCGTGTGCTCATCTCGCTGCTTGAAATCTCACCGTTGGCATAGAGCGCGGACAGTTCGGCGTAGGCCGAAGCACGCACGTTCTTGATCTGCGTAAACGCGGAACTGATCTTGCCCGCGCTGGTCACGCGCATGGTCGGTTCGGTCACGCAGCGCTTGTCGCTGAGCACGACGATGTTGTAGCTGAGCTTGATGGCGGGGTTGGCCTGTGACACGCCTGTGATGGTCGCCTTGCCGGCAGCTACGCCCGTGACCTTGCCGGTATCCGGGTCGACCGTGGCGATGCTTTCATTCGAACTGCTCCAGATCATGCGCGGCTTCGCGCCTTCGGGATAGACCTTGAGCGTGGGGGTGTAGGTCTCGCCGGGCTTGATGGATATGCCGGACATATCCTCCGCGAACTCGACGCTCTCGGGGAAGTCAGGATCCAGTATCCGCACAACGACGGAGGCACTCAGACCGTTGTGGGTGGTCACGGTCACGGTGGTGTAGCCGCGCATGATGGGCGTGATCACACCGTCTTCATCGATGGTGAAGAATCCGCTCTTGGCCATCTTGTAGGTGAAGCCTGTGACGCTGTCCTGCGGCTCGAGAGTGGGGAAGAGTTGGAAGTCCGTCTGACTGATGTCGATGGTGTATTCTTCTGCGTCGAAGATTATCGCCGTCGGCGCAGGTTTGACCGCGATGTTGAGATCTGCATAGACCTTGGACAGATAGGTGCTGACGCGCACGGTGGCATCACCCTCGGTGAGCGCCGTGACCAGACCGGTCTCGTCCACGGATATGACGTCCTCGCCGCTGATGACCTCATACTTTATGCAGGAACTGCTGCTCGAGGGGGAGAGCGTGTAGGACAGTTGCGCGGTCATGCCGACGCCCAGCAGTTGCGTGCCGCTGAGCGCAATCGCGGCGGGCGCGGCCTTTACGGTCACGGAGCAGGTGTCGCTCTTGCCGTTGTGCGTCGTGACGGTGACGGTCGCTGTGCCCTTCTTTACGCCCGTGATCGTACCGTTTTCACCGACGGACACGATGTCCGGGTCTTCGCTTTCAAACTTCAGCGTGGAGGCCGTGCCGGCAGTCAGCACCGTAGCAGGGACGATGGTCTCACCAACGCCCAGCGTGATCTCATCCGGATCAAATCTTACGCTCGAGGGGGCCTTCTTTACGATGACCTTCAGTTTACAGCTGATACCGTTGTGCGTGCGCACGGTGACGGTCGTCGTGCCGACGGCCTTCGCGGTGATGACGCCCCCTGCGGAGACGGTGGCATACCTGGTGTTGGCGGAGGTGTAGCTGAAGCTTGTGGTCGTGATGTCCACCTCAGGATCAATCTCCGGCTCAAGCTGCAGCGTGTCGCCCACGCCGATGGATACTTCCGTCCACGGCAGCTGCACGTAGGTCGGTATGGGCTTGACTTCGACATCCACGATGCTTTCAACGCCCTCGACATAGGTGGAGACGACGATCTGCGTTTTGCCGGCGGAAACGCCGCTGACATTGCCCTTGGCATCGACCGTGGCGATGGTCTCATCCAGGCTTTGGAAAGAGAGTTTGCCTGCACTGCCTTCCGCGGGTGCGGCGCTTAAGGATAAGGTATCCTCCACGCGCAGTACGAGCGGGTCAGGGGAGGCGATGATTTCGGTGGGTGCGTTTCTGACCTCGAAATCAAGGCTGTCTTTGCGGCCGTTGTAGGCTTTGGCCGTGACGGTGGCATGACCTGCGGACAGCGCCGTCACTTCGCCGCTTTCGCTGACGGAAAGCACGTCCGGGTTGTCAGAGGTAAAGCTGACGGCACCTGCGCTGCCGGAGGTGATCTTTGCAAGAAGCTGCAGCGTCTCGCCCGCGCCCAGAAGGGTGCGCTCGGCACTCAGAGTCAGGGAACTCGGAGCTTTGACAACGGTAATTTTGACGTAATCGGTCCTGTCGTTGTAGGTTTTGACGGTGATGGTCGCCGTACCCGTCTTCTTCGCGGTGATAACGCCGCCCGATGAGACGGAAACGACGGAAGATTTGCTCGAGCTGAACTTCATTGTGCCGTCACAGCCGTTGTCGGTGGCCCAACTCAGCTGAGCCTTTTCGTTTACGCCGAAGCTCGTGCGGTCATTCGGCGTGCCGAGCGTGATGCTCCCCGGTGCGGCGGTTACGTGCACGAGGCATTCGTCGCTGACACCGTTGTATGTGGTGACGGTGACGTAGCAGTCGCCCTCGGACACAGCAGTGACCCTGCCGCCGGCATCGACACGCACATGGCTGTTCTCGGCGGCGAATTCAAACGCGCCTGCACTGCCCTCGTTGAGCGTGGTGGTAAGTGTATAGCTGTCGCCCACACCGATGCTGACCTCGTGCCTGTTCAGTTCTATTGAATCGGGTGCTTCCAGCACGGTGACGGTCTTGATGTCGTAAATTTTATTGTTGTAGGTGACGGCACGGATGCGTTCCGTACCGACGGATTCGGCAGTGAGTACATTGCCGTCAATCGAGACATGGCCATCGCCCTCGGCTTCGAAAGTATAGCTGCCTGCGCTGCCTGAGGAGAGTTTGGCGGAAAGTTCTATGCTCTCGCCTACGCCCAGCGTTTTGCGGGGCACGTTGAGGGTGATGGAGGATGGGGCTTTCTTGCAGGTGAGCGTGACCTTGCCGTTTGCGCCGTTGTAGGCCGTGGCGGTGATGGTGACCTTGCCCGCTTTCCTGAACGTGACCAGCCCCCCGGCGGAAACGGTGGCATACCTGGTGTTGCTCGACTTGAAGCTCACGGGAGCATTTTCGCGGCCGTCAACGTCCCAGACAAGCTGAACGGTTTCCTTCACGCCGTAGGTGGAGCGGCCGTCATCCGTGCTTAGCGTGACAACTTTGGGCGCGGGCAGTATGTGAATCAGGCACTGCTCGGATACACCGTTGTAGGTGGTGACGGTGACGATGTCTTCGCCCTTGGATATGGCCGTGATTTTGCCCTTGGCATCCACACTGACGTTTCCGTTTTCAGAGGTGTAGGTCACTGCGCCCGCGCTGCCCTCTTTGAGGTTGTAGCCGAGCGTATACGTCTCGCCCTCGCCGAGCGTAATTTCATAGGTGCTCAACTCTATTGAATCGGGCGCTTCCAGCACGGTGACGGTCTCGATGTCGTGCTTTTTTTTGTCGTAGGTGTCGGCACGGATGCGCTCCGTGCCGACGGATTCGGCAGTGAGTACATTGCCGTTAATCGAAACATGGCCGTCGCCCTCGGCTTTGAAAGTATAGCTGCCCGCGCTGCCCGAGGAGAGCTTGGCGGAAAGCTCTATGCTCTCGCCTACGCCCAGCGTCCTGCGGGGCAGGTTGAGCGTGATGGAAGACGGGGCTTTTTTGCAGGTGAAGGTGATTTTGTCGTTTGCGCCGTTGCAGGCTGTGGCGGTGACGGTGACCTTGCCCGCCTTCTTGAACGTGACCAGGCCCGTAGCGGAAACGGTGGCATACCTGGTGTTGCTCGACTTGAAGCTTACGGGAGCATTTTCGCGGCCGTCAACGTCCCAGATGAGCTGCGTCTTTTCGCCGACACCAAAGGTTGTACGATCGTCCTTGGAGACAAGCGTGACAAGCTGAGGTGCCTCGACGATGTGCACCGTGCACTCGGCAAGCATGCCGTTGTAGGTGGTGGCGGTGACAATGTCCTCACCCACAGACACTGCGGTAATTTTGCCGTTTGCGTCCACGCTGATGTTTCCGTTGGCACAGGTGTACGTTACTTCGCCCGCACTGCCCGGGCTGAGTGTGGAAGAGAGTGCATAGCTCTCGCCCACGCCCAGGGTGATCTCGGAGACATTCAGCTCCACATAGATCGGCGCTTCCTTTACGCTGACCTTGACGGAAGATGGCTTGTCGTTGTGGGATTTCGCCGTGATGGTTGCTGTACCTTCGCCCACGGCGACAACCTTGCCGTCTTCTATTGTGGCGACGGACGGATTGCTGCTCGTGAAGGTATAGCTTGTGCAGCTGTTCCTGCTGGCTGTGACGGACAGCTGTGCCGTCTCCTTTATGCCAAGTGTGGTGCGGCTGATACTCAAACTGATGCTCGACGGCGCGGAGAGCACTTTGACGGCCACGGTGGCCTTGAGCGTTGTGCCGAGCTTTATGGTGATGACGGCACTGCCCTTGGCAACGGCCTTGACCTTGCCGTTAGCGTCCACCTTGGCCACCTTGGCTTTGGAGGAGGTGTAGCTGACCTCTTCCGTGCTTGTTGCGCCTTCCGGCAGCAGCTGCCAGTCGGCCACGGAGATGGTCTGGCCGACACCCAGCGTGACAGAGTTCTCTGCAGGTACGATTTCGGTGGGAGCAATCGCATCCACGGTGAGATCTGCGGGATATGCTTCATTGCTGTTGCTTGAAGCGGGGACGCTGCTGCGGTCCCAGGAGTGGTCCGCAGCAATGTCTTCATCGAAGAGCGCGAAATGTTTCTTGTCTGTATCGTCCCTGTCGTCTTCGTAGGCATCAATGTGCACCCATGTGCCGTCAAGCTGAGCGATGTTCCATGCGATGCTGCTGTCGGCATCGCTGTACACGATCTCATTTTCGATGCCGTATGCATCCAGCAGCATTTGCATCGCACGCGCATAGCCCAAGGCGCTGCCGCTGCCGTTCAGAAGGACATCCTCAGCCGTATCGCCGACGGAGGCGGGGGTGGCATAATCGATCAGCGTTTCGTAGAGCCAAAGTGCGGCAGTGTAATCGTCGGCAGGGGAGGTTGCTTTGAGCGCAGCAATCCGGGAATCCACGAAAGCCTCTGCATCCGGTGCTCCCGTAGCCTCTGCCGCGGGCACCAATGTGACCTCGGCCTCGGGTTCGGCGGTGGGTTCCTGCGTCGGCTCGGCGGTGGGTTCCTCCGTTGGGGGCTGCGTCTCCTCAGCCGTCGGCTGCGGCGTGATGACCTCCTCGGCGATTATTTCTTCTATGGCTTCCTCGGAATACACGCCCATGGAGCTTAGCAGCATGGCCATGCAGAGAAGAGCCGAAAGCATGCGCAACAGATTGTTCTTTTTCATAAGACCTCCATGCGATGTCTGCAAGTCAGAATATACCGCATAAATTATATCATATACGAAATAATTTTGCAATCCTTTTGCAAGCATTTCAGCCTGCATCGGGGAAGCATCTCCACCACATTAGACGATCTGAGTGCCCAAAAAGCAGCAGAAATTGAAAATTTAATAAAAAGGGTGGATTTTGGATGCGAAAGATGTATAATTAAAAAGGAAGATGTATTTGCAAGGAGGCGACCCTGAATGCTGGAAAAACTCAAGCAGGAAGTCTATGAAGCCAATATGGAGCTGCCGCGCCGCGGCCTGATCACCTACACCTGGGGCAACGTGAGCGGACGCGACAAGGAGACGGGTTATTTCGTAATCAAGCCCAGCGGCGTTGAATATGACGAGCTCAAGCCCGAAGATATGGTCGTGGTCGACCTTGACGGCAAGGTGATCGAGGGTCACTACCGTCCGTCCTCGGACACGCCCACGCACATCGAGCTGTACAAAAAGTATCCCGAGATCGGCGGCATCGTGCACACGCATTCGCCCGAGGCCACGTCCTGGGCGCAGGCCGGGCGATCCATACCGCTCTACGGCACGACACATGCGGACTATTTCTACGGTCCGATTCCCTGCACGCGCAGCCTGACGAAGGAAGAGATCGAGGGAGAGTACGAGCGCAACACGGGTCTGGTCATCATCGAGACCTTTGAAGAGGGCAACATCAATCCCGTGTACACGCCCGGTGTGCTCTGCTGCAACCACGGCCCCTTCACCTGGGGCAAGGATGCCGCCCAGGCCGTCTACCATGCGGTGGTGCTTGAAGAGGTCGCCCGCATGGCCACCCGCACCGAGATGATCAATCCGCGCGTTACACCCGCACCCGACACCATCCGCGACAAGCATTTCTTCCGCAAGCACGGTGCCAATGCCTACTACGGACAGAAATAAGGATAGCGGTAACTCATCCCCGGAAAATCGTAACGAACCCGAAACAGGAGGCAAATAACATGAACAGTGCCGAACTGGCAAAATATATTGATCATACGCTGCTCAAGCCCGACGCATCCGCAGCTCAGATCAAAAAGGTCTGTGATGAGGCCAAGGCCTATCACTTTGCGTCCGTCTGCGTCAACCCCGGCCGCATCGCCCTGGTTGCCCGCGAGCTTGAGGGCACGGACGTTGCGCCCTGCTGCGTGGTCGGCTTCCCTCTGGGCGCCATTCCTGCTGAGAGCAAGGCGGCCGAGACAGCAGTGGCCGTCCGCAACGGCGCAAAGGAAATCGACATGGTGATCAACGTCGGTGCCGCCAAGGACGGCGACTGGGATCTGGTCGAGAAGGATATTGCCGCAGTCAAGCAGGCCTGCGGTTCCGTTCTGCTCAAAGTCATCATCGAAGCCTGCCTGCTCACCGATGAGGAAAAGGTACAGGCATGCCTGGCCGCAAAGCGAGCCGGTGCAGACTTCGTCAAGACGTCCACCGGCTTTTCCAAGGGCGGCGCGACCGTCCACGATGTGCAACTGATGCGCCAAACGGTCGGCAACGGCATGGGCGTAAAGGCCGCGGGCGGCATCCATACCCGTGAGGAAGCGCTGGCCATGATCGAAGCGGGCGCAAGCCGCATCGGTGCCAGCAGCGGCATCGCCATCGTGAGCGAATAAGAGAAAGATGCGCCAACCGATTCACTTTGATTCGGTCGGCGCATCTTTCATTTTTTCAGGTAGTCTTTCAGAAACATTATCGCCTTTTCATAGCCTTCAAAGCCGTATCCCGCATAGGTCTTCACACAAGCCATGCCCGCATAGGAGATCTGACGGAAACTCTCGCGCTCGGACACCTTGGACAGGTGCACCTCCACGGCTGGGATGCGCACGGCCTTGAGTGCGTCCAGTATCGCAACACTCGTGTGCGTGTAGGCGGCGGGGTTGATCACGATGCCATCCACGTTGCCGTAGGCCTGCTGAATGCGGTCCACGATCGCGCCCTCATGGTTGGACTGGTACAGCTCCACCTCTATATTCTCGCGCTCGCAGACATCCATGATGTAGCGCTGCAGTGCGGCAAAGTCACGCGTGCCGTAGATGTCCGGCTCGCGAAGCCCCAGCATATTCAGATTCGGCCCGTTAATCACCAGCAATTTCATTGTATACCTCCGTAATCTTCCCGGTCACATCCGCGGCGGGACCATTATTTTCGATTTCGGCATCCGCAAACGCCCGATAGAGCGGATCGCGGCGCGCAAACATCTCTTCAAGCGAGGTGCGCTGCGAGAGCGGTCGCCCGGCCACGGGGAGCAGTTTCAGATCCCGACGGATGTAGAACACCTTGCCGTTCTGGCGCAGTATATCGCGGTTGCGGGGCTGCGTAACGCAGCCGCCGCCCGTGGCGATGACCAGCCCGGACCTCATGCAGACCTGCGAGAGCACCTGCGTCTCCAGCGCGCGAAACTCTGCTTCACTGTGACTTGCGAAGTAGTCGGGAATGCTCATGCCGCAGGACTGCACAATGAGATCGTCCGCATCGATTGCTTCGCGGCCCGTCATGTGTGCGATTTCCCGTGCAAGCGTGGTCTTGCCGCAGCCGGGCATGCCGATCAGCACGATGTTCTGTGTGCCTCGCAGTACGGAGGCGTAGGCCTTGCACGCAAGATCATCGGAGACATTTCTCCCAAGAAAGCACTCTGCCGCCGCCCTGGCCTGCTCCACCAGCATGGTAAGGCCGCCGAGGCAGGGAATACCCAGTGCCTGCGCATCCATCAGCAGCCGTGTGCGCGCAGGGTTATAGACGATGTCGAGAACGGCGCCCAATCTGGGCAGCTTTTTCAGATCCACCATGGACACGCCGCAGTGGGGATACATGCCCACAGGCGTGGCGTTGACCAGTATGTCCGCATCCGCATGGCGTTCGATGTTTTCATAGTTGTTCTCGCCCCTGCGGGATATGACAATGACTTCGCGTGCGCCCAATTTGGTCAGCACATAGCGCAGGGTCAGCATGGCACCGCCGCTGCCCAGTATCAGTGCTTTTTTGCCGTGCGGATCCACCTGCAGCCGTCTCAGCATGGCCGTAAAGCCCGCTGCATCGGTGTTGTCGCCCAGCAACGTGCCGTCTTTACGGCGCACGATGGTGTTGACGCTGCCGATCTCCCGCGCGGCTTCCGTCAGCTCGGCGCAGTAGGGAATGACTTCGCGCTTGTAGGGAATGGTCACGTTCAGCGCATCGAAGCGGTTGCTTCTCATGAAGCGATCCAGATCCTCCCGCGCGACTTCGAACAGATCATAGCTGTAGTCGCCGAAAAAGGCGTGAATCTGCGGCGAATAGCTGTGGCCGAGCTTTTCACCCAGCAATCCTGTACGCATATCAGATAACCTCCAGATAGCTGCCCAGATAGCGGAAATGCTCGCTCATGTCGTTCAGATCGTCGATCATGCGCGAGAAGGACTCGCTGTAGACGCTGCAATCCAGATCAAAGTAGAACATGAAGTCAAAATCGCGCTCCGGCAGCGGGCGGCTTTCGAGCTTGGTCAGGTTGACACCCAGCGCCTGTATGCGCATCAGCGCTTCACAGAGCGAACCGGGACGGTGCGGCAGCGTCATCATGACGCTTGTGCGGTTTGCACCGGGATAGATCTCGATGTTTTTGGATATGCAGATAAAGCGCGTGTAATTGTTGCCGTGGTCCTGAATGTCGCCTTCCAGCACGTTCAGGCCGTAGATCTCCGCACAGGCACGGGAGGCGATGGCTGCCACGTCGCGGCGGCCGGACTGCGCCACCATCTGTGCGGCCATGGCTGTATTCTCGCAGCGGTGGAGCTTGATGCCCTTCATGTTCTCCAGATAGCCCGCGCACTGCGCCAGCGCCTGCTCGTGGGTGTATATCTCGCGGATTTCGCCCAAGTTCACACCGGGTGCGGCCAGCAGATTGTGGTCCACCTTCAGGCGCAGGCTGCGGACGATCTTGAAGTTGTGCTGCTGCATCAGGTCATAGATTTTGTTGACCGATCCTGCGCTGCTGTTTTCCAGCGGCAGCACGCCGTAGTTGCAAAGGCCGCTGTCGATGGCCGAGAACACGCCCTCAAAATGGTCAAAATACATGATGTGCGGCAGCTTGAACAGGCGACCGCAGGCAATCTGCGAATACGCGCCCTCGACACCCTGACAGGCCACGATGGCGGATTCGGGGAAGAGCGATGTCGTGTGCTCGATAGCATCGCTGATTTCGCGGTGCAACTGCGTCTCGCCGCGGTTGAGCGCACGCTGGCGGCTGCGGCTCTGCTCGAATATGGTGGTGTATAGCGCACGCACGGCATCGGTATACTCGGGGCGCACCATGTCCGCCACGTCGCAGAGCTTGTCGCGCTCACGGCTGCCGTCAAATACGGGCAGAGAATGCTCGCGCTTGTAGGCGGCGACCTCTTCGCAGGCGATCATGCGCTTTTCAAACAACTGCGTCATCTGCTTGTCAATACCGTCAATTTCCTTGCGGATTTCCTGAAGATCCATATAAAATCACCTCATCGTATTTTGAGTCTTCATGCTTTACCGGGGATGAAACTTTGTCAGTGGTCAGTTGGATGGTTTGGGTTGATATTCATCTTCAAACTATTTCACCGGTCACTGTCTGCCATTTTGCTGATTAGAGCCACGCATCCAGCAGTGCGATGGCGAGTACTGCTTCCATGCAGGGCACGGCGCGGGGTGCTATACAGGGATCGTGCCGCCCCTTTATCTCTATTTGGGTTGCCCGCATTTCCTCCAGATCCACGCTCTGCTGCGGCAGGGCAATGGACGGTGTGGGCTTGACGGCGGCGCGGAAGATGATCGGCATGCCTGTGGTGATGCCGCCCAGTATACCGCCCGCATTGTTGGATACGGTGACCACGCGTCCGTTTTCTATGGCGAAGGGATCGTTGTTTTCGCTGCCGCGAAGCCTTGCAGCTTCAAAGCCCGCGCCGAATTCAATACCCTTCACGGCCGGAACGGCAAAGGCGAGACGCGCGATACGGTTTTCCATGCCGTCAAACATGGGATCGCCAAGTCCTGCCGGCACACCCGTAGCCGCGCATTCGATCACGCCGCCGACAGAATCGCCCCGCGCCTTGGCCTGCAGGATACGATTACGCATTTCGTCGTTGAGCACGGGAGAGGCGGGAATGTCGGGGTTTACCGGGTCGAAGCGTTCGCCCGCGACATCGGCAACGCTCAGAAGGTGCGCACCGATCTTCACGCCGCGGCGCGAGAGTATCTGCAGCGCGATGCCACCCGCGATGCACAGCGGCGCGGTGAGACGTCCCGAGAAATGCCCGCCGCCGGACGCATCCTGAAAGCCGTGATACTTCACCTGTGCAGTGTAATCCGCATGACCCGGGCGCGGTCGGTTTTTGAGCGAGGCGTAGTCGCCCGGGCGCGTATTGGTGTTTCGGATGATTGCCGTCAGAGGGCTGGCACAGGTCACGCCGTTTGCAACGCCGCAGAGTATCTCCGGTACATCCGCCTCCCGCCGCGCCGTGGCGGTGGGGTCCTGACCCGGTGCACGGCGGTCGAGAAAGCGCTGCAGCTCTTCCGTATCGATTTTCTCTCCCGGCGGCAGACCATCTATGACCACACCGATGGCCGGGGCGTGGGACTGGCCGAAGACGGATATCTTCAGTCGGCTCAAATACATGCTGCTCATATGCTGTCTCCTTTATATCAGTTCAATCCGACCGCCCAGCGATACATAGTCGCGCCAGAAATCGGGATAGGACTTGGCAACCGCCTCGGCTCCTGTGATCTCGACCGTATTCCTGCAGGCAATGGCTGCGACGGCAGCCATCATGGCGATACGATGATCGCCCGCGGCGTCCACGCGGCCGCCCGAGAGCGGATGTCCGCATTCAAGCACCAGACTGTCGCTGCCTTCGGTGCAGCTGCCGCCCAGCGCGGCGATCGTTTGGCATACGGTGTGCAGACGATCGGATTCCTTCAGCCGCAGCCGCGCAGCGTTAACAACCTGCAGCGGTTTACCGAGTGCCGCATACATAGCGACTATGGTCGGTATCAGATCGGGGATGGGGGAAGCGTCGATGGACGACGGAAACTGCCCGACGATATCCGCAATGCGCCGATCACCCTGGGCACTGTCAGAGCAGAGACCCGTGACACCGACCGCACAGCCCGGCAGCGCGTTTGCACAGAGCCAGAAGGCCGCGTTCGACCAGTCACCGTCCACGGCCAGCGTGCGGGGCGATAGGTACGTTTGCTCACCATTGAACTCAAAACCGAAATTGGTCTGTTTTGGGTAAACACCGAAGCTTTGCATGGCCCGAAGCGTCATTTTAATATAGTCGGCAGATTCTGTATTTCCGATAATGTTCAGAACGGATGGACTGTGCAGAAGGGCGAGCGCCATCAGCAGGCCGGAGATATACTGGGAGGAAACATTGCCGGGCAGTGCAAACGCCCCGGGTTGAAGCCGGCCGCGAATGTGCAGCAAGTTCTCTCGACTTCGGTCTGTTTTGCAGCCGCCGCTCTGCAGCGCATCCTCCAGCGCCTGCATCGGCCTGCTGCCCAGACGACCATGCATCACAAAGCACGTGTCAACGCCCAGCGCAGCCACGATACAGAGCATGAAGCGCAGCGTTGTGCCGCTCTCGCCGACATCCATTTCGCAGCTTGCGGGAACGCTGCTTATGGGCGTTACAAGAAGGTGATCATCGTGCACCTCAATGCCTGCGCCCAGCGCGGTCAGACAGCGTATCGTGGCGTCAATGTCCTGAGACGAACCGTGCATGATAAGCTTCGTGGGGGCATCGGCCAGGGCTGCGCAGATCAGCAGGCGATGCGCCTCGGATTTGGAGGGAATGGCCGCGATACTGCCGCGCAGCGGGGCGGGATGTATGCGCGCGATCATGCCTCAAGCCCTGCCTTTGCCCAGGATTCAAGCTCGCTCGTATTCACGGTGAGCAGTTTTGAAGTGCCGACTCCGGTCGGTATGGCCAGCGTGATGCTGTCGCCGCTGCGCTTCTTGTCGCGCATGGCCGCATGGGCCAGTTCCGCAGATCCGTAGGCGCAGTGCCTGTCAAGTCCGTATTTCTCCAGAAGTGCATCCAGTATCTCAAGGCACTCTTTGGGGCAGCAGCCTTTTCTGACGGCTGCTGCCGTGATGATGCGCATGCCCGTACCCACGGCATGACCGTGGCTGACGGCGAAGTGGCTGAGTGCCTCGATGGCGTGCGCGAAGGTGTGGCCGAAGTTGAGTATCTGCCGCGCTCCCGTGTCAAACTCATCACTCTCGACGATGTCACGCTTCATACCGACGCAGGTCGCTATGATCTGCTCGGCGTGAAGTTCAAAATCCTCGTGCAGCAGAAGATCCAGAAGCTGCGCGTTGCCGTACATGCCGTACTTGATGACTTCGCCGCAGCCGTCCGAGAACGTTTCCGGGGGCAGTGTCGAGAGGACGTCGGGGTCGCAGAGCACGGAACAGGGCTGGTGAAACGCGCCCAGCAGGTTTTTCCCCACGGCCAGATCGACGGCAGTCTTGCCGCCGACGGAGGAATCCACGGCAGCCAGCAGCGTTGTGGGCAACTGCACATAGCGTATGCCGCGCATGTAGCAGGCGGAGGCAAAGCCTGCCAGATCGCCCGTCACACCGCCGCCCAGCGCGATGACGGCATCGCTGCGGGTGAGCGAAATTTCAGCCATGCGGTCCACCATCTGCAGAAAGACGGCTGCATTCTTGCTGGCCTCGCCCGCAGGAAAAATGAAGGAATCCGCTTCGAATCCCGCTGCACGCAGAGAAGAAAGAACTCTTTGCAGGTACAGCGGCGCGACGCGATCTTCCGTTGCCACCAGAAGCTTTCTGCCGGGCAAAACGTCGCGCAGTTTCTCGCCGCAGCTGTCCTGTACGCCCCTTGAGATGATCACATCGTAGGGCTTTGATGTGCCGACATGAATGGTCTTCACCGTAGGATGACCTCCTGTGTTTAATTAGGGATCAGTGGTCAGTTGAATGGCCCGGTAACCGTCACAAATTCACTGGTTAGCCTATCTGATCGCTTCACGGATTTTGAATATGCGCCCTGCAAGATCGTCAAACTCGTCCGGTGTGAGCGACTGTGCGCCGTCGCTGAGCGCGTGGATCGGGTCATTGTGTACCTCTATCATTAACCCGTCCGCGCCCGCTGCGGTGGCCGCCAGAGCCATGGAACCCACGAGTGTGTTGTGGCCTGTGGCATGGCTGGGATCGACGATGACCGGCAGATGCGTCAGTTCCCGCAGCACGGGCACGGCAGAGAGGTCGAGGGTGTTGCGTGTGTAGGTGTTTTCATAGGTGCGGATGCCGCGCTCACAGAGCATCACGTTTTCATTGCCGCTGGCAAAGATGTATTCCGCGCTCATGAGCAGCTCCCGTATCGTTCCGGCCAGACCGCGCTTGAGCAGTATGGGCTTCTTTGTCTTGCCGAGTTCCTTGAGCAGGTCAAAGTTCTGCGTGTTGCGTGCGCCGACCTGAATAACGTCCACGTCCTCAAAGAGATCGAGGGTTCGGATGTCCATGATCTCGGTCACGATGGGCAGTCCCGTGGCACGCTTGGCCTCGATCAGCAGGCGGATGCCCTCCGCACCCAGACCCTGAAAATCGTAGGGGGAGGTGCGGGGCTTGAACGAGCCTCCGCGCAGCATATTGGCTCCCGCCGCCTTCACGCGCTCGGCCACGTAGCAGATCTGATCCTCGTTTTCCACCGAGCAGGGGCCTGCGATCAGCGCAAAGCCGCCGTTGCCGACCTTCACGCCCGAGGCATCCACCACAGTGTTGTCCGGATGAAACTTTCTGCTGACGGCCTTGAACGGCTCGGAAACGCGCGTCACGCTCTCCACGATGTCCAGACTCTTGAGCATATTGATGTCCAGACGGTTCGTGTCGCCGATCAGACCCAGCACTGTTTTTTTCTGCCCGCGGGAGACGTGTACCTCGATGCCCTGACGGTTCAGCCAGGAAATGAGCGTATCCGTGCGCTCCTGCGAAGCATCATGCTTTAATACCGCAATCATACCGTTTTGCCCCCTGATGATAAAAATAAACGCCATACAGCCGGATGACTGTATGGCGGGGAAACGCATTCGCTTTCTTCTGAGTCTATTGCTTGAAATCTGCGCACGCAATTACCGCTTGAGCCATCCGTTCGGGCTGCTAAAGCTAAAGTAAAACGTATATGCAAATTTAAAGCTGTCAAAGCGCATGTTCAATATCCTTCACTTCTGTGATGGTCGTATTTTAGCACCGCAGAGAAACACTGTCAAGCACGATTGCAGAAAGAAACGCGCATTTTACACAGATGATTGGCAAGCGGGGGAAATTATGCTATAATGGTTCTGCCGTCATCCGTTTTTTCGGAGCCGGACAGGTTATTCCGCGGTTGCTCAAACACATAAACACATCAGGTATCTTTCACAACGAAGAACTTGAATGGAGGCAAGACAAATGAAAAAAGCAACTCCCGCCCTTACCACGCGCATGATGGCGCAGATGGCCCTCTTTATCGCCCTGATCATATTGCTGGGTCTGACCCCGATCGGCATGATACCGCTCGGATTTATCTACATATCGCTTCTGGCCGTTCCCGTGGTCATCGGCACACTGCTGCTGGGACTGCGCTGCGGCTTGTGCTTTGGCCTGTGCTTCGGCGTGGTCAGTGCGCTCAAGGCCTTTGGCATCATGGGCACGCCGTCGACGCTTGTGGCAACGCTGATGGCCCAAAGCCCGGTGCTGGCGCTGATTATGACCTTTGCGCCCAGACTTCTGGTGCCGGTGACATCTTCCGTCTGCTTTCACGTCCTCTCTTCGCGCATGAAGGCAAATCGCGCCGTGGCTGTAGCCGCCGTTGCGGGTTCACTCACCAATACAATTTTCTATCTGGGGCTGATGCTCCTGTTCTATGTTCTCATGGGCATCGATTCAAAGTCCGTTCTCACGCTCATCGGCGGGACGGGGCTGATTGCCGGCAGCATCGAAGCCGTCGTCAATGCCGTCATTTCCGTGCCCGTGCTCGACGTGCTTTGGAAGATCAAATCCAAAAACTAAGCTGTAGGGAGATACACATTCTATGATACTTACGCTTGATATCGGCAATACCAACATCAAGACCGCGCTCTTTGAAGGGCTGGAGATGCGCCACTACTGGCGCCTGTCCACCAACCGCGCCATGTCCTCCGACCAGTACGGCATGTTTCTGCTGAGTCTGTTTGACCATGCCAAGGTCAGCCCGGACGAGGTCGAGGGTATCATGATTTCCTCGGTCGTACCGCAGATCAACTTTACCATCGAGCATATGTGCCGCACCTACTTCGGCATGGAGCCTCACATCATCGGCCCGGGCATCAAAACGGGCATCAACATACGCTACGAGAACCCGCGTGAACTCGGCTCGGACCGCATCGCCAACGCCGTGGCGGCCTACGAGCTCTACGGCGGGCCGTGCATCACCATAGACTTCGGCACGGCAACGAGCTTCGGCGTGATCAACGAAAAGGGTGAGTTCCTGGGCGGAGCGATCTGCCCCGGACTCAAGCTGGCCGCCGAGGCGCTGACGGAGCGTGCGGCCAAGCTGCCGCGCTTTGAACTGGCCAAGCCGGACTGCGTGATCGGCCGCAACACCATCAGCAACATGCAGGCCGGCATCGTCTACGGCTATATCGGCCAGATCAACTATCTGGTGGAGCGCATGAAGCGCGAGATGGGTGCGCCCAACGCCAAGGTCGTGGCCACGGGCGGTCTGGCGGTGCTGCTGGCCAGCGAATCCAATGCCATCGACGTGATGGACGGCCTGCTGACGCTCAAGGGACTGTGCCTGATCTACAAAAAGAATGCGGAATGAACCATGTCAAAGTTTGAAGGTACGATCGAAAGCATCGTATTTCGTAACGAAGAAAACGGATGGACGGTGGCGTCCTTTCATATGGACCGCTCGGGGAGCATCAGCGCCGTGGGCATCATGCCGTTTTTGGCGGCGGGCGAAAATGTGATACTGGATGGCGAGCTGACCGAGCACCGCGAATACGGTCAGCAGATCAAGGTCTCCTCCTACGAGGTGACCCTCCCTCAAACGCGCAGTGCGCTGGAAAAGTATCTGGGTTCCGGCCTTATCAAGGGCGTCGGGCCCGCGACGGCAAAGCTGATCGTCAAAAAATTCGGCACGGAGACGCTGGATATCATGGAAGCCGAGCCGAATCGTCTGACGGAGATCCCGGGCATCGGCCCCAAGAAGGCCGCAATGATCGCGGAATCCTTTGCCATGCAGAACGAAATGCGGTCCACGCTGATCTTTCTGCAAGGGGCGGGGCTTTCACCGACGCTGGCCATGAAGGTCTACCGCGCCTACGGTGATCAGAGCGAACGCGTGCTGCGCGGCAACCCGTACCGCCTGGCGGACGAGATTGACGGCGTGGGCTTTCAGACGGCGGACGGCATTGCACGCAGCCTCGGCTTCGGTGCAGACAATCCGGATCGTCTCGCCAGCGGCGTGCGTTACGTGCTGACGCAGGCCGCCGCCAACATCGGACACGTTTTTTTGCCGCAGAAGGATCTGTGCGAACGTGCCGCCGAGACACTGGGCGTGCCGCCGGAGCAGGCCGAGGCGACCGTATCGGCCATGCGCATGGAGGACAAGCTGATCGTCGAGGCAGTGGGTGGCGTGCAGGCCGTCTATCTGCCGAACATGTACCGCATGGAGACAGAGACGGCAAACCTGATTCTGAAGCGTCTGAATACGCCGGGGAAGAAGCAGAATTCAAAGCCGAATATCAAAGAGGGCATCGCAAGCTGCGAAAAAAAGCTCGGCGTGACGCTCGGCAAGGCGCAGCGCGAGGCGGTGGCCAAGGCAGTCTCAGGCGATTTCACGGTCATTACCGGCGGCCCCGGCACGGGCAAGACCACGTCCATCAACTGCATACTGGAACTGCTGGAGGGCAAAGGTTCAATCGAACTGTGTGCCCCCACGGGCAGAGCAGCCAAGCGCATGTCCGAGGCCACAGGGCGTTCGGCACGCACCATTCACCGCCTGCTGGAGTACGGCGGCGAGGCCGAGGGCTTCAAACACGATGCGGACAATCCGCTCAAGGCGGACACCGTGGTCGTGGACGAGATGTCGATGGTGGATCTGTTTCTGATGCGTGCGCTGCTTCGGGCGGTCAAGCCCGGAGCGCGGCTGATACTGGTGGGCGATGCGGACCAGCTGCCGTCCGTCGGCGCGGGCAACGTGCTGCGTGATCTTATCGATTCGGGCGCGGTGCCTGTGGCCAGACTCAACGAGATATTCCGTCAGGCAAGCCAAAGCCACATCGTGGTCAACGCCCACAGAATCAATCACGGTGAGTATCCGCTGATACAAAACCGGGATACGGATTTCTTCCTGGAGCGCAAGGAAAGCGCCGCCGATGTGAGCGCGTCCGTGGTGGCCCTCGTACAACGGCGGCTGCCCAAATTTCTTGGTGTGGACAGCCTGCGCGGCGTGCAGGTGATGGCCCCGATGAAGAAGGGTGCACTGGGCGTCTTTCAGCTCAATCATCAGCTGCAGGCGGCGCTCAACCCGCCGGTCGGCCATGAAAAGCCGGAGTTTCAGCGCGGAGACACCGTCTTTCGTCTGGGCGACAAGGTTATGCAGGTGCGCAACGACTACGACATAGAGTGGACACGCGGCGAGGAAGAGGGCACGGGCATCTTCAACGGCGACATCGGCTACATCAAAAAGCTGAGCAGATCCGATCGCGAGATGGTCGTGGAGTTCGATGACGGCCGATGTGCCACCTATGATGACACCATGCTCGACGAGCTGGAACTGTCCTACTGCATATCGGTGCACAAGAGCCAGGGCAGCGAGTTCGATGCCGTGGTGCTGCCGCTGCTGAGCGGCCCGCCGATGCTGATGACGCGCAACCTGCTCTATACGGCCGTCACGCGTGCGAAGCGGCTGGTGGTGATCGTCGGGCGCGAGGCCTGCGTGCGCGGCATGGTAGACAACAATCGCATTCTGCGCAGATACACCGCCCTCGCGCATCGGCTGAAATCGGCGTCAAAAGGTTGAAATCAGGTGTTTTCACCGAACAGCAGCGTCTGGCGGCTGTCGTAGCCCTGTGATTTGAAGCTTGAGAACAGCAATTCCATTCGCGTAGGAGTGATGCATATCAGGTGCATCGCGCGCCCCTGATCCATGAGCTTCTGCAGCACGGGTAAGGGGATGTTCCTGATTTTCGCGTGAGACACGTACTCCTCGGACATCGGCTCGACGATCTTCGCCTTGCCCATGACCTGGATGCTCTTTAAGTCCTTGAAGCTGATGTTGGAATCGTATATGGCAAGGCTGACGTTTTCGTTCTTCTCCAGCCCGATGAACTTTTCACCGCCCTCGGTGAAGATCCGGAACTTCCCGTCATGATAGCTGTATTCCAGCGGCGTACAGCGCACGTAGTCGCCGCATCCCGTGGCCAGTGCACATACGGCATTTGCACCGATAAACACATCGGCGTATTGCCGAAGCTCGTCCTGCGGCATTTCCCTGCGCTTTTGCGATGTCCAGTAAGTTGCGGCTGCTCTGAATTCTTCTGTATTCATATTTATTCTTTCCTTTCCGGAACGCGGTCGCTTAGGACCTCGTCTATGGTCTGCATCAGCATCCGCACGTCTATCGGTTTGGCGACATGGGCGTTCATGCCGGCGGCATAGGCATTTTTCTTGTCCTCATCGAAGGCGTTGGCCGTCATGGCGATGATCGGTATATCGGCCCTGACAGGATCGTCCAGCGCACGAATGGCCCGCGTGGCCTCGTAGCCGTTCATCATGGGCATCTGGATATCCATGAGAATAAGGTTGTAGGTATTGGCCGGACGGGTCTTGACATTCTCCAGTGCCTCGCTGCCGTCCCGTGCGGTTTCGACTTCAAGGCCGGAAGCCTCCAGTATCGCGAGCGCGATCTCCATGTTCAGTTCGTTGTCCTCGACAAGCAGCACGCGCAGGCCCGACATATCATTGCCCGCAGGTGTGGCGTGTCTGTCCGAATTTCCGTGCACCATGTCCTCTGTCGTGAGTCTGAACTCCAGTGTCACGGTAAACACGGACCCCTTGCCAAGCGTGCTTTCTACCCTGATGTCGCCGCCCATGAGATCCACCAGACTCCTGGTAATGGACATGCCCAGCCCCGTGCCTTGGGTGCGGCTCACCGTCGATGTTTTCTCCCGCGCAAACTGCTCGAATATGTGGCACATGAACTCTTCGCTCATGCCGATGCCGGTGTCCTCAATGATAAAAACATAGCACGCATAACCCTCACGCTCCGATTTCTGCTCGCGCAGGGTAAATGTTATCCTGCCGCCCGCGGGCGTAAACTTGACGGCGTTGGAGAGTATATTTATCAGCACGCGGTTGACGTGCAGCGCATCGGCGTACACGTAGATGTCATCAAGGTCGACCTGCTTTTCGACATACGTCAGCCCCTTGGCCTCAATATCCGCCCGGACGACATCCTGCACAAGCTGCATCTGTTCTTTGATGCATATCGGTACGGCCTCGATGTTCACCTTGCCGTTTTCAATGCGGCTCATGTCTAGCACATCGTTGATCAGCGCCAGCAGATGACGGCTCGATTCCATGATCTTGCCCAGATAGTTTCTGACCTTCGGCTTGTCATCGATATTTTGCTGCGCCAGCCCCGTAAAGCCGATGATGGCGTTCATGGGCGTGCGGATATCGTGGGACATATTAAACAGGAAGGTGCGCTTGGACTGGTTGGCTGTCTCTGCCCTGTCCACCGCCCGGGTCAGCTCGCTGTTCTTCTTCTCAAGCTCCAGTTTGTAGAGGTGCTCCTGCTCCTTTTGCCCGGCGATCAGCCTGTTGGTGGCACGCATTCTCATAAACTGTACGATTGCCAGCGCAAATATGTAGAGCACGATTGCCGCGGCCACCACCGGCAGGGTATCGTTGTAGATCACGCTCTCCGGCAGAAACGCACAGATATAGAACTCACGCCCGTGGCTGTAGCGGCCGAGGTAGCTTTGATGGCCGCCGCTTTTTTTGAGAGAGACCATTTTGTCCGCATGCCCGCTGCGGCGGATATCGTATACCAGGTCATAGTCCTCTTCGGATATGACACCCTCGAGCAGGCTCCGGTCATTGGACGCAACGATGTCGGCACCGTTCGTAATGACGATGGTGCCGTTCTGCTCAGGGTCGTAGCCATCCAGGAGATTCTGTATGGAAAGTATGGATTTTGCGGCAAACTCTCCGGTCGTGTGGCGGTACACCAGCAGTGCGCCGATCGGACAGTGCTCAACGGCGATGTCGATGTAGGATTCGTCCTCCAGTTTGATGCGCTTCATGTATACATCGTTGTCATGCTGCATCACTCTTGAGATGGTATCCGTGTTCAACATATGCCTAAACGATGCATAGCCCGCGCCGTCCTCGGTGTACTCCGCGATCACGGCGCAGTTTTCGTCTATCACGGTGATGCCGGTCACGGTCAGTTCCTCGGCGTGCATATGAAGGTGTTCCGTTGTGACATCTTCGTTGCAGTCCTGTATCAGCCTTGCCGTCTCGGCCTTTCGCATGAGGCTCTTGGCCGCTTCGGTGTTGTTGAATTCGATATAATTGCTGTACTGACGCTTGATGTATTCTATGTTCGTCGCAAGCTTGGCATCGCAGTTGTGCCTGCCGATATAGATGCTCACAAACGCCACTGCGAGCGCCAGTGCCACGCCCGCCGCTATGGCCACCGTAATGAAGGATTTGCCGGAAAATGTGCCGGGCCTCTTATTTTTCAAGGCTCTCACCTCCATCGGCATCGAGGTAGCCCTCAACGATCTCCTGAAGTGTGCCGTCCTCGCGCATGTCATCAATTGCGGCATTGACTTTTGCACAGAGCTCCGCATCGCCGTCCTTGGCAAAGGCCGTACCCACGCTTGCATAAAGGACAGGCTCATCCAGTATGGTAAAGCCGGTGTCATAGTCCTTCATGTACCGGACAACAACCGGCTCATCCGCCACGAGGGCATCAACATAATTGCTTGCGAGTGCGGCGAAGGGGAGCATGTTGTCCTCGAAACTGAGCACCTGAACACCCGGATTGCTAAGCTCGAGCAGCACGCTCTCCGCCACGCTCGCAGCCTGGACGGCAACGGTCTTTCCTTCGAGATCCTGCAACGAACGGATATCGCTGCCCGAATTGACCACCTGCACCTGATTGCTGTTCATGTAGGGGCCGATCCAGAGATAGCCCTCTTCGCGACCCTCTACGGTAAAACCGCCCGTCACGCAGTCCACCTCGCCGGAGGCCAGAAGATCGTCCTTATCTTCCCAGTTGATGGCGACGAAGCGTATGTCATAGCCGACCCGGTCAAAGGCTTCCTTGAGAATGTCCATGTCAAGGCCGGTGGGGTCGCCGTTGTTATCTAAGTCGATAAAGGGCGGGTAGTCCTCGCTGCCGACGGTGATGACGGGGCGGCTGCTGCCCGCATCCGAATTTGTGTTCCGGCCGCAGGATGAGAGGCAGAGTACGAGCATGAAAACAAGCAGAAGATTTCTGATTTTTGCCATTTTCGGCTCACCGCCTTCCATTTCCGATGATAAACGTGTAAACCCAATTATAACAGCATATGTTAATTATAATTGAAGACGGAACTTATGTCAAGATTTGTACGCATTCAAACGGTCTTGCCCGTGAACTTAAATCCTCGGAAAACGTCCGGTAAAAATGTTATTTTCCGAAATCTGTATAAAATATCAGAGATACCTTATTTAATCGAGTGAAATTGTGCAATCACACAAAATTATATATCAACGATGACATTTATATTGACGAAATGATCGAAAAATGGTATGATTGAACTGTATTCGAGCAAAGCCGAAATCCGTTGAGATGTGCGCATACGGCGCCCGAAATGATTTTGTAAACCGATCGGCACGATCCGATCACGAATAAATTGAAACAGGAGGACTTTATAATGGGAAACAGACCTGTAACGCTTTGCACTTGCCAGTGGGCAGATATTCCGTTTGATGAGCTGTGCGTGCTGGCCGCCAAGATGGGCTATGACGGACTGGAGATCGCGTGCTGGGGCAACGGCATTGACATCGACCGCGCCTACAGCGATGACAGCTATGTGGCGTGGATCAAGGAAAATTTGGCCAAGAACAATCTGATCTGCAAGGCACTGGCCACCCACATCATCGGTCAGTGCGTGGGCGATGCACCCGATCCCAGACTGAACAACTTTGCTCCGGCCGCTCTTGCGGACAAGCCGGACGAGATCCGTGCCTGGGCCATCGATGCCATGAAGAAGTCTGCCACCGTGGCCAGAAAGATGGGTTGCAGCGTGGTGACCGGCTTCACCGGTTCCCCGATCTGGAAGTGGCTGTACTCCTTCCCGCAGACTACGGAAGAGATGGTCGAGAACGGCTTTGACGAGATCGTCCGCCTGTGGACGCCCATACTGGACGAGTTCAAGGCCAACGGCATCAAGTTCGCACTGGAAGTGCATCCCGGCGAGATCGCCTTCGACTACTATAGCACGGAGAAACTGCTCAAGAAGTTTGAGGACCGCCCCGAGTTCGGCCTGAACTTCGACCCCAGCCATCTGCTGTGGCAGGGCGTGACGCCCCACCTGTTCCTGCGCGACTTCATTGACCGTGTGTATCACGTCCATATGAAGGATGCGGCGGTGACTCTGGACGGACGCAGCGGTCTGCTGTGTTCTCACATCGACTTCGGCGATCTGCGCCGCGGCTGGAATTTCCGCTCGCTGGGTCACGGCGACGTGAACTTCGAGGAGATCATCCGCGTGCTCAATGCCGCAGGCTATGACGGACCGCTCTCCGTCGAATGGGAGGACAGCGGCATGGATCGCGTCGAGGGTGCAACCGAGGCAGCGACATTCGTCAAGAAGGTGGACTTCAAAAAGTCCGACGTGAAGTTTGACGATGCGATCGCCAACTGATGTGCGATAAGGAGGAATAATATGGCTATTCAGATTCGTTACGGCATGGTCGGCGGCAGCATGAAGGCCTTTATCGGCGAAGTGCACCGCAAGGCCGTCGCCTTTGATCCCCGTGCGCAACTCGTTGCGGGATGTTTTTCCACCAATGCGGACAAGAACCGCGAGACCGGCGAGACCTATTCCCTGGACGCGGATCGCATCTATCCGAGCTACGAAGCCATGGCCGAAGCGGAGAGCAAGCGCCCGGACGGCATTGACTTTGTCAGCATCACTACGCCCAACAACACCCACTACAGTGTGGCCAAGTGCTTCCTGGAGCACGGCATCCATGTGGTTTGCGAAAAGCCTCTGTGCTTTACCGTGGATCAGGCGCAGGAACTGGTGGCGCTGGCCAAGGAAAAGAACCTGGTCTTCGGCATCACATACACCTATTCCGGCTACACCATGATGAAGGTTGCCCGAGAGATGATCGCGGAGGGCAAGATCGGCGAGATCGCCTCCGTTAATGCGGAGTACATTCAGGAGTGGCTCATCGATGAACTGGGTACCCCGGACGAAGGAACGGCGAAGATGGCCGTCTGGCGTGCGGATCCGGCAATTTCCGGCATTTCCAACTGCGTGGGCGATATCGGCACGCACATCGAAAATTCCGTACATTACCTGACCGGATTCAACATCAAGCGTCTGGCTGCGACCGTGAACCGCTACGGCAAGCCGCTGGATCTGAACGCCAATATGCTCATCGAGTATGAGAACGGCGTCAATGGTGCCTACTGGTGCTCCCAGATCGCGGCGGGCAAGCTTAACGGCCTGACCATACGCATTTTCGGCAGCGAAGGTGCACTGGAGTGGGAACAGCACTACCCGGATTACCTCAAGTACACGCCCAAGGGCAAGCCCACCGAGGTGCTCTCGCGCGGTACCGGCTACATCACCGAAAAGGCCGGTGCGTACAGCCGCATTCCTTCGGGCCATCCCGAGGGGCTGATCATCGCCTTTGCCAACATCTACAAGAACATCATCAGCGCCATTCTGGCGGTCAAGGCCGGCGGAACGGCAAATGACGGTTCCTTTGACTATCCGACGGTTTCCGACGGCCTCAACGGCGTGAAGTTCATTCATGCGGTCATCGATTCCGCCGCCAAGGATTCCGCGTGGGTGGAATTGTAAGAAAATTATAGGCGGACAAAGTCCGTATCTATAAAATTGTAAGGAGGAAACCAACATGAAGAAAATCCTGGTACTGATTCTCGCACTGACTATGGCTCTGTCCATGGTCGCCTTCGCTCAGGCCGAGGGCGGCAACCGCATCGCGATCCTGGTCCCCAACGCCGACCACGGCTGGACCGGCGCCGTAATGACCTATGCCGAAGAAAAGGCTGAAGAACTCAACGCCGCAGGCACCTATGAAGCTACCGTTATCACCTCTGCCGATGCTGCCAACCAGATTCAGCAGGTTGAGGACCTGATCGAGAACCAGACCGCCGACTACGTGGTCATCCTGCCCCAGGACAACACCCTGGAGAACACCATGGCCAAACTGGCAGCCAGCGGCATCCCCTATGTGATGTTTGACCGCATCATCGACTCCGCTTCCGCTACCGCTGTGGCCTGCGTCAAGGGCGACAACAACGGCATCGGCGCAGAGACCGCCAAGCGCTTCATCGCGGACGGCATGGTTGCCGGCGACAAGATCCTGATCATGCCCGGCGACAACTCCTCCGTGCCCACCATGCGCAACGACGGCTTCTTCTCTGTGCTGAAGGAGAACGGCTGGACCGAGGATCAGATCAACGAGATCCAGTCCACCGACTACACCGGCTGGAGCCGCAGCAAGGGCAAGGAACTGTTCATCAACTGGCTGGATGCCAACACCGTTGAAGAGATCACCGCCACCAAGTGGATCTTCACGCATGACGACGAGATCGCCATGGGCATTCTCGAGGCTCTGAAGAGCTCCGAAATCGACTCCGAGAAGAAGGATGCCTTCCTGAATGCAGGCGTGCATATCGGCACTTCCTCCGGCCTGAACGAGATCTACTCCGTGCTCAAGGGCATCCATCAGAAGGACTACACCGCAGAGGTTGCCAAGCTGGCCGACCTGTTCTCCGTGACCTATGACCCCGCGATGATCAAGACCGCCGTGGATGACATGGTGACCTTCATCGAGGGCGGCGACGTCACCGCAGATCACGTCATTGCTGTTTCCGTCGTGGATGCAAACAACGTTGACGAGTTCCAGGGCTTCGGCGATCCCGTATCCAAGTAAGATTCTGTGCTCCGTGGGTGCCTTTGCACCCACGGAGAGGTTTCCGTTATATTCTTAGCAAAGAAAGGCGTGCGGCATGGAACTACTGAAAATGACCAACATCACCAAATCCTTCTCCGGCGTGGAGGTGCTTTCGCACGTTGATTTTTCCGTGGAGCGCGGAGAGGTTCACGCGCTGCTGGGAGAAAACGGCGCCGGAAAATCCACGCTGATGAACATACTGGCCGGCGTGTATCAGCGCGATACGGGCGATGTCCGGTTTGATGGTGAGAAACTGCAGGACATTTCCGTCAAGAGGACGGAGGAGGCCGGCATTGCATTCGTGCACCAGGAGCTGAACCTGTTCAACGACCTGAAAGTATACGAAAACATCTTCCTTAGAAAGGAAATACTGACCCGCTTCGGTACGCTCAACAAGCGTGCCATGCTGGAGATGACGCATAAGCTGATGAATGACCTGGGTGTGGACATCGATCCCAATGCCCTGGTTGGGGAGCTTGAGACCAGCAAGAAGCAGCTGCTCGAGATCGCAAAGGCACTTCATGCCAATGCAAAACTCTTTATTCTGGACGAGCCGACCACCGCACTGAACAATGCGGAGATCGAGCATCTGTTCGGTATCGTGCGGAGACTGAAGGCGCAGGGCAAGTCCTTCATATTCATCTCCCACAAAATGAACGAGATATTTACCATTGCGGACAGCTATACGGTGCTGCGCAACGGATGTTTTATTCAAAGCGGCAATATTGCCGATACCACGCCCGAGGCCGTAACGCGGCTCATGGTGGGCAACAGCTACTCGGAGGCCTCGGTGTATCAGAGCCGCGAACTGGGCGATGTGGCGCTGAAACTGGAGCACTTCGGCGGCAACGGTTTTGAGAATATCAATTTGGAGGTACGCAGGGGCGAGATTGTCGGTCTGACGGGGCTGAAGGGTGCCGGTATCAGCGAAATGATGCAGACGATATTCGGCGCTCTGCCCGTAGGTTCGGGCAGCGTGTCCGTCAACGGAGAAGTGTTGCATCACGGCGGCATCCATAACGCCATGCGTCACAGGATCGGCATGATTCCCGCCAACCGCAAGGAAAACTCCGTCATACCGGATTTCACGCTGCTGGAGAACAACTATGTCTCCGAGCACACGCTCTCGGCCAATCATCCGCTCATTCACAAAAAAGCGGAGATTGCCCGCTACAACGAGATGCGGGACATGCTCAACATCAAAGCCAACGGCTATGACGATCTGATACTGTCTCTTTCCGGCGGCAACCAGCAAAAGGTGATTCTGGGACGCTGGCTCACCACGCAGGCGGACATACTCATCATGGATAATCCGACACAGGGCATCGATGTGGGTGCCAAGGCTGAGATTTACAAGCTCATACTCAAGCTGGCCGAGCAGGGGAAGACCATACTGGTCAATACCCTTGAAATACCGGAGATTCAAAAGATCGCGGATCGCTGCGTGGTCTTCTACCACGGACATATCCAGACCATACTGCCCCGTGAGGAAATCACGGAGGAGAGGGTTATGCTGTATGCGACCAATGTGATGCACGCAACGGAGGGAGAGGTAAACGCATGAGCACTATACAGACAAAAAAGAAGGTACAGCCCGGCAAAAAGGGCATTGCAGCCTGGATCAACAATTACAGCTTTATTCTCATAGCTCTGGCTATTTTCGTCGCTTATCTGTTTATCAACCACGGCGCCACGACGTGGAGCGGCGTCATGAACATACTCCGTCACTCCGCCGTGGTGGGTATCATCGCCTTCGGCATGAGCCTGGTCATCATCACCGGCGGCATCGACCTGTCCGTGGGTTCCATGCTGGCGCTGGTAGGCAGTTTCTCCGTTGTCGTATTCAACGCGACAGACAGCGTTATTTTGACTTTGCTGTTTGCGCTGGCAGCCGGCAGCATCTGCGGCCTGTTCAACGGCTCACTCATCGGTCTTGTGAAGATGCCCGCGTTCATTGTAACGCTGGCCACCATGCTGATCTTCCGCTCGGTGGCTCAGTACTATCTTCGCACCACCGGTTCCTCGATCTTCAATATGACCGGCACACTCTCCAACTACGACAGCTTCTACGGCTTCGGCCAGTTGAAGGTTGCCACCGTGCCCGTCGTAGGCATCGTACTGCTTGTGGTCACAGCCGTCATGGTGTTCATGTCCACTTGTACCAAGTTCGGCAAGACGGTCTATGCGCTGGGCAGCAATGAGCGTGCCGCAGCTCTGGCCGGCATCAACGTCAACCGCACCCGCGTGGCCGTCTACGTCATTACCGGCGCACTCACCGGCCTGAGCGCGTTTCTGTGGCTGGCCATGAACGGCTCGGTCGACCCGGCAACGCTGGGCAAGAGCAATGAGATGTACGCCATCGCGGCGGTGGTCATCGGCGGCATCAGCATGAGCGGCGGCAAGGGCAAGCTGCTGGGCGTATTGTTCGGCACCATGAGCTACACCATCATCGACAAGATCATTGCCTCGCTGCGTGTGGATGCCCTGATCAATGACACCATCAAGGGTTCGATACTGCTGGTGGCAGTCATCATCCAGCAGGTTGTGCCCATGATCCGTTCCCGCGTGAAGACGAAGCACGGCATCGAAGGCTGATAAATACCAAATTACATAAAAACGGGGGAGTGGCCCGTCATGGGTCGCTCCCCGTTTTCGTCATTACATCACAGATGCTTGATAAAGCATCTCCTGCGCTTGTGATTGCGGTATTTGAAAAGGCTCCACTGGTGCTGTACTTTCGTGTTCATCTCCAGCTGCGGCCCGGTCTCGGCCTGTTTGATGCCGATCTTGTGGCAGCCCTTGAGCACGTGGTTCATCAGCACTGCATTGACGCCGCGGTTCTGGTAGTCCGGGCGCACGGCGATGAGGTAGAGATCGAGTGTGTCGTTGCGGCGCAGCGCACGCAGTATGTCGATAAAGCCGATCGGGAACATATGGCCATCGTGCTTCCTGATGGCCTCTGCCATGCTGGGTGCGGCCACACCGAAGGCGATCATGTTGTCGTCATCGTCCATGACAAAGCAGGCCAGGTCCGGATTGATCATCGGAATAAACTTGTCGGCATACTTTTTGATCTGCGTATCCGACAGCTCGACCGTACCGTAGAGGTGTGCATAACAGGTGTTGATCAGCTCAAATACCTTGCGTATGTAGGGCTTGTATTCGCTGCGGTGTTTCACTTCGGCCACGTGCAGGCCGGTCATCCTGAGTACGCGGTCGGAGAGCTGCTGCAGGCGGGGGACGATCCTGTCATCCGGCTGCGGGACATCAATCAGGAATTCAACCCAGTCTACATCCTTGACGTAGCCCAGACGTGTGAGGTGGTCGATGTAGTAGGGATGGTTGTAGTAGGTGATGAACATGCCCTTCTGATCAAAGCCGTCCACCAGCATGCCCTCACGGTCGAGGTCCGTAAAGCCGAGCGGACCGTGTACTTCGTTGCAGTGCATCTCCCGCGCCCAGGCTTCGACGGTCTCAAACAGGGCGGAGGAGACTTCAAAATCGTCTATGAAATCTACCTGCGTAAAGCGCATGCGCTGCTTGTGCCACTTTTCATTGGAACGGTGGCTGAGTATGGCGCCGATGCGCCCGACGATTTCGCCGTCGCGCAGCGCGAGCCAGCAACGCGCATCACAGTATTCGAAGGCGGGATTTTTCCTGCGATCCCAGTCCGCCATGTCCTCGCTGCGAAGCGGCGGCATGAACTGCGGCACATCCTTATAGAGCTTGTTCGGGTAGCCTACAAATTTTCTCAAATCCCCTTTGGACTGCACTTCACGAATTTCAACCATCGCCGAATCCCCTTTACCGTAGTAAAACCGTATTAATTATACCATACCGACGGCAATAAGGAAAGTGTTTTTATGCAGTCTATGAAAATATTTCGACAACAAAATGCGCTTTTCCATCGCTTAACGTAAACAGGGGGGCAAAGCGCAGCGAATAATGCTATAGTATAGTTTGTATATCCCTTGAAAGGTGGTAGCTGTTTATGAATATAGTCGTTCTCTGCGGCGGTTTGAGCATGGAGCGCAACGTGTCCATCACGAGCGGCACGCTGGTCTGCAAGGCCCTGCGCTCCCTCGGCCACAATGCCGTGTTGGTTGATATGTTCTATGGCCTGGAAGATTACGAAGGCCCGGTGGAGGCGCTCTTTTCCAATCTGCCGGAAATAAAGGAAGCCAAAGTCGGTTCCGAGACCCCGGATCTTGACAGGGTGCGTGCCGCCCGCAAATGGCGGAGCCGCAGCAAGATCGGTCTGCGCGTACTGGAGCTTTGTCAGGCGGCGGATGTGGTGTTCCTGGCGCTGCACGGCGCATGCGGCGAGGACGGTCGCATTCAGGCGACACTGGACCTGCTGGGCGTACCCTACACGGGCAGCGGTTGTCTGGGCAGCGCACTGGCCATGGACAAGGATCTGACCAAGCAGATCGTGGCGCGTCACGGCGTGCGCACGCCCGAATGGCGCATGCTGGGCGTCTACTCCGAGGCAGACATCGCGGGCATCGTGGCCGATACGAAGCTGCCCGTGGTCGTCAAGCCCGTGGACAGCGGCTCCAGCATCGGCGTGGCCATCGCGCATGACGAAAATGAGCTGACGGCGGCGCTGAAGCAGCATGTCGGCGAGGATCGCCTGGTACTGGAACAGTATATCTCCGGCCGCGAGATTGATGTGGGCGTGCTTGACGGCGAGAGTCTGCCGTCGATTGAGATCATCCCCAAGGTCGGCTTTTATGACTACATCAACAAGTATCAGGCAGGATCGACTGTAGAAGTCTGTCCCACGCCCATAGAGCCCGAGATCGAGGCGGAGCTGCGCCGCGTGGCCCTGACGGTGCACAAGGCACTGGGGCTGCAGGCCTATTCGCGCTCGGACTATATCGTCGATGCAAGCGGAGACGTATATTTTCTTGAAATCAACACGCTGCCCGGCATGACACCCACCAGCCTGATGCCGCAGGAAGCCGCGGCCGTCGGCATTTCCTACGAACAGCTCTGCCAAAAAATAGTGGACATCGCCGTGCGCGATTTCCGGTAAAGGCGGTAGAATCCGATGAAGACATTTACCGTGAAGGAAGCGCTCGAAGCCGTCGGCGGCCGCTATTACGGCCCTGAATCGGCGCTGAACGCCAATGTGACGGCGGTTTCCAGTGACAGCCGCGATATACCGGCGGGTGCGCTCTTTGTGGCGTTTCGCGGCGCACGTGCGGACGGTCACGACTATATGGCGGACTGCCTGAAGCGCGGCGCGGTGTGCTGCATCTCCGAACGCGAGCCCAAGGACGCCGCCGAAATGCCGCTGATTCGCGTGCAATCCTCGCTGACTGCCATCGGCGCACTGGCTGCGTGGTATCGCAGCGGCTTTGACCTGCCGCTGGTCGGTATCACCGGAAGCGTGGGGAAGACCACTACCAAGGAAATGGTCGCCGCCGTGCTGGAGGAGAAATTCCGCGTGCATAAGACCGAGAAAAACTTCAACAACGAACTGGGTGTGCCGCGCACACTGCTGAACATGCCCGCGGACACGCAGGCGGCTGTGATTGAGATGGGCATCAGCGATTTTGGTGAAATGACGCGCCTGACAAACATGGTGCGCCCCAACATCGCGGTCTTCACCGTGATCGGAGACGCGCATCTGGAATTTCTTCACGATCGTGCGGGCGTTTTGCAGGCCAAGACCGAAATATTTTCGTCCATGCAGAGCAGCGATCTGGCGGTCATCAACGGCGATGACCCGCTGCTGGCAGCCTATCCCGTGCCGATGCGGCGCGTCACTTACGGTCTGCAGCCCGGCAACGACTTTGTTGCATGCAACGTTGAGAACCTGGGCGAGGACGGCATGCGCTTCGAGGTGCGCCATCACGGTCAGAGCTTCACGGCACGGATTCCGGCCTTCGGCGCACACCTGCCGAACTGCGCACTGGCTGCGGCTGCTGTCGGCTGGTCGCTGGGCATGACTGACGAAGAAATCGCCGCGGGCATTGCCAACTACAGGACGGTCGGCAATCGTGCCCGCCTGCTTCGCCTTGGCGACATCACTGTCATGAGTGACTGCTACAATGCCAATCCCAATTCTATGGCCTCTGCCATCGATTCTTTGGCGGCGTTGCCGGGGCGCGGCGTGTGCATACTGGGTGATATGCTGGAACTGGGCGAGAACACAAAGCAGCTGCACCGTTCGATGGGTGAATATGCGGCCAAGCGCGGTATGGCGCTCGTGATCGCCTGCGGGAAACTTGCCTGTGAAATTGCCGAAGGTGCCAAACAGGGCGGCACACAGGCGCTGTACTTTGAGGATAAAGAAAAGCTGATCGCGGCGTTGCCGGAGCTTTTGCACGGCGGCGACAAGGTGCTGGTTAAGGCCTCCCACAGCATGGCTTTTGAAAAGATCGTAGAGGCCATCGGGAACATATAAGAAAAAAAGCAGGTTTTTTGCGCTTCATCGGCGGAGAACCTGCTTTATTTGTGTTTCATCCTCGCATATTGCACTGAGGGCATACACCTGTCCGTCACTGTCGCAGACACGGCCGGTGAAAAAAAGCTCGCCATAGGCCGTCGTGTCGATGCGCTCAGGATGAGCAAACAGCCCCAGCCCATCGCGCTTGACCAGGCATTCCTTTTTCGTCCAGCACTCAAAGAAATCCCGATCCCGCTCGTTTGGATGCAGGCAGCGTGAAGCCAGACGCTTCGCAATGCAGTCATCGATTCTTTCAATGTCCACGCCGCAGGGGGCCTGCGAGACCAGCACGGCGGCAAGGGAGGCACTGTGGCTCAAACTGAAGTGCGGACCGCCCGGCAGATACGGCCTGCCGTTTCCATCAAACAGGATGTCCTCGTGCACGCTCCCGAGCACATCGCAGAGCAGATTCCATGCGGAAAGGCTCGCGTTGCGGGCTGCAGAGTCTCTTTTGTCGAGTATGTGTTTTCTGAGCGCAGGGCCAAGGTCGGGAACGTCAAGGCCCGAGCGTATTTCGCAGATATACAGGCAGCTCATGGCAGATACTCCGGAAAATACTCGTTAACAAAGCGCACGTTTGGTACGGAAACGTCCAGCCCCTTCAGAGGATTGAGCAGTCCTGCATCCGTTTTAAAATCAAATATCAGCCTGCAGGCATAGAGCGCCTGAAACTCCCTGCCGTATTTGCGGTTGCGGCGGACATCACCGTATTGGGAATCGCCCAGCAGCGGATGTCCGGCATGAGCCATCTGGGCGCGTATCTGGTGCGTCCTGCCGGTCAGCAGCTCACATTCCACGAGATGCAGTTCCCCGGAAGCAGCCAGAACACGGTATTTCGTCTGCGCACGCTGCGCACCCGGCTCGGCCCGTAGGCTCACGCGCACCTTTTTGCAGCCCTCGTCCTTGACGATGAAGTTGTCCAGCAGACCCTCACTGCGCCTGAATTCCCCGAAGACAATGCAAAGATAGATCTTGCGGATTTCGCGGTCTCGAATCTTCTGATTGATGATGTGCATGGCGGCTTCGGTCTTGGCGGCGACCACGATGCCGCCGGTGAAGCGGTCGATGCGATTGCACAGCACGGGTGCAAAATTCCCGGGGATATATTCGTCCTTCTGATACAGGTAGGCCTGAATGTGTGTCACGAGCGTATTGACCTTTTCATGCGCATCCGGGTGCACGCTGAGTCCCGGTTGCTTGTCGACGATCATCAGGTTTGCATCCTCGTAGAGTATGTGCAGGCGAGGACGGATCTTCGAGAGGAACGGGTCCTTGCGCTCGGGTTTTTCAAACAGATCATCGTTCAGGTATATCTGCAGCACATCACCCGTTGCAAGATGTGCATCCGGCGACGGGTGTTTGCCGTTGAGACGGTATTTCTTCTGTCTGAAAAACTTCTGACGCTGTCCCATGCCGACAATCGGCATCTCACGGGCCAGCCACCGGTCCAGCTTGCGTCCGTCATCCGCCGCGGCAATGATAAACTCCTTCATACTGCAACACTGTCCTTCACGATCTCGCTTGCATCTGATTATACCAAAGCTTTGCTCACCGGGCAAGCAGAAATTATACTTGCCAAATTAAAGAAATGGTTTTATAATGAAGTCATCTTTTAAACGGAGGAGTACGGACAATGGACAATCGTATTATCTTGGATGTAAACGCCATGATGGCTGAATATGTCGGCCCGCACGGCATCGGCCGTGAGTCGCTCAATGAACTGCTGCCCAAGTTGAAGCAGGCGCATGCAGCGGTGGAAGCCGGCCGCGGCAAGGATATGCAGGGCTGGATGGATCTGCCCTACAATCAGGACGAAATCCTCACAAAGATTGAAAACAAGGCCAAGCAGATTCGTGAAGACTTTGACGCATTTGTCGTGCTGGGCATTGGCGGCAGCGCACTTGGTCCGGCAGCGGTGCAGCAGGCACTCAACCATCTGCATTACAACGAGCTTCCCGCCGAGAAGCGCGGCGGCCCGCGCCTGTACATCGAGGACAACATCGACCCCGAGCGCATGGCGGCACTGTTGGATGTCATCGACCTGCACAAGACCTGCTTTAATGTGATCACCAAGTCCGGCGGCACGGCCGAGACTATGAGCCAGTATCTCATCATCACCGATCTGCTCAAGCGCGAGTTGGGCGATGCGTGGAAGAAGCACATCGTGGTCACCACGTCCGAGAACAAGGGCTTCCTGATCAAGATCGCCAAGAGAGAGGGCTTTGACACTTTCTATATCCCCGACGGTGTCGGCGGACGTTTCTCCGAGCTTTGCCCCGTAGGTCTGATGGCTGCGGCCGTGACCGGCATCGACATCCGCGCCATGGTGGCCGGCGCACGCGATATGGACGAGCGCTGCAAGGACGATGATGCTCTCGTCAATCCGGCGCTGCTGGATGCGGGACTGATGTATCTGGCCATGCAGAAGGGCGCGAACATGTCCGTGATGATGCCCTATGCCGATTCGCTCAAGCTGATGGCAGACTGGTATGCACAGCTCTGGGCCGAGTCTCTGGGCAAGAACGTGACGCTGGACGGCAAGCCCTGCCACGTGGGTCAGACGCCCATCAAGACGCTGGGTGTCACCGATCAGCATTCCCAGCTGCAGCTGTACACCGAAGGCCCGTTCGACAAGGTCATCACTTTCCTGAAGGTTGAAAAGTTCCGCAGCGAGACGGCCATTCCGCACGGCTGTGACGACATTCCCACTATCGCCTTCCTGGGCGGCAAGAGCCACAATCAGCTGATCGAAGCCGAGCGCCGCGGCACGGAGTACGCGCTCTACAAGGCGCAGCGCATGTGCCAGACCATCACGCTTCCCGCCGTGAACGCAGGCACCGTCGGCCAGCTGCTCTATTTCTTTGAGCTTGTGACGGCCTATACCGGCGCACTGCTGAACATCAACACCTTCAACCAGCCCGGCGTGGAAGAGTCCAAGATTGCGGCCTACGCGGTCATGGGCTACGAATCCGAAGTGCACACCGCCAAGCGCGAAGAGATGAAGAATCGCCCCGAGCCGAAGCAGGAATACATTCTCGGCTAATTAACATCAACAGAAACAGCGGCTGTCCGTTCGATACATGACGGGCAGCCGCTGCGTTTATTGGTCTGTTCAGATCGAGTGCTTCACGCGATCTGCTTCTTCCTTGCGCTTGGCATTGTTGAAGCGATCCAGTGTGCCGACCAGATAGCCGGTGATGCGGCGGATACGCTCAAAGGGCTGATCTCCCTCAGATCGTCCGCAATTGGGGCAGGTATCGCCGATGATGCCGTTGTAGCCGCAGACCGGGTCGCGGTCGACCGGATGGTTGATCGAACCGTAGCCGATGCCGGACTCCTTCATCACGCGCACGATCTTTTCAAATGCCTCAAGGTTCTGCGACGGATCACCGTCCAGCTCCACATAGGAGATGTGGCCCGCATTGGTGAGGGCATGGTACGGCGCTTCTGTGCGGATCTTGTCGATGGCGGAGATGTTGTAGTAGACCGGCACATGGAAGCTGTTGGTGTAGTACTCGCGGTCCGTGACACCGGGAATAATGCCGAACTTCTCGGCATCGATCTTGACGAAGCGGCCGGAGAGGCCTTCGGCAGGCGTGGCCAGCAGCGTGACGTTCAGGTTCAGGCGGTCACTGGCCTCATCACAGAGCTTGCGCATATGGCCGATGATCTCAAGGCCGAGGTTCTGCGCGCGTTCGCTCTCGCCGTGATGCTCGCCGATCAGTGCCTTCAGACATTCCGCCAGGCCAATGAAACCCACAGACAGTGTGCCGTGCTTGAGCACTTCGCGCACCTCGTCGTTCCAGCCCAGCTTCTCGCTGTCGATCCACACACCCTGACCCATCAGGAAGGGATAGTTGCGCACGCACTTGCGGCACTGGATTTCAAAGCGATCCAGGAGCTGATCGATGACCAGATTGACCATGTGATCGAGCGATTCGAAGAAGGTGTCCACGTTGTGGTTGGCCTTGATGGCCAGCCTCGGCAGGTTGATCGAAGTAAAGCTCAGATTGCCGCGGCCGTTGGAGATTTCCTTTTCGGGATCGTACTTGTTGGCCATCACGCGCGTGCGGCAGCCCATGTACGCAATCTCGGTCTCGGGATGACCGGGCTTGTAGTATTTGAGGTTGAACGGCGCATCCTGGAACGAGAAGTTCGGGAACAGTCGCTTGGCGGAAGTCTTGCAGGCAAGCTTGAACAGGTCGTAGTTCGGATCGCCGGGATTGTAGTTGATGCCTTCCTTCACGCGGAAGATCTGGATTGGGAAGATGGGCGTCTCACCGTTGCCCAAACCCGCCTGAGTGCTCTCGAGCAGGTTGCGCATCACCATGCGGGCCTCGGGGGAGGTGTCCATGCCGTAGTTGATGGAAGAGAAGGGCACCTGCGCACCCGCACGGGAGTTCATGGTGTTCAAGTTGTGAATCAGTGCTTCCATCGCCTGATAGGTGGCGTGGTCGGTCTCCTGTTCGGCACGCTTCTGGGCAAAGTCCTGAATGCGCTCGATGTCTGCGGCAGGCACGTTCATCTCTGCCAGCTTGACTGCCTCGACGGCCTTGTATTCCTCATTGGGAACCAGTGTAGGCACGAGCCCCTTTTCGTCCTGAATTGCCTTCAGCATGGCCTTGACGGACGCTTCTGCATCGTCTATGCCGTCCAGCAGTTCAAGACCGCGAATCAGGTTATCACGATAGTTCTTTTTGAAAGTCATGCGCACGCCATCTGCCATTGCATAGTCGAAGTTGACGATGCTTTGGCCGCCATGCTGGTCATTCTGGTTTGCCTGAATGGCAATGCAGGCCAGTGCCGCATAAGAACGGATATCTTTGGGCGAGCGCAGATAGCCGTGACCGGTGGAGAAGCCGCCGTCGAAGAGCTTGATCAGATCGATCTGGCAGCAGGTCGTGGTCAGAGTCAAGAAGTCCATGTCATGCACGTGAATGTCGCCGTTGCGGTGCGCCTCGGCGTGCTCCGGCTTCATCATGAACATCAGGTTGAATTCTTTCGCACCCTCGGAGCCGTACTTGAGCATGGCCCCCATTGCGGTATCACCGTTGATGTTGGCGTTCTCGCGCTTGATGTCCGAATCGATGGCGCTCTTGTTGGTGATATCGTCATAGATGCGCATCAGGCGCGTATTCATTTCACGAATGCGGCTGCGCTCGGCGCGGTAAAGTATATAGCTTTTGGCAGTGCGCACATAGCCGTTTTCAATCAGCACGCGCTCCACCATGTCCTGAATCTGTTCTACGGTCGGCACATCGGCCACAGCCTCGCTGCGCTCAAGTTCGGTGATCACCTGATGAGTGATTTCCTCGGCAGCCTTCTGGGATTTTGCGCTGTTGCTGGCATCAAAGGCCTTCATGACGGCAGATGTGATCTTCTGAGCATCAAAGGGTACGGTGCGCCCGTCGCGCTTGAGTATAAGGTTCAACATTTCATCCTTGCCTCCTCCAAGAATCCATTATATTGTGTTATACTCCTTTTGTCAATACAACATATTGTACAGAAATGCGATGCAAAATTAAATTCAAATCATAGGCACACAATTGTAACACCGGCTTCAAATCGCTGGTACAAACAGTTTAAAAGGGGCAGAATCAGGCAAAATCCTGACGAAAACTTCTTTGGATGAATACGGACTCCGGTTGGTTATGACGGAAATTAAATTAATTCTGTTGAGTCCGGACGGTTCGCATATGTATATTTTTGTTGACACAACATTAAATTGGCTTAAAAACGTTGCAGGATTTCGAGTTTGTTGTATAATAATATTATCCGGAAGCATTTGTTGACTGCAAAAAGCAAGGAGGTTTTAAATCGTGATTGTATCCAAGAGAAAGCCCGATGAGGAAGTGCTGGCGATGCTCAAGGGCGTCAAGCGCGTTGCGATCAGCGGCTGCCACGAGTGCGCTCTGGCCTGCCATGTCGGCGGCGACGATGAGTGCGCCCGCTGGAAGCAGATTCTGGAGTCCAAGGGCTATGAGGTGACCGGCATTGCGATGCCCACTGAAAGCTGCCTGAACTTCCATGTGCGCAAGGCTGCCAAGGAACTGATGAAGGGCAAGCCCGAGGCCGTTCTGTCTCTGGCCTGCGGTTCCGGCATTCAGACCCTGGCCGCTCAGATGAAGGGGATCCCGGTATATCCCGGCAGCAACACCCAGTTCATCGGTCAGGTCGAGCGCGTCGGTCACTTCAATGAAATGTGCCGCATGTGCGGCGATTGCGTGCTGGGCCACACCGGCGCCATCTGCCCCGTCACCAAGTGCGCCAAGTCTCTGGTCAACGGTCCCTGCGGCGGTGCCAAGAACGGCAAGTGCGAAGTGAATCCCGAAAACGACTGTGCATGGATCCTGATTTACAACCGCCTCAAGGAGCTCGGCCAGCTGGACAAGCTGACTGAGACGTTGGAGGACAAGGAGTATGACGGCCGCAACTGGCCGCGCACCGTGGATCTTTCGAAGGAGGGATACTGATGAGCGTTCTTGAACAGGCTCTTGAAAATGGCGTATTCGGCATTACGGCTGAGATGGCCCCGCCGAAGGGCTGTGACTTTACCGAGGAAATGAAGACGGCTGAGCTGCTCAAGGGACTGGTGCACGGCATCAATGTCACCGATATGCAGTCCGCATCCCTGAAGGCCTCTTCTCTGGGCTTCTGCATTGCACTCAAGCAGCACGGCCTCGAGCCCATCATTCAGATGACCGGCCGCGACCGCTCCCGCATGGCAATCATGGGCGATATGCTCTCCGCTGCCGCATTCGGCATTGACACCATGCTGGCGCTGACCGGTGACCACACCATGGTCGGTGACTGCAAGTGCTCCAAGCCTGTGTTCGATCTCGATTCCGTCGGCATTCTGAAGATGCTCAGCAAGATGGAAGCAACCAATAAGGACTGCGGCGGCAACGACCTGGTCAGCACGCCTCACTTCTACAAGGGCGCTGCCGTAACGCCGGTGTATGAGCCGATCTTCCTGCAGATCAACAAGCTCAAGAAAAAGGTTGACGCAGGTGCCAAATACGTGCAGACGCAGGGTATCTTTACCGCCGATGCACTGGAGACCTTCATGAACGAGGTCGCAAAGGCCAACATCAAGGTACATGTTATGGCCGGTATCATTCCGCTCAAGGCCGCAGGCATGGCCCGCTACATGAACGAGAACGTGCCGGGTATCGCCGTTCCGGACGATCAGATCGCCAAGCTCGCCGCGGCTGCAGCCGAGGGCAAGGAAAAGGGCGTCAAGGGTCTGCCGATGAAGGCCGGTATCGAGATGGCCGCAGCACTCTGCAAGGAAATCAAGGAGAAGAAGCTTTGCGATGGCATCCATCTGATGACCATCGGCGCGGAGAAGAATATCCCCACGATCCTGGAGAAGGCCGGCATTTCCATCGCTTAATCATAGTTCTTATAAACAGGAGACCGCCGTTTTGCACGGCGGTCTCCTGCGTTTTATTCATTCTCTTCTGCCATAAATTCAGCCGCTATGAAGCTCATTTCGTCGGGTAAGTCTCCGTTCAGGCCGTAGAGCATACCCGCCAGTGCGTAGGCATCGGGGCTGTCGCCCTGCGGAGCATCGTCAAATCGGTAATCATTGTCTGTCACAATAATCCTTCCTTTCACTGCGGCACGCGGACGCACAGTCCGCCGGGTATGATTTCAAATTCCGCATCGTCGGTATTTCGAAGTTCGCCGTCCATATTCAGTGTCATGCCGGGGCAGTGAACCTTCAGCTTTTTGCAGCGTACCGGCCTGCCGAGGCCCAGCTTTACGTGCTTGCCGCTGACAAAGAAGGCAATCAACGGAAGAATGACAAAGCGTTTGACAGGCTTGACGATGACAACATCGAACAGGCCGTCGTCCACGATTGCATCGGGCACGGCTCTCATGCCGCCGCCGATGTAGCGGCCGTTGCCGATGGACAGTATCGCAAAGTCCATGTCTTGCTCGGGACCGTCATCTATCGATACGCGTGCTCTGGTCGGCCTGTAGTGCTTGATTGCATCCACGAGCGCCCGCATGTAGGCACGCAGCCCTGTGTAGCGGTTCTTGTACTTCTCCAGACAGCGCAGCACATCCACGTCAAAGCCCGTACCGGCCACGTTGATGAAGCGCATATCGTTCATGCGGCACAGGTCAATGCGCCTGACGGGTGCATCCAGTTGAATTTCGAGCGCAGCAATCGGATCACCGGGAAGGCAGAGTGCCTTGATGAAATCGTTGCCCGTGCCGCAGGAGACGAAAAGCAGAGGTATGTCGCAGACAGGCAGACCATTTACGATTTCAAAGAGCGTGCCGTCTCCGCCGATGGCGATGATGCCCTCGGGCCGGCGATCCGCCACGCGCCGCGTCAGCTGTGTGATGCCATCGTCTTGCGTTGACCGCTCAACAAAGTAGGAAATGCCACGCTTTTGCAGCAGGGCCTCGACGGCCGACAGATTTTCAAGAGCCCGCCCGCCGCCGGAGATAGGATTGAGTATCACTGCATACATTTATAAGACATCCTTTACTAATCTCTTACTGTCAGCTCATCTCCAGCATATTGCCGGGCAGTTCAGCCGTCAGCTTCAGCAGGGTCATCTCCGGATCGTTGAAGAGGCGGAAGAGCAGCAGCGGTATGGACGAAGTTGTGGAGAGACCGCCGCTGATGTAGACCTGCGTCTCACCGATCTGCGACAGGCCGCTTACGTCTTCCTTGGCGGGGAACCAGCCGTAGCGCGGCAGCATGCGGTTGGGCACGTAGAAGGCGCCGACGTAGGGGATCTTCCAGACACCGCCGCAATAGTGGCCGGACACGATCAGCTCCGGTTCGAAGAGATAACTGCCCTCGTCGTTGTCATGGGTCGCGGCGGAACGTATGAAGTCATCGTCGGGGACAATGTGCGACAGGCCGATGAGCAGATCGGTCGATGAAATACTGTTCACTGCAGCGTAGAATTTCTCAGCCTGCTGGCAGCGGTAGCTGGTGAAGGGGAGCGTGCTGTAATCCGAGGCCAGCCCGGAGACAACGCCGTCCTCTTCCTCTTCCATCTGGTCGCGCCAGGTATCGCGGTAGGCACTCGCGTCGAGGTTGAGGTAATTGGTCGGGGTGAGCCAAAAACTGCTGTCGCCGACCTCGACCTCCATCGGCACATCCACATAGTTTGCGCCGCGGTCAATTGCGCCCAATATCCAGTCGGCCAACACGATCTGTGAGAGCGTGCCCTCGATGTCGCGTGCCGAGTCTGCAAACGGCCCGGGATCGCTGTCACCGCAGATGAAATAGACGCACTCGGGTTTGGAGAGACCGTCCAGAAATTCGTAGAAAGGTTCGGGGTCACCCGAGGAGCCGACCATGTCGCCCAGACAGAGTATGATATCGTAGTCAACGCTCTCCACTTCGCGGATAAGCAGCGTCTGCCGGTCGCCGAAGCGCTTGCCGTTGAGGTCCGAGAGCACCAGTATGTTATAGTTTTCCAGTTCATCGTCCAGACCGACCACCGTGATCTGCTGGTCAAGCTGGGTGATGTTGCCGTTGGAAATGATCACGGTACCGACCAGCATGATGATCAGAAGGAGCACAAACAGCGGCCAGAAGCGGATTTCATGGCCGAAGAGATGCAGCGGCTTGAAGAAGCTGTCTTCACCGGAGGCACTCATGATGTCGAATATGCTCTTCCTGCGACGAAATCGGCGCGTGGAAAAGGACGGCTCGGAAGTGGTTTTCTTTTTGTTTTTTCCGGGCTTGCCCTTCTTTTTTGCCGAAGTACTCTTTTTGCGTCGAACGGGGATTTCGCCCTCGTCGAGCATGGTATCGTAATCGTCCTGCTCGGAATCGGTCTCCGGCGGTTCAGTCTGCGTATTGTCCGCCTCTTTGGGGGCGGACGCAGCGTGACGGCCGACCTTGACATTCTCTTCCCCGGGCATCTGATTGTCTTTTTCTGTCTCTTGCATGGGTAACTCCCGAATTCTATATAATCACTATTCTATTATAAATCTTTAATTTGAATCTGGCAAGTTTTCATCGCCTGTGATATAATAAAAAATAGAGAAAACGGATGATTTTTTTGCGTCATACGGAGGTACAAGCGAAGTGGCAAAGGCAAAGACACTTTTTGTTTGCAGCGAATGCGGCTATGAGACGCCGCGCTGGCTGGGGAAGTGCCCCGACTGCGGCAGCTGGAATACGCTCACGGAGCAGCTCCCGAAGGCAGATCTGCCCGAGAAGAAGCTCAAACGTGCACCCGGCAACGATGCACAGGCCCTGAGAATTGATGAGATTCCAGACGATACGCTCATGCGCGTCTCCAGCGGAATATCCGAACTGGACCGCGTGCTCGGCGGCGGCATCGTGGAGGGGTCCTTTGTGCTGGTCGGCGGAGATCCGGGCATCGGCAAGTCCACACTGTTGACGCAGGTGTGCGCCGATCTGTCAAAGCGCGGCATAACGGTGCTCTATGTTTCCGGCGAGGAGTCGGCCAGACAGATCAAGATGCGTGCCAACCGTCTGGGTGCGAGTGCCTCCGGTTTCTACGTGCTATCGGAAAACGATCTGAATACCGTTGAAAAGCGCATGGAACAGCTTTCACCCTCGGTCATGATCATCGACTCGATTCAGACGATGTACCTGCCCGAGATGGCATCCGCGCCCGGCAGTGTCTCTCAGGTGCGCGAGTGCGCATCGCGCCTGATGCGTCTGGCCAAGGCCGGCAACTGTTCCGTGTTTCTGGTGGGTCACGTCACCAAGGAGGGCGCGATCGCCGGACCGCGCATACTGGAGCACATGGTGGATGCCGTGCTCTATTTCGAGGGCGACCGCCAGCATCAGTACCGCCTGCTGCGTGCGGTGAAGAACCGTTTCGGCTCCGTCAACGAACTGGGCATGTTCGAGATGAGCAGCGAGGGCATGCGCGAGGTGTTGGGGGCGAGTGAGGCGCTGCTGTCCGAGCGTGCTCACAACGCCAGCGGCTCGGTAATCATGTGCGCCATAGAGGGTTCGCGTCCGCTTTTGACAGACGTTCAGGCATTGGTCGCGACGACCGTGTTCGGCAATCCGAGGCGCATGGCGAGCGGTGTGGATCAGGGCAGGCTGGCACTGCTGCTGGCGGTGCTTGAAAAGCGTGCGGGCTTCAGACTCTATGACAAGGATGTCTACATCAACATTGCCGGCGGCATGTCCCTGACCGAGCCTGCGGCGGATCTGGCACTCTGCGCGGCGGTGGCCTCGTCCTTCCGCAACCGTCCGACCGACGGCAACTGGGCCGTGATGGGCGAAGTCGGTCTGGCGGGCGAGGTGCGTGCCGTGGCGCAGGCCGAGCGCCGCATCGCCGAGTGTGCGCGTCTGGGCTTTACGCAGATACTGTTGCCCAAGAGCAACCTGAAGAACCTGCGCATCCCCGATGGCGTACACGTGGTCGGTGTGGACACCGTTTCCCAGGCCATGGGCGAACTGGGTCTGTTCGGCAGCAGGGAATAAAAAAACAATTTTTTCAAAAAGGTATTGACAAATTCCGCTGCGGCGTTATAATAGTCAAAGAAAGTCAAAGACAGACTTTCGAAACAAACCCGAGAGGGGGCCGTTTAATGAACGCCGAAAAATATACTCAAAAATCGCTTGAAGCGGTGCGTGAAGCGCAGGAGATTGTGATCCGCAATCAGAACATGCAGATCGATCAGCAGCATCTGCTTCTGGCTCTGATAAATCAGGAGGGCGGCCTGATTTCCCAGCTGCTCAAGAAAATGAAGGTGGATGTCAACCGCATGGTCAGCGCCTGCGACCGTGAGATTGCCCGCATTCCCAAGGTGAGCGGACCCGGCCGTGAGGCCGACAAGGTCTACGTTTCCCAAGCGGTGGATGCAGCACTTATCGAGGCTGAGCAGCAGGCCCGAAACATGAAGGACGAATTCGTATCGGTCGAGCACATCATGCTCGCACTGATCGAAAAGCCGAACGGCGCGGTCAAGGCCATATTCAATGAATTCGGCGTGACCCGCGATGCCTTCCTGGCCGTGCTCCAAAAGGTGCGCGGCAACACCCGCGTGACCAGTGAAAACCCGGAGGACACCTACGATGCCCTGACCAAATACGGCCAGGATCTGACCGCCATGGCGCGTGCGCAGAAGCTCGACCCGGTCATCGGCCGCGATACCGAGATCCGTAACGTTATCCGCATCCTGTCGCGCAAATCCAAGAACAATCCCTGCCTGATCGGCGAGCCCGGCGTCGGCAAAACCGCCATCGCCGAAGGACTGGCGCAGCGTATCGTGCGCGGCGACGTGCCGACAACGTTGAAGGACAGACAGCTTATTTCGCTGGACATGGGTGCTCTGATTGCAGGTGCAAAGTTCCGCGGCGAGTTCGAGGAACGCCTGAAGTCCGTTCTGGAAGAGGTCAAGAAGAGCGAGGGCAAGATCATCCTCTTCATTGATGAGCTGCACACCATCGTCGGTGCGGGCAAGACCGAAGGCAGCATGGATGCCGGCAATCTGCTCAAGCCGATGCTGGCCCGCGGTGAACTGCACTGCGTGGGCGCAACGACCATCAACGAATACCGCAAGTACATCGAAAAGGATGCCGCGCTGGAGCGCCGTTTCCAGCCGGTCATGGTGGATGAGCCGAGTGTCGAGGACACCATCTCCATACTACGCGGCCTGAAGGAGCGCTACGAGGTCTTCCACGGCGTAAAGATTTCCGATCAGGCCATCGTGAGTGCAGCGAAGCTGTCCAAGCGCTACATTACCGACCGTTTCCTGCCGGATAAGGCCATCGACCTGATCGACGAGGCCTGTGCAATGATCCGCACGGAGATCGACTCCATGCCGCAGGAAATGGACGATATTTCCCGCGAAATCATGCAGCATGAGATAGAGGAAGCTGCGTTGGCCAAGGAGGACGATGAATTCTCCAATCGTCAGATGGAGCACGTGCAGGGCGAACTCAAGGAGCTGCGTGAAAAGTTCAGCGTCATGAAGGCGCAGTGGGAGAAGGAAAAGAAGTCCATTGACAAGGTGCAGAAGCTGCGCGAGGAGATCGAGAAGGTCAATGCCGATATCGAGCGTGCTCAGCGCGAGTACGATCTGAACAAGGCCGCCGAGCTGCAGTACGGCAAGCTGCCCGAGCTCAAGCGTCAGCTGGCCGAAGAGGAAAAGCTGGCCGAAGAGGGCAGGGGACAGCACAGCCTGCTGCACGACCGCGTGACGGAGGACGAAATCGCACGTATCGTCTCCAGATGGACGGGCATACCGGTCACCAAACTGGTCGAGGGCGAACGAGAGAAGCTGCTCAAGCTGGATGATATACTGCATCAGCGCGTCATCGGTCAGGACGAGGCCGTGACCAAGGTTTCCGAGGCCATACTGCGCTCCCGTGCCGGCATACAGGATCCGAACCGTCCGATCGGTTCCTTCCTGTTCCTTGGCCCGACGGGCGTTGGCAAGACGGAACTGGCCAAGGCACTGGCCGAGGCACTGTTTGATGACGAAAAGAATATGGTGCGTATCGACATGACCGAGTACATGGAGAAGTACAGCGTGTCGCGCCTGATCGGAGCGCCTCCGGGATACGTGGGCTACGAGGAAGGCGGTCAGCTGACAGAAGCCGTACGCACGCATCCGTACTCCGTGGTCCTCTTCGATGAGGTCGAAAAGGCACATCCGGACGTGTTCAACATACTGCTGCAGGTGCTCGACGATGGCCGTATTACCGACTCTCAGGGACGTACGGTGGACTTCAAGAACACCATCATCATACTGACGTCGAACCTCGGCTCTTCCTACATCCAGGAGGGTATCAAGGCAGACGGCACGCTCAGTGCCGAAGCACGAGGGCAGGTCGATGCACTGCTGAAGAAGCAGTTCAGGCCGGAATTCCTGAACCGTCTGGATGAAATCGTCCTCTACACGCCTCTGAGCCGTGAGCAGATCGTCAAGATCATGCATCTGATGATCAAAGGCCTTGAGAAGCGTCTGGCCGAGCGTCGCCTGACGGTGGAGCTTACACCCGCAGCAGAGGAGTATATCATCAACAACGGCTACGACAGTGCCTACGGCGCACGTCCGCTGAAGCGCTTCATCCAGCGCACAGTGGAGACAGCCATCGCCAAGCTGCTGATTCGCGAGTATGTACCCGAGGACAGCACGCTGGTGGTCGATGAAAAGGACGATGAAATCGTCGTCAGCTATAAATAAGCACAACAAAAGGAGCTTGCAGACGCGAGCTCCTTTTTGTAATGCCTGTCACCGATTACAGTTTGCGCATGCGCATGGGTGCCGTTCTTCGGTGGCTTTCTTTTTTTCGCGATCGCATGATGACGTTTTCCGCCAGACCTATGGCCATCATGTTGGTGAGCATGTTTGAGCCTCCGTAACTGACAAACGGTAGGGGAATGCCTGTGACCGGCAGAAGGCCGATAACCATGCAGATATTCTCTATAATGTGAAACAGCAGCATGGCCATGACACCTATAATGCAATATGAGCCGAAGGGATCATTGATCTTGAAGCTGAAGTAGATCAGCCGCGCGATCAGCAGTATGTAGGCCAGCATCAGCGCCGCTGCACCGATGAAGCCGCAGGACTCGCCGACGATGGAGAATATGAAGTCGGTGTGGTCATCGGAGATGTAGCCCAGAGATGCAAAGCTGCCGGGGGAGATCAGACCCTTGCCCGTCAGTCCGCCCGAACCGAGCGCGATCTGGCCGTTGATGACCTGACGCGCATCGTCCGGGTAGGAATCCGGATCGAGCCAGATCAGTATGCGGGTCAGGCGGAAGCTGTCCGAACTGGAGTTGTTCATGAAATACCAGATCGGAATCACCATCAGCACGCAGCAGAGCAATACGCTGCCGATCAGCTTCCAGCTTGTGCCGGAGACGAACACCATCACGCAGAATATGGCCAGATACACCAGCGCCGTGCCGAAGTCCGGCTGAGCCAGCACCAGCGCCATCGGCAGTGCCAGAAACAGCGCCAACGGTATGATGTCGCGGAACTTTTTGACCGGCTTTGTGCGCACGGAGAATGCCTTGGCGAAGGCGATAATGATCAGAACCTTGCCGAATTCCGAGGTCTGAAAGCCGCGATCGGAATTGGAGCCCCAGCTCAGGAATGCCGTCATGCCGCCTCGACCTGCACGCGCCACCAGGAGTGTAAAGAGCAGCAGGCCCAGGTTGATTGCATAGATGGTATTGGCATACTTGCCGTAGACATCATAGTTGAAGAATATGATCGCGAACATGGCCACGATGCCGGCTGCGATCCATATCAGCTGCAATCTGGCGTAGGTGAGCGGCTGACTCTCGAGCATCTCCATCACCGTGGACGGCGTGGAGGAAACTTCCGTGCTGGTCGCGCTGAAGATCACCACCACGCCAAAGAGCGAGATGGCGACCACCAGCACAAACAGCGGCCAGTCAAAGAAGTGCATCAGGCCTCGGTTGAGTCTGCCCTCGGACAGCCTCTTAAACAGTGCTTTTAATCGTGCAAACATGCATTGCTCCTCTTGGAAGATATCAGTCGGCGACGCTGTATTCGATGCCGACGGTGGTATCTTCGGAATAGCCCAGGCTGTCCAGATAGTACTCGATGACCTTCACGGCTGCGGGGGAAGCCTGAGCGCCCGCATAACCGTTCTGAATGTAGACGACCAGCACGATCTGCGGATCATCTGCCGGTGCGTAGGCCACCAGCCACGCGTTGTTTTCAACATCCAGCTGTGTACGCTGGGAAGTACCGGTCTTTGCAGCAATCTTGTACTTCGTGTCCGTGAAGTACTTGCCTGCGGTACCGCCGTCCTCTGCAGATGTAACGTCCTCCATGCCCTCGCGTATGGCCGCGAAATAGGCCGGGTCGGAATCGATCCGGTTGGCCACGACGGGCTGCTTCTCAAGCACGACCTCGCCGTCCGCGGAGATGATCTTGTCCACAATCTGCGCATCGTATACCGTGCCGCCGTTGCAGATGGCGCTGACGTAGCGCGCAACGCATACGGGGGTCAGCTGCGTGATCGACTGGCCGATGCCGTCCATGATCGTTTCGTTCGGCGTCCAGAAGATATCCTGCAGGTAGGTCGTGAAGGTGTTGATCAGGTAGTGGTTGGAGATGTAGTTGCGAGGCAGCCCCAGATCATACTGAAGCACCTCGCGGATGGGCTGTCCCCACTGATCCTTTGAATCGTAGCTTACGGCAATCTTCATAATCGACAACGTGACGGAGTCGAGCAGCTCATCGCTGTACTCCTCGCCGCGCTCCTGTCCGATCTGCTGAAGCCTTTCGTAGATGGATTCGTACACCAGCGAAGGTTTGGAGGTGTACTGGTCGTCCACGTCACGATCCGGATCGTAGAGCATGGTCTGGTTGCCCACGAAGCTTGTGGACTCACCGGGCAGCTCGATGTTCGTCTTGCTGGTCAGACCCAGTGCCGCCGCCCACTCGTAGAGCTTGGTCACACCCAGACGGTAGCTGACTTCGTAGAAATAGTAGTTGCAGGAGTTCTTGATGGCATCCACGATCGTCTGATTGGAATGCTTGTAACGTTCATCACTGGAGACCCAGCACTTTGCAGGGTTGTAGGTGTTGGTCTTGGTGTAGGAACCCATGTCCGTGATGGTCTCATCCAGCGTGATCACGCCCTCGGACAGGCCGGCCAGTGCGGTACAAAGCTTGAATATCGAGCCCGGCGTATCGCGCGTGGATATGGCGCGGTTGTACAGCGGATCATTCTCATCCAGCAGTTCGTTCCACTTGGCCGTGTTCACCTGACCGCCGTTGAACATGGACAGATCGTAGTCCGGATAGCTGATCATACCCAGTATCTTGCCGGTGTTGGGGTCCATGGCCACCATGGCGCCCGTCTCGGCCAGGGAGATTTCCCAGTCGTTTTCCTCGTAGCGCTCCAGCACATCGGCGTTGACGTTCTGCCAGTACTCGCGGTTGATCTGGTGCTCCTGCGTTTCGCGGATGCTGGCGATGGTGTCCGTCAGTGCCTCGGTCATCACCTTTTCAAGATCGACATCGATGGTCAGCACCACGGAGTTGCCGTCCGTGGGCGCTGTGTAGCTCAGTTCGCGGACGACCTTGCCTCGGGTGTTGATCTCAACCTCGCGCTTGCCCTGCCGGTATTCGATGTAGGGGGAGAGCTGATCCTCCAAAGAGTACTCGATGCCCGCCGCACCGATGTAGGCATCGTTGGGATAGCCCTGACTCTGGTAGGTTTCCAGCTGACTGGCGGAAATCTTGCTGATATAGCCCGTGACATGGCAGGCCGTGCTGCCCTGCGGGTAGACGCGGGTGGAGCTTTCTTCAATGTCGATGCCGTCCAGTTCCATGGACTTGGCTTCAATCTCGGAAACCGTCTCAAAGCCGACGTTGTAGGCGATGGTGACCGGCATGGAGTTGAATGCGTTCATGCGCGATTCCTGCCACAGTGCCAGTACCTTGACCTTCATCTCGGTACTCAGATCGTCGGGAATGCAGTATTTTTCCAGCAATGTCGGCCAAAGTTTATCCTCGTCGACGCTGGTCATATAGAAGTTTGTGCGCCACTGGCTCTCGCGGGACTTTTCAACCGCATTGGAACCCGAGCCGGAATCGAAGCGCCATGTGCCGTCTTCGTTTTGCTGAAGCCAGAAATCATTGACGGTGGATTTGCCGTTGGACTCGATCAGTTCTATCACATCAATGAGCACCTGCGTGTAATTTGCACGGTACTCCTCCGAGGATTTGGTCGGGTCGCGGTAGAAGGTGACGTTGTAGCTGGTCTCGTCATAGGCGAGCGGCACCATGTTCGTGTCGTAGATCGTGCCGCGCTTGCCGTAGACCGTGATGGTCTTGGTGGATTTTGTGGACGCGCGTGCCTGATAGCTTTCACTGTCGGTGATTATCATGTAGTAAAGGCGGCCAAACATCACGCCGAATACCACCAGCAATATTGCAGACAGCCAGATAACCCGGCTCTTGTACGGTTTCAAAAGTTTTTCACCTCCCGGTAGGCGTGCTTCTTGTCCGTACGGGCACTCCTGGCCTTTGTCAGGCGCTCCATGAAGGGAGTGAGCAGCAGCACCAGGGCCGTGCTGATCGCCGTGCGCAGCAGAAGATCACGCACATAGCTCCAGCGCAATATCGCGGTGGAGAAATACTGATAGATGAGCATGACGATTTCAAATACGATTACCAGCGCAGCCACCCATATCGCACGCACCGCCAGCCGCTGCAGGCGCTCGCGCCTTTCCATGGTGCGGCTGATCTTGGGCTGCTGGTCAAGCAGAAAGCCGATCAGAAAGCCGATGGCAATGAATGAAAACAGCTTCATGCCCAGCGTTCCTGCCGTAATATCCAGCATAAGTCCTGATATCATGCCGTAGAGCATGCCACGCATGCGGCCAAGTGTGATGCCGATTGCCATCACGACCGCCATCGATACCGGTACCAGATAACGCCCGTAGAGAAAAAGGGGCAGTATCGAGGTATCCAGCAGCATGGCCAGCACGACACAGATAATTGGGGCAAGTCTTTTAAGCAAGGCAGTTTAACCTCCGTGTTCCGATCCCAGATACATCAACGTTACGAATTGTCGCCGGCCCAAGTGTCCTCGATGATGTTGCCGACCTTGTAGTCGCCGTACGGATTTTCCACCACGGCAGGCGTGCTCGTGGGGTACGACCAGTTGGCCTCACCGCTGGGCGCGGGCGTTGCCGCAGCATCGGCATCGGGCGCAGTCGTGGACGATTGCTGATAGGCCACGGATTGCGTGGGCAGTGCCTCGAGCGAATCATTGTCGGTCTCGATCACGGTGCGCAGTATGAATACCTCTTCAATACGCTGGAAATCAACCGAAGGCGTGACGACCGCGTAGGAGCCTTCCGTGCCGGCATCCAGGCTCAGCGCCGTGACCGTGCCGATCTTGATGCCCTTGGGATAGAGCGAGTCCTGACCGGAAGTGACAACAACGTCGCCGGGGGAGATGCTGTTCACGTTCGGCAGATAGTATACATAGCACTCGGCGCTGCTGTCCGAATCGGAGATCTGGCCGCGCATTACGCCGTTGTCGCGCGTGCGCTGAAGCAGGCAGGCCACGGCGCTGCGCGTGTCAATGATGGTGATCACCTTGGAATAGTTCAGGCCGACCTCGGTGATGCGGCCGATCAGGCCGTCACCGTTGACCACCGCCATGCCCACGCTCACGCCGGAGTTGGAGCCGCGGTTGAGCGAAAAGGTTTTGAACCACGGGCCGGCATCGCGTGCGATCACTTTGGCGTAGATCGGATCGAGCGACTCGTAGGTGTCACGGGCATCCAGCTGGGTCTTCAGACGCTCGTTTTCCTGCAAAGCTTCCTCGGCGTTGACCAGCTCCAGCTTGAGTTGCTCGTTTTCCAGCGAAAGTTCGTCATAGGCATCCTCAAGCGCACCGTAGTTGTGCCAGTTGGTGAAGAAGGTCTTGACGTTGTTCGCGGCCGTCGATACGGCATTCTGTACCGGCGTGAGCAGCGAACCGATGCCGTTTTCGAGTATGGAAATCTGCCCGCTGTTGCGAACGACCAGGAAATAGACCGTGGCCGCCACGATGATCAGAACGAGTATCGTAAAGAGTACACGCCTGATTTTGTTGATGCGTGCCTTGCGTTCCTTTTTGGGTCTCTTGGTGGAATAGCGCCGCTTGGCTGCGGCCACCTTTTTCTTTGCCATTCGTGTATTGCTCCTTAAAGCTCCAGAAGTGCGTTGCTCGCAGCAAGCTTATGGTAGATGCGATCGTCCGAAGCAGCGATGCATGTGCCCAATGCCACCTCATCCTGCGGGTTTTCGCCGATCGATACGGGAATATTCAGCATGGCCGCCAGCCGCTCACGCAGACCGTCCAGCAACGCGCCGCCGCCGGAGAGATGAATGCCGTTGGCCAGCAGATCCTCCGCAAGCTCGGCCGGCGTATTCTCAAACGCCTCACGTATGCTCTCGAGCAGATTGTCCAGTGGCGGCAGGATCGCACGCTGCACGTCCAACTGCGTAATCTCTGCCGTGGCAGGCCTGCCGGATTTGGCATCACGGCCGCGCAGAGTCACGTTCTGCAATTTGTCCATAGGAATTTCCATGGCCGTGCCCAGATCGATCTTCAGATCTTCGGCAGTGCGCTGGCCGATCACGAGCCCCTTCTCGCGGCGGACATAGCGCATGATGGCTTCATCCATCGAAAGGCTGCCCGTGCGCGTGGTGCGGGCGGCAACCACGCCGTTCATGGAGATTACGGCCACCTCGGTGGTGGAACCGCCGATCAGCACGACCATGATGCCCTTCGCCTCATCGATGGACAGACCGCCCCCCAAAGCGGCCGCAATTGAGGATCTCAGCAGTGCAGCCTTGCGTGCACCCGCGCCGCGCACGGCCTCGACTGCCGCAGCGTATTCCACGCGCGTTGCACCCGTGGAAAGCGAAACCACCAAACGGTTTTTTTCCAGTGCACGGCGCTTGCCCAGCGCCTTTTCGGACAGCACCTTCATCAGCAGCGTTGCCATGTCGACATCCGCCACGGCGCCGTCCATGACCGGCGAGGAGAGCACCACGTCGCGTGGCGTGCGCCCCAGCATCTGCCTGGCATCGCGGCCCACGGCCAGTACATCGTCCGTGTCGTCGCGCATGGTCAGCACATAGCTCGGTTCGCGCAGTACCACGCCCTCGTTCTCAAGGCATATCGTCAGATTGGCGGAACCAAGATCAAGGCCTACGCCGCCGGAAGAAAAAACACCCATAAATTATCGAGCCTCCTGCTGATCATCGCCGCAAAATTCGGCAAGCATCTGTCGTATATCGTCCACGGGGAAGCCGATCACGTTTTCGTAGGACCCGTCCAGCGCAGTTACAAATTTGCCTGCACCGCCCTGAATACCGTAGGCTCCGGCCTTGTCCATGGGTTCACCGCTCGCAATGTAGTCGGCAATTTCTTTATCCGAAAGTTCCCTGAAAGTCACGCCCGTGCGTACGACACGGGTGAGCGTGCGCCTATTTTTTGCGTTCATGAGCGTCACACCCGTGAAGACCTCATGTGTATGTCCCGAGAGCAGGTGAAGCATGCGGGACGCATCGGCCTCGTCTTCGGGCTTGCCCAGAGGCACTCCATGATATGAAACCAGAGTATCCGAGGCAATGACAATGCCCTCGGTATAGTGCGCGGCTGCGGCCCGAGCCTTGCGGGCGGAGAGCAGAGAAACGATATCGTGCGCGTGTCCCGTGACATGCTCATCCACATCAGGCACGCAGATTTCAAAGGCATATCCCATGCGGGAGAGCAGTTCGCGCCGTCTGGGCGAACCGGATGCCAGTATCAGATGTTCCATGAAAACAATTACTCCATTATATATACAATAATTCACATCATATTATAGCACACAAATCAAGCAATTCAAAGCATTCGGACGCATTGAACCTGCTTTGTCACGAATATATTACAAGAAATATTCACAGCGTCAACGTATCCCGGTTTCAAAATGCGCTGCCCGTATGTGAATTCCTCGGCACGCCCACGCAGTTGGGGAAAAGGAGGAAAACCCCGTGCGTCACCTT
>CAVINP010000003.1:0-52380 GCA_963643985.1 bacterium
GAAAACGCCGTGTTTACGGGGGTTCTGAGTGGTGGAGCCGAGGGGAGTCGAACCCCTGTCCGAAGATCAGACAACCGGAGCATCTCCGAGCGCAGTCTGTGTTTTGACGTTCCCTCTATGAGTCTCCCGCAGACAGGATACTCACTTTGGTAGCTTCATAAAATCCCACCGTCCGCAAAGCTTGAGACGGCTGGTTCCCTGCCTTTATCACGCCGGTGGCCTACGCCGCAGGAGGCTTAGGGTCGACGTATCGCAATTAAGCTGCGATAGCTACGTTTTCGTAGTTGTCAGTTCATTTAAGTTCCCGTTGTTGTGGCAGTTCAGGGCTGCCGCTCGCTTCTCCGACCCTCCGTACCCCCGTCGAAACCAAAGTACGGCCCCACAGTGATCAGTAGCGTTCCTTCATGGAACGTTCGATGTCCCGCTTGGCATCGCGGCGAGCCATGTCGTCGCGCTTGTCGTACAGCTTTTTGCCCTTGCACAGTGCCAGCTCCAGCTTCATGCGGCCATCCTTGAGATAGACCTGCAACGGAATCAGTGCCAAACCCTGCTCCATCACCTGCTGGCGGCATTTGCGGATCTCCGCCTTGTGCATCAGCAGGCGCTTCGGTCGCAAGGGATCGGTATTGAAGTAGCTGCCCTTTTCGTAGGGACTGATGTGCATGCCGTAGACCAGCATCTCGCCGTTCACGACCTGCGCATAGCAGTCCTTGAGGTTGCACTTGCCCAGACGCATGGACTTGACCTCCGTGCCCTTGAGCTCTATACCGGCTTCCCAGCTGTCCAGAACGAAGAAGTCGTGCCGCGCACGCCGGTTCTGGGCAATCATCTTTGTGGACGATTTTTTGTTTCCCGCCATGCCACACGCCTCTCTTTCCCGGAACTTTCCAAGCAAGAGCATTATACCATAGCCGGCGGCAAATTTCAATACTCATTTTTCGGCATGGATCGTGTCAATTGTTTCAAGCTTTGCCATTATATGACAAACTTGGGAAAACTGCCCTCCGTTAGTCGCGGAGGGCAGTAAAACGAATGTGTTTAAGCCTTCTTCATGGCAGCACGCAGGGCCAGTATGCGCTCCATCTCGTTGTAGACGATCATGAAGCCCTCGTCCACGCCCATGCCGGGCTTGGCGAGAATCTGCACGGGCTTGGTGGCCATGGCGCAGTGCACGCAGACCTGGGCGCTGCGGTCGGTCTCGTTGCAGGTGCCGCCCTGGTAGGCACCGATGCCCTTCTTCTCGCAGTAGAGCACGGCTTCTATGGTGTTGTTCACGCCGCCCAGGTCAGGCGTCTTGATCTGCACCATGTGGCCGGCCTTGGCATCGGCGAAGAGCTTGATGTCCTCGAGGGTGTTGCACCACTCGTCCGCCACCAGTTCCACGTCACAGCCGCGGCGGTCGATCTCGGCGGTCAGTCCGGCCAGTGCCTCGATCTGGGTCTCGCGGTCGCAGTCGCAGTCCATCGGGCCTTCGATGCGCAGATGGAAGGGCTTGGCAAGCTTGCCGAGTTTCTCGATGTAGTCGGCCATGTCCTTGTAGTTGTTGTTGCCGAAGATCTGGCCGATCGTGCCGTAGCAGTCGATGTGCAGCACGGGGTTGTAGCTCTCGTCGCTGCGGAACTTCAGTATGCGGTCACGCAGCCAGGCAACATAGTCCGCCAGCTTTTCGCCGTGCGTGCCGAGCTTCGTTTCGACGTTGTTGATCAGCGCATGGGGGAGCACGGCCGCGCCCTTGATGATCATCTTGTCGGAGTTGTCGTAGCGGTCGTCACCGGACTGGGTGAAGATCGGGATAGGCTTGTCGGAGACGGTGCAGCCGTACTCGTCGGCGACCACTTCGCACATCAGCCGGCCTGTGGCCTTGGCCACGGCATCCAGCAGTGCCTGGGACACGCCGTAGCGGATGGCGGTGTGCAGGCGCTTGCCGTCGATCTGAATCGCTTCCATGTCGGCCGCGAGCTTGCGGAAGTTGTCCGCTTCCTTGCCGATCAGCTGAGGCTTGATGTACTTTTCGATCAGCGGAATGAAGTCACGTGCCAGGAACAGCGGATCGCGCCCGCCTGCGCCGGAGTACTGCACCGCAGCGCAGTCACCGTAGGCCACCTGGCCATCCTCGAGGACGAGCATCACGGAGATGGATTCGCCTGCCATGCGGATGGAGGTGAAGCCCTCGGTCACGGTATCGCCCACGTAGAACACGCCGTCATGGCCCGCGCCCTTTTTGATGGCACGCTGATCGTCAAAGTAGAAACCGGTACGACCCTTGGAGCATACGACATCGATAATCTTCATAGAAATTCTTCCTCCGTTTTGATTGCAAAATTATTTTGAATATCACTTGCGCGGGCGGCCCACGAGGTAGCCCTTGCCGATGGCATACACGTCATCGATGACCATCTGGAACGTTGCCTTGCGGCCCTCGGCCTTGGCACGCTCTTCGATCTTGGCCGTGTGGAAGTCCTTCAGTTCCTGATCAAAGGGCAGGTTGCCGAAGTTGAGTATGCGCACGGCACCGTTGTTGTCGCGGGCAGGCAGCATCAGGCCCGCATTTGCGCGGCAGGGCGCGAACGGCACGTCCAGCGCACCGGACTCCACGCCGCGGCAGACGCCCACGGCGATGTCGCCGTTGCCCAGTTCGAAGCACTTGTCCACGATGGCGCGGGTCTCGCGGCGAATGATCTCCTTCTCCTGCTCCAGCTCGGCACTGCGGAATTCCTGATCGCAGAGCATGTTGACCACCTGCTTGGTGCAGCGAAGACCTGCCGCATTGGCTTCCATCGTGGGAATGCCCACGGCCTCGTGCGGCGTCTTGACGATGACTTTCGTGGCCTTGGAGAGGCCGGCGATCATGCTGCCCATGGAAATGACGCCGAAGGCCTTGGCTTCATCTGCGGGGAAGCCACCCATCCACTGGTGCAGCACGGTGGTGACGATGACATCCTTGTAGCCGTACTTCTCAAGATACTCGTCCGTCAGTTCCTCCAAAGTATGGATGGCGGCGATGTCCTGAACGAGGTTGCCGCACTGGCCGTAGCCGACGGTGATGTTCTTGACACCCTGCTCGGCAGCCAGCAGCGCTTCGATGATGGCCGCTGCATGGGAGATGCAGGGCGGCACCAGCGTGCCGGTCAGCGGGCCGTAGGGTTCGCGGTTGATCGGAACACCCATCTCTTCGTAGAGACCGGCCAGACGGTCAACATACTGCCAGTCGCGGATCGTGCGCTCCATGGGCACGTTTTTGCAGTAGGGCAGGTTGTAGGAGACGCCGCCGCCCTCGTAGCTGGTGAAGCCGCCGGCAAAGGTGATCTCGGCCAGCAGACGTGCGTCGGGCGTGCCGTGACGGATCTGGATCGGCACATTTACGCTCTCGATGACCTGACGGCACTTGGCGACGCCGTGGTTGACTGCAGGGAAGCCGTTGAGCATGGCACGGTCGAGGCGTATGGACTCGTTGATGCCGTTTTCAGCCTCTTTATAGCGGTTCTGACGCGTATAGCTGTCGATGGTGGTGGGCAGAAGATCAGCCTCACCGTACTTCTCCAGATGCTGCATCAGCTCGATGTGACGCTCCAGCACCGGCACGCCTGCGCGGGGCTGAATCAGCGTGCGCCCGGCTTTCTTGGCATTGAGCAGCTTGGTGGAAAATACGCGGCTTTCGGGCAGCGCCTTGTGATAGGCAACGGCCTCTTCGAGATCGACATCCTTGCCGGTCGGCCACTGGGTCAGTACTTCCTTGCGGAGGGCTTCAAACTCGGCATCCGGGATTCGCTTATTCTGAATATCCAAGATCTTCCAGCTCCTTTTTCATAATATGCAGTGCAATTTTGGGATAAACTTCCGATAAAAGGCCCATAGCGGCCAATATGTACTTTCGGTCCACGCGAATGCCGGCCTTCTGCGGGCGCAGCGACATGGGTGCGGCCGTGGAGTAGAGGGCATGCATGGCGATCTCCTTCGTGCGGGCGGTGTGAATCAGACAGCCGCCGGTCACGACGATCTGCTTTGTCTTGCGCAGGTCCTTGCCGGTCTGCACGTAGGTCAGCCCCATCAGCGTGTAGGTTTCCTCCATGAAGCCCGCGTGGCGTGCCACGGCGGTTTCCACAGCCATCGAGCCGAGCGCGTAGTCCAGCCGCTCAAGCTCGGATCCGGATTCGGGCACCACGTCCGTGTGGCTGCCGAGGTAGTCGATGAGCTCGCCCGCACGGTCCTCGCTCATTTCCGCCAGCTGCGCGATGCGCGTCAGCCCAGCGGCATCGGCAATGCCGTGAATGGAATAGCGCATGCCGATATCGCCCTCGACCGTGCGCTTGGCATAGGGCTCGGGCAGCCCTTTGTAGACGACATCCGCGGCGGCGGGCATGCCGTCCACCATGGAATAGACATCCGTGGTCGCGCCGCCGACATCCACCGCGATCAGATCTCCGATGCCCGTCTCGTCATCACAGCCCTTGGCCAGCAGTTCCATGGCCTTCATGACCGCCGAGGGCGTGGGCATGAGTATGCCGGAAATCAGCTCGGCTGCCTTGGTCAGACCCTTGGCCTGAATGATGCGGTTCAGAAATATCTCGCGTATCTTCTTGCGCGTAGGTTCGGTATTGAGCACCCCGAAGCGCGGCATGACGTTTTCGCATATGTGCACTTCATGACCGGAGAGTATGCGCTCGCACTCGCGTGCCACCGAGCGGTTGCCCGCGATGACCACGGGAAAGGCAAACGCTGCAGAGGCCAGCATGCGTGCATTGTGCAGTATGCATTCGCTGTTGCCGCCGTCCGTGCCGCCCACCAGCAGGAAGATATCGGGATTGATGTCCAGAATTTCCTGCAGGTCGTCCTCTGTCAGCTGGAAGGAGTAGACCTTGATGACCTTGGCCCCCGCGCCCAGGCTGGCCTGACGCGCCGCCTCGGCGGTCAGTTCCGGCACGAGACCGCTGGTGACCATGCGCAGGCCGCCCGCCGCGGAGGAACAGGCATAGCGTGCGGCAAAGTCCAGATGCCCCGTCTTCTGTTCAAGCTTCGCCAGAGCGTTGTCAAGGCCGTTGCAGATGTCGCTCTGCACGGTGGTGTAGGCGTCGGCCGTGCCCAGCAGGGTCTCGCTGTCGACGTCCACGGCGGTGACCTTTGTATATGTGCTGCCGAAATCAATCAGCAGGATGGGCTTCATGCCTTCTCATCCTCCGTGTCCAGAATTTCGTGCAGTGCGGCAATCGTGGTCTCAGGTGCGGTTCCCGGCGGGAAGGCACGGTCAAAGCCCATGGCCTTGAAGCGCTGCTCGACATCCTCGAAGGTCTGCTTGCCGATGACGATGTTGCCGCCGACCAGCAGCGGTATGCCCTTCAGACCGGCCTCGTCGCACTTTTCACGCATGCCGCGGCAGTCCAGCTCGCCCTGACCGTAGAGGGAGGAGATCACGATGGCATCCGCAGCCGACTCGATGGCGGCGGAGATGAACTCTTCCTGAGAGACCATCACGCCCAGATTGACCACATCGAAGCCCGCCTCGGTGAAGGCATGGTAGAGAATCTTGTTGCCCACGGCGTGCACGTCTGCACCGATGACGCCGATCACCAGTTTCTTTTTCTTCATGGATAGCAGCTCCTTTATTAACGTCTATGTTTCAACCGACAGGATACCCGACAATCAGTACCCGCGGCGGTTTTCGAGTTTGGCGATTTCCCGATCGCTGGTTTCACCCACAAAGCCGATCAGCAGATAGCGGTTTTGCTGTATGTCGTGTACGATTTCATGGTAGAGCCGAAAACCCCGGATCTTGCCCGTGGAGGAGACGTGCGTGCGCGGTCCGCTGCATTCGTGCAGCTTTCCGCCGACGCAGATGTGCGATTCGTCGCTGTACTCCACCGGCATGTCTGCCGCGATATCGGCATTTACGCGCAGTTCCAGATCAAACAGGTCGATCTGCGGCAGGTGATCCTGAAAGTCCAGTATGAAGCCGTGATGGATGTCATCGTGGCGGCAGTTTCGCACCACCTCGGCATCCATGTGCATCTCGCACAGGTCCTCCGCCGTGTGCGCCATCAGACGGTAGGGCAGGGACTTGTACACGATGTCGGCAAAGTCCGAAGGCTCAGGGCCGAACATCGTCGGACGGCCGATGATGATCTGTTCGCCCACGCCGATCATCAGGTCGGCATTGCGCGGCAGCAGCGGATAGATCAGGTCAAAGTGTTCCACCACCACGCGCCGCCCGAGCGATATGGCGTTCATGATGGCATCCGCCAGCACGTGCGGCTGGGTAAAGCCCGTCTCAAAGCGTATGTCCAGATGGTAGGTGTGGGGCGTGTAGAAGCCGCGTTCTTCACCGGCATCCAGTATCGGCAGAGGGCGGACGTTCACGCCCTCGTCATCGTTGGTCAGTTCCAGACCCGGGAACATGCCGTGCACCAGCGCACTCTTGCCGCTGCCGGCCTCGCCGATCACTCCGATCAGCTTGTCGAAGGGGCTCAGGTACTGCTGTGCGATGTGCATGCCGATGTGGTACATGCGGGCACGTCCGCGCGGCGCAAAGAAGGAGGATTCGATCAGGCTCTTGTGGGTCCGGCTGGGAAAAATCATGAATGCAACCCTCCGTATTTTTTCAAAAGAATCTCATAGCAGTTTTCGGGCACGAGCGTGCGAATCTCCCGCACGCGGGATGCCCTTATCAGCTCGCGCACGCGGGAGGCGCTGACGGGGCTGCCTTCGGCTTCAAGCCTTGCAATCTCGCAGACCCTTATGCCGCATCCGGGCAGCATACGCTTCATGGCCTCGTTGTAGGCCCGCGTGGTTTCGCTGTAGGGTTCAGTGCCCACAAACCGCTGAGTGATGCGCAGGGCGGGCGCGATGCGCTCCGCAAAGAGCGTCAGGTCCAATTCGCAGTAGATTTCACCCTTGCGCGATTTGTCCCGGATGAAATAGTCGGGGAAGGTCGCCGCAGAGACCATGTACATATCCGTCGGGTGAAAGGACGCGTTTTTGATGTCCATGCAGGCCTCACGTGCGATCTCAAGGCGCATCCCGGGCGACAGCAGACCTTTGTCCTCGGAGAGTATGAACACAAGCAGGTGATCACACATTCCCGCGGCAGTCTCAATCAGGTAGCGATGCCCCAGCGTGAACGGATTGCAGTTGGCGACAATGCAGCCGACTCTGCCTTCACTCGGGACGGGAATGCCGCTCAGAAATTTTACCAGCGCATCGCGGCTGTTCTCCATCAACAAACAATCCGCAGTGCGCACCAGCGGGTAAAAGCCGAAGGCCGTAAAGAGCGGTTCGTTTACGGGCTTGGTGTAGAGCATCAGATGCGTAAGCCCCCGATCGAAGGCCTCACCCCGCAGACATGTCAGTATGTGGGCACACAGATCCTCGCCCTGATGCTCCGGAGAGACGGCGATGCACTTGACGGTGGCACCGTCCAGAGAGCCGGTGGCGATGATCTCATCGTCATCCATGAGTGCCGCAGTGAAGGAGACGGCGTTGTCATAGTCCAGGGCGCAGCGGGCGAGGAAGGCTTTGAGCTTTTCCAGCATGCGACCCGAAAACGGTCGCCCCGTGGCCATGTACATCCGCAACCCTCCGATTTTTTCACTTTCAGCCAATATTATACCTCATAAACGCTTTACAGTAAATAAATCATAGTTGCAAAAAAGAAGTTTATAATATATAATATGTGTGAATTGATATAGATCAATTCACAACGATAATGAGCGAGAGGGTCGATTCGGTATGAACGAGATCGTGAAACGGGCTTGTGCCGGCACGATGGAATCCAGCGACGTCTATGTGGAGCTGGAACCGGGCACGGCAGGAATTGAAATCGATTTGGACTCCGTGGTGGCCGCCCAGTTCGGCACGGCCATCCGCAACTCCGTCACCGAGGTGCTGCGCGAGCAGGGTGTTGACAATGTCCGCGTGCGCCTGGTGGATCGCGGTGCGCTGGACTGTGTGATACGCGCAAGGGTGGAAACCGCCGTGCTGCGTGCAAAGGGGGAATGAGCTATGCGCCGTTCAATGCTGTTTTTGCCGGGCAATACGCCCAACATCATCGTCAACGGTGAAATTCTGGGCGCGGATGCCGTAATACTGGATCTGGAGGACGCAGTCGCGCCCGCCGAGAAGGATTCCGCACGCGTGCTGGTGCGCAATGCCATCTCCCGCATGGGCTTTGGCCGCTGCGAGGTGATCGTGCGCATCAATTCCACCGACACGGCTTTTTGGAAAAAAGATCTGGATGCCATAATGCCCGTAAAGCCGAGCCTCATCATGCCGCCCAAGACCGGTACGGCCGAGGATGTGCGTACGGTGGATGAATACATGACCGAGGTCGAGGCACGTCTGGGCATGCCGCAGGGGAGCATCGGCCTGATTCCGCTGATCGAGACGGCACTGGGTGTCGAGAATGCATATCGGATTGCGTCCGCATCGCCGCGCGTGAAGGCCATTTTCCTGGGCGGCGAGGATCTGACGGCCGACCTTCAGTGCAAGAGAACGAAGGCGGGCAATGAGATATTCTATGCCAGAAGCCGCATGGTCTGCGCTGCGCGTGCCGCGGGCGTGGACGTGTACGACACGCCCTTCACCGACGTCAATGACGACGAGGGCATCTACGAGGACGCACGTCTGGCCAAGAGCCTGGGCTTTACCGGAAAATCCTCCATTTCGCCGCGCCATGTGGCGGCGATCAACGAGGTCTTCAGCCCCGGCGCGGCGGAGATTGACTACGCTTATGAGGTGATGGAGGCCATACGCATCGGCAAGGAACAGGGCAAGGGCGCGGTAGCGCTGCGCGGCAAGATGATCGATGCGCCCATCGTCGCACGGGCACGGCAGACCATTGCCGCGGCCGAGGCTCTGGGACTTGGAAGGAGGGACGCCTGATGAAAGGAAAGCTTGTCGGCAGCCTGCGCGAGGCCATTGAGCTTTCGGGGCTCAAGAGCGGCATGTCCGTGTCCTTCCACCACCATCTGCGCAACGGCGACTACACGCTGAACATGGTGATGGATGAAATTGCCAAACTGGGCATACGCGATCTGACGCTGAACGCCAGCTCCATATTCGATATCCATGCCGCACCGCTGGAGGAGCACATTGCCAACCATGTGGTGCGCAAGATCAATACAGACTACATGTCCGCGGGTCTGGGCCGCCGCATCTGCGAGGGCATACTGGAAGAACCCGTGGAATTTCGTACGCACGGCGGCCGCCCGCGCGATATCGCTTTGGGAATAACCCCCGTCGATGTGGCCTTTATCGCGGCACCCACGGCCGATGTCAACGGCAACTGCTCGGGCAAGTACGGCCCCTCGGCCTGCGGCAGCCTAGGCTATGCCTTCCCGGACGCGATGTACGCCAAGAAGGTGATCGTGATCACCGATAATCTGGTGGATTATCCGATGATCGGCTGGTCGATCCCGGAAATCTACGTCAACTATGTGGTGCAGGTGCCCGCCATCGGCAACCCCAAGGGCATCGTGTCCGGCACGACCAAGATCACGCGCGACCCGGTGGGCCTGATCATGGCACGTCAGGCCGTGGAAGTGATCAAGCATTCCGGCCTGCTCAAGGAGGGCTTCTCCTTCCAGACAGGCGCGGGCGGCGCATCTCTGGCCGCGGCCAAGTATCTGATGGATGAAATGCTCAAGACGGGCGTGCAGGGCTCGTTTGCCTCCGGCGGCATCACCGGCTATCTGGTGGACATGCTCAATGCGGGCTGCTTCAAATCCCTGATGGATGTGCAGTGCTTTGACCTCAAGGCCGTTGAGTCCATCCGCACCAATCCCGCCCATCAGGAAATATCTGCCATGCAGTATGCCAGCCCCGCCGCGGCGAGCGCCGTCGTGGACAATCTGGATGTGGTCATACTGGGCGCGACCGAGATCGACACCGACTTCAACGTCAACGTGCACACCGATTCCAACGGCATCATCATGGGCGGCTCGGGCGGCCACAGCGATACCGCCGCGGGTGCAAAGCTGTCGATGATCATTGCACCGCTCTTCCGCGCGAGACTGCCGATCGTAACAGACCACGTCCGCTGCATCTCCACGCCCGGGCGCGACATCGACGTGCTGGTCACGCAGCGCGGCATCGCCGTGAACCCGAACAGGCCCGAACTGGCCGCACGCCTGAAGGATGCGGGGCTGAACATCGTCGATATTCATGAGCTTAAGGAAATTGCCGAGAAGATTACCGGCAAGCCCGAGACGCAGACGGGCCACGGCCGTGTGGTCGGACGCGTGATCTACCGTGACGGAACGCAGATTGACGAAATCTGCGGCAAATGATATAATTTCCTGGGGGATTATTTCAAACCGGAGGAACAAACTATGCGAAACATTCAAGCAAGCGAAGTGACAAAGACGATCCGTCGCCTGTGCATCGATGCCAACTGTCACCTGCCTGCCGACCTTCAGAAGCGAATCACTGAATGTCGCGCGGAAGAGCCGTGGCCGGTGGCTCAGGGCATACTGGATCGCATCATCGAAAACTACAATATCGCGGATCAAAACGAAGTGCCCATCTGTCAGGACACGGGTCTGGCCTGCGTGTTCGTGGAGATCGGTCAGGATGTGCACGTGGAGGGCGATCTGGCGGAGGCCATCAACGAGGGCGTGCGTCAGGGCTACACCGACGGCTACCTCAGAAAGTCCGTCGTGCGTGATCCCATCGACCGCGTCAACACGAGGGACAACACCCCCGCGATGATCTACTATGACATCGTGCCGGGCGACAAGCTGCGCCTCACCGTCGCTCCCAAGGGCGCGGGCAGCGAAAACATGAGCCAGATCAAGATGCTCAAGCCGTCCGACGGCATCGAGGGTGTGAAGGAATTCGTGCTCAAGGTGGTCGAGGACGCGGGTCCGAACCCCTGTCCGCCGATCGTGGTCGGCGTGGGCGTGGGTGGCACCTTTGACAAGGCGGCCTTCCTGGCCAAAAAGGCGCTCGTGCGCAACATCGACGAGCGCAATGCCGACCCATTCTGGGCAGATCTTGAAAACGAGCTGCTTGAGAAGATCAACGCCAAGGGCATCGGTCCTCAGGGCCTGGGCGGCAGGACAACGGCGCTTGCGGTCAATATCGAAAAGTTTGCCACGCATATTGCCAGCCTGCCCGTGGCCGTGAACATCAACTGCCACGTGACCAGACATAAATCGGAGGTGCTCTGAAATGACGAAAGCAATTCATACGCCGCTGACGCCCGAAATGGCCAGAACGCTCAAGGCGGGCGAGAGCTGCCTGATCACCGGTACGATTTATACCGCACGCGATGCGGCACATAAGCGCCTCTGCGAACTGGTTGCAAAGGGCGAAAAGCTGCCGCTGGACATCGAAAATGCCATCATCTACTTTGTCGGCCCCACGCCGGCCAAGCCCGGACAGGCCATCGGCTCTGCCGGCCCCACCACGTCCTACCGCATGGATGCCTATTCGCCCACGCTGATTTCCATCGGCCAGACGGGCATGATCGGCAAGGGCAAGCGCAGCCAAGAGGTGATCGACGCCATGAAGGAGCACGGCGCGGTCTACTTCGGTGCCATCGGCGGCTGCGGCGCACTGCTGAGCAAGTGCATCAAGAAGGCCGAGGTCATCGCCTATGAGGATCTGGGCGCCGAGGCCATCCGCAGGCTCGAGGTGGAGGATTTCCCGGTGGTCGTCATCATCGACAGCGAGGGCAACAACCTCTATCAGACCGGTCGCGAAGGCTATCTGGCTACCCAAAAGTAAGTTTCAACGGAGGAAGGGTGCATGTTCCGCTACAACGTCAATCCCGAAAGCGATGTGCCGATCTACCGCCAGCTGGTGGATCAGATCAATGCGGAGATCCGCAGCGGCGCATTGAAGGCCGGTACGCAGCTGCCGACCGTGCGCGAAATGGCACAGAGCATGCACCTTTCCTGCGGCACCGTCAAGCGCGTCTACGACAAGCTGCGTGAGATGGGCGACATCGAAATGACGCGCCGCCGCGGCAGCTTCGTGAAATTTGTGCACGACGACGGCGACAGCCGCAAGATACAGGCCATGACGGCGATCGATCGCATGATCCGCACGCTCACGGACCTGCACTTTTCTCCCTCGGAGATCCAGATTTTTCTGAACATCAAGATGCGCGAGTGGGGGCTGCGCTGGTCGGGTATACGCATGGCGCTTGTAACGGAGTACGCCGAGCTTGCCCCGCTGTTTACGCGCCAGCTGGAGCGCATTGCCAACGCATCCTGCATCATCTGCACGCCGCGTCAGGTGCACGAATATCCCTACAGCGTCGATGAGCAGGCCGACGTGATCCTGACGGGTGAGTCGGATGCGGCGGCACTGGCGGTGGAACTGCCCGATCAGAACAAGCTCGTGAAGCTCGCGTTTGCACTCACCGCGCCGGGCATGATGCGCCTGGCCAGAGTATCCGAAAAGCAACTCCTCGTCGTGTGCGATGCAGAGCCGTTCTGCAGGCTCGTGCGGGAATATCTGCCGGATGCGGACATTACCGCCGTGAATGTGCACGATGCAGAGACAATCGCCCGCGCGGAGGCTTGCATCGTGCCGCCGGACTATGCTTCCCTTTGCCCGGAGGAAGTGACAAAAATTCTGGACGGCATGGTGCAGGACGGCCGTGCCGTGCCCTTTGAGTATGCGATCGATGCCGGCTCCATGATGTACCTGGAGGAGCGCATTTCGCGCATCCGCGAGCAGCGCCAGCTTCAGCCGGGCATGCTCAGCTTCTGATATCTGCATTTTATCTTGTTTGTGTCGGAACTGTGGATATCTCACAATTTAAAAATCACATTCGATCCAAAAAGGTTACCGATAACTATTGCAAAATTGTTTCATTGTGGTATAATCTTAAATGTAAAATCAGATGCAGCCGGAAGGAGAATCGGCTTTTCATGACAGTTGCGGCAGCGGCGATCGGCCTTGTGAGCCTACTTGTCTACGATCTTTGGACGGTCGGCGCACTGCGCGGACGTGTCCTTTGTATGGGCTTCGGATTCGGTCTGCTGTGCTGGGTGGCGGCCACGGTTCGTGCCGTTTCGCAATCGATTTCCTACGTACGGTTCGGACGGACGCTGGTATTCGGCTCGGCTGCGGCAGCATTTCTGGCACTGGAGATCTACCTGCTCTTCTTTGCACTGCCCAAGGACAGCTATACGGATCCCGAACGCAGACGGACGGTCTGCGATCGCGGGGCCTATGCCCTGTGCAGACACCCGGGGTTCTGGAGTCTCGCAGGGATGTATCTGTTTTTGTATCTTGCACTGCCGTCACGGCCTATGCTGACATTGGCGGCACTGATTACGATCTGCAACCTGATCTACATCGTATTTCAGGATGTATATATATTTGAAAAGACTTTTTCGGACTACGCGGCCTACAAAAAGCGCGTGCCGTTTCTGTTGCCGCGGTTCGGGCGGCATGCAGACAAATAACAATCGGGAGGGGAGGGACGGACGTGAAGCTGGATGCAAAGCTGAAGAACGGTGACAGCGAGGCGATGTGGCGCGAATATCTGGGCTTTCTGGATCTGGATATCGAGGGCTACATGGCCATTCAGCGCAGACTCATGCTCGAGCAGCTGCAGCTCTGGTGCGCCAGCAGGCTGGGCAAGAACATACTGGGCGACGTCCCCGTCCCGCAGACGATCGAAGAATTCCGCGAAACCGTGCCGCTGACCACCTACGATGACTACGCGGACATACTGCTGGCCAAGCGCGAGGAGGATCTGCCCGAACCGCCGGACATCTGGATCAAGACCACATGGGAGGGCGGCAAGCATCCCATCAAGATCGCGCCCTACACCCGGGGTATGCTGGATACCTATCGCATCAACATGGGCGCGTGCATCATCATGTTCGGCGCAACCCAAAAAGGAAAATTCACCATCGGCAAGCGCGTGCTCTCCGGCTTCGCTCCGCTGCCGTATGCCACGGGTCTGATGGGCCTGATGCTCCGTCAGGAGACCGATATGCGCTTTTTGCCGCCGCATGAAGAGGCCAAGAATATGTCCTTCTCTCAGCAGACCAAACAGGGCCTGAAGATGGCCATGAAGGAAGGGCTTGACTATTTCTTCAGCATGGGTTCGGTGGCCTACTGCATATCGGGCATGCTCTCAAAGGCGGGCAGCCACAGCGGCAAGGTTTCGCCCAAGGTGGCTTGGCGCTACATGCGTGCCAAGGCACGCTGCACCCGCGAAAACAGGGAAATGCTGCCCAAGGATCTGTTCTCGCTGACGGCCCTGGTCTGCGCGGGCACAGACAACCACTGCTACAAGGACGAACTGGAGCAGATGTGGGGCGTGCGTCCGCTGGAGGTCTTTGCCGGTACGGAACCGACGCTGGTCGGTACGGAAACATGGAACCGCAACGGCCTGTATTTCTTCCCGGATGCCTGCTTCTATGAATTTCTGCCGCAGAGCGAGGCGGAAAAACTGCGCACAGACCCCACCTACCGTCCCTACACGGCGCTGATGAACGAGGTGCGTGCGGGTGAAAAATATGAACTGATTATCTCCGTGCTCAAGGGTGGCGCGTTTGCCCGCTACCGAACGGGGGATGTCTATATCTGCGAGGGACTTAGTTCCCGCGAAGATCAGACTGCGCTGCCGCGCTTCCGCTATCTGGACCGCGTGCCCGACATCATCGATATTGCGGGTTTCACGCGCATTTCCGAGGATTCGATCCGCAGCGTGATCGATATGTCCTACCTGCCGATCGAAGACTGGATGGCCACCAAGGAGTTTGATGAGAAGGGGCATCCTTTCCTGCATCTCTACGTGGAGCTCAAGCACGGTCGAGAGGTGAACTATGCCCTCTCCTGCGACATACTGCGCGAGCATCTGAGCGTCTATTTCAAGTATCTGGACGCGGATTACAAGGATCTCAAGCGCCTGTTGAACATGGACCCGCTGCAGGTGACGATCCTGGGCAGCGGCACGTTTGAACGCTTCTGCTCAAGCTGCGGCCACGGCATACGGCGCGTCAATCCCGCTGCAAACGAAGTTGCGCAGTTGCTCGCGCTGCAGCATCCGGACAGTGTCCGCAGAACATTTTACACGGCGGGAGGCGATGACTGATGGGCAGCTTTGTTTACATATCGGTCTGCGCCCTGCTGTGCTACCTGTTTTTGTTTATTACCTTCCTGTTCGTCAAACGCAACAAGATGATCAGCGCTTTTTTGCTGGCTCTGGTGGCGCTGATTGTCTGGAGCGGCGGCTCCGTGCTGATGCGCATGCAGGTCGGTCCGTCGGTCAAGTTCTGGTATGATCTCTCGCTCCTGGGCATGTGGATGTTCCCCTGCGCCATACAGAACATGACGCGGGCCTTCATGGGCAAAAAATATCAGCTCACGGACTACGTCGTGCTGGCCCTGGTGCTGGGCGCGAATGTCTACAACATGATCACCGGCCGTCTGCTGGCCGCGCCCGCGCCGGTCGCGCAGGCCAACGGTGAGATGGCCTTTGTCTATACGTTTACAGGGCGCGTGATCATACTCTACGCGATGGGCGTGCTGGCCTATCTTGAAATCCTGTTCACCATCATCCGCAGCGGCCGCAGGGAACCGGCGCTGGCACGGCAGTTCAGACCCTGCCTGCTCGGCATCAGCGCGATGCTGCTGGGGCATTGCCTGATCGCCCTGCCCATGTTTGCCATGTTTCCCATGGACATACTGGCGGGTGTGGTCAACGCGATCTGCCTGTTCTACATGCTCTATCAGCGCAGACTGTTCAAGCTTACGCTTCTGGCTTCGCGGCGCAGCTGCTACCTGCTCTCGGTGGTGTTCACCTTCATCTCCTTCGGCTATCTTCTAAAGCCTATTCAGCGGCTCATTGCCAACCACCTGAGCATGCTGCAGAACTACAGCGTGCTGGTGATTGCTCTGCTCTACGCGGTGAGCACCATGATGGTCTGCACGCTGATGAAGAAGCTGATCGACCGTATATTTGTCCGCGAGGAACAGTCGCAGGCCAAGCTGCTGGAGGATTTCAGCCTCGCGGTCTCCAAGAGCCTGAGTGTGGAGGAGATACTGGATCGCCTGATTCGCGTGACGCAGGAGGCCATCTCCGTCAGACGCGTGTTTGTCTGCCTGCGCGACAATAAGGGCGGCTACCGTATCGTACGCAGCAACGATCCGTTGGAACGGCCGATACAGGTTTTCAGCGCCGATAATCCGATCGTTGCGCACCTGCGAACCCACGACGCCTGCCTGATGATGCAGGATCTGCACATCGTGCAGGGCTACCGCTCGCTCTGGGAATCCGAAAAGAAACTGCTGCAGCGACTGAACGTCAGGTGCTTTGTGCCGCTGTTGGATGCGGATGAACTGGTCGGCATAGCGATGCTCTGCGAAAAGGAGAAGGGCAGCCACTACGGCTATTCCGACGAGACCTTCATGATGAGCGTCAAGTCCGTGGCCTCCATTGCCCTCAAGAACGCCAACCTCTACGAAAAGGCCTATCGGGATGCCCGAACGGACGATCTCACGGGGCTGATGAACCGCAAATACTTCTATGTGACGCTGGACGAGCTGTTTGAAAAGTGGAAGGATAAAAACATTTCGCTGATGATACTGAACGTGGATGACTTCAAGCTCTACAATCAGCTCTACGGCAACCAGAACGGAGACTTTGCGCTGCGCAACATCGCCCGCATCATCCGAAATGCGGTGGGCGAGAGCGGCGTGGCGGCCCGCTACAGCGGCAAAGAGTTTGCCGTGATACTGCCCGGCGTGGACGTGGTCTGCGCCCACAGAATGGCGGACACCATACGCGAACAGATCATGGAGATCAATCGCGGCAAGGGCGATTATACCCTCAAGGCATTGACCCTCAGCGTCGGCATCTGTGCTGCACCCTACGGCGCGGTGACCTACAAGCAACTGGTCGACAACACCGAGCAGGCCGTCTATCAGGTCAAGCGATCCGGCAAGAACGGCGTGGCGGTGTACGCGGCAGCCAACGAGGCGCGGACGGGTGAGGAGAAGCTGACGCAAAAGGAACTGCAGGAGCGCTATTCGGAGTACGCGACCACCGTCTATGCGCTCACGGCGGCGATCGATGCCAAGGACCACTACACCTTCAAGCATTCCGAAAACGTGGCCTACTATTCCACCCGCCTGGCAAGGGCCATCGGCCTGGACGAGGACAGCGTCGAGATCATCAACGAGGCGGCGCTGCTGCACGATGTCGGCAAGATCGGCGTGCCGGAGACAATACTCAACAAGCAGGCCCCGCTGACGAACGAAGAATATGAGGAAATGAAAAAGCACGTGGATCATTCCGTCGGCATCATACGCCATCTGCCTTCGCTGGACTTTGTGATACCGGCCGTCATCGGCCACCACGAACGCTATGACGGCACGGGCTATCCGCGGCGCATTGCGGGCGAGGACATTCCGCTGTATGCACGCATACTCTGTGTGGCAGATTCCTTTGACGCCATGACCTCCGACCGCGTCTACAAGAAGGCCTACAGCGTGGAATACGCATTGAACGTGCTGGAAAAACAGTCGGGCAAGCAGTTTGATCCGCGGCTGGCCCGGGTATTTGCGGAGGAATTCAGGCGCGGCAACATCGAACTGCAGAAGAACGAGACTTGATATGAAGCTCTTTGACAACTATTTCTACGGAAGGCCCGATCGCGGAGACTATACCGAGGATGATCAGCCCAAGACGCGTGTGCAGCTTTTTTTTCAGGTGTTGCGTGTGCGCTGGGGCGGACTGATCGGGCTGAACCTGCTCTATCTGCTCTTTTGGTTGCCTGCCGTGGCGTGGACGTTTCTGTGCCTGACGTATTTTGAGCGGAGTTATTATGAGGTGAACGTCCTTCACCTGTTCTTCACCTATTTTCTGCTGCTCTGCCCGCTGGTGACGATCACCGGCCCTGCCAACACGGGTGTCAGCTATGTGCTGCGCAACTGGGCGCGGGACGAGCACGCCTTCGCCTGGTCGGATTTTTGGCTTGGACTGCGCGAAAATTGGAAGCAGGGCCTGTTGATGGGCTTCATTAACGGCTTTGTGCCGCTGGGGATATACGTCTGGTTTTACATCGTGCTGGTGATTTCGGGCGGTGAAATGAATTTTTTCGTAACAGCGTTCGTATATGCGCTCGCGCTTGTTGCCCTGATTGCAGCCGTCATCTGCGCACTTGCTTCCATGCTGATGCCGATGCAGATCGTGACCTATCGCCAGAGTTTCGTGGGAAAAATGAAAAATGCCGTCATCATCACGCTGGCGACGGTACCCAAGACGCTGGGCATCAGGTTGCTGACCTATGCCGTGCCGATTGTGCTCTGCTTTGTGGCGGGATGCTGCAATTCGACCTGGCCGCTGTCCCTGCTGGCGGGGCTGTACTGCGTCATACTGATCTCGTTCAACAAACTCATCGTCGCAAGCTATGCCAATGCGATGTGCGAGAAATACATCAACTCGAAGATCGACGGTGCCGGGACGGACATCGGACTGCACACGGGAGCCAAGGATTAGGAGTGAGGGATAAGGGATTAGGGACCGGAGACCGGGGAAACGCCAACCCCTCCGCCTCGCCGGTGCTCGGCACCTCCCCTTTCAGGGGCGGCAACCGGGGATTATGCTTCCCATTCAGAGGAGCGACTGCTATAAAGAGGAGGGGGACCGCGTGAGCGGTGGAGGGGTTAGTCAATCCCCCGGGTTTCCGTGATGAACCAAACAAAACAAACCGGACCTGCGACCGATCGGTCACAGGTCCGGTTTTTATTTGTATTTTCGGGAATTCAGAACTTACATTATCTTCGTCTTCTTCTCACGTACACCTGTCCTCGGGGGGGGGTATATCCCGTCTGCAAGGAGCTCCTGCATCGCGCGTTCCAGCGCCGTGATGTCCAGCGGCTTGGCCAGGTGCAGGTTCATGCCCGCATTGAGACAGTCGCGCACGTCCGAATCGAAGGCGTTGGCCGTCATGGCGATGATGGGTATGGTTTTGCCCAGCGGGTTGTCGCTGTCGCGGATGATGCGCGTGGCCTGCATGCCGTTCATGACCGGCATCTGCACATCCATCAGTATCGCGTCGTAGTCGCCGGGTCTGACGTTTGCAAACGCTTCGACGATTGCCGCGCCGTTGGGATAGATGGTGCAGCTTGCATTGTGCATCGTGAGCAGTGCCTCCAGTATCTCGGCGTTGAGCTCGTTGTCTTCGGCGCAGAGGAAACGCAGCCCGCTGAGCGCCGAATGGTTTTCCTTCTTCCTGACGATGCCCTTCTCACGTGCCTGCTCGACCGCAATGATCAGGTTCTCATAGAAGAACGGGCGGGAGACGAAGCCATCCACGCCGCTGTCTGCGATCTTCCTGCGCATATCCTCCGGATGCGCATAGTCACAGCAGAAGATCAGCACGGCTTCCTTTGAAGCGTTGCGCAACATGCTGACCGTCTCAAAGGCTATATCGTCCAGCAGTATCGTCTCGGTGGGATCCTCGCGCAGGTGAGCAAGCGCATCCTTCGCCTCGTCGTACACGTGCAGTTCCACAGACTCCTCGCGCAGCGCTGCGCGGACGTTGCCGATCAGCACCTCATCGCGGGAAATCAGCATGACACTTTGGACGTTTGTCGAGCGCACGGCCTCCGAATCGATCTGCAGCGTCAGCGTCACGTCAAAACGGCTGCCGCGGCCAAGCGCACTCTCGACCGTGATCGTGCCGCCCATGAGGTCAACGATGCTCTTGGCGATGCACATGCCAAGCCCTGTGCCCTGTATCTTGTTGGTGGTCGAGCTGACTTCGCGGGTGAAGGGCTCGAATATGTGCTCCAGGAACTCGGCGGACATGCCGATGCCGTTGTCAATGACCGAGGTCAGTATCCGGGCGTGCCCAGGCTCATCGCAGGGCAGTTCGCGTATATCAAAGCGGATGTTGCCGCCGCGCTGCGTGTACTTGACCGCATTGGTCAGCAGGTTGATAAACACCTGACGGATGCGCACGCTGTCGCCGATGAGATATTCGTGGGAGACGTCCGTGACGCTGATGCTGAAGCTGTGGCCGCGCTCGCTGGCCTGGGAGCGTATGATGCTCTCGATCTGGCCTACCTGATCGGCCAGTTTGATCGGCTCCAAATTGAGGCGCACCTCGCCGGCCTCGATCTTGCTCATGTCCAGTATGTCGTTGATGAGGCCGAGCATGTAGTGGCTGGAATGCTGCAGCTTTTTGATGTAGTAGCGCAGTTTGCCCGGGTCTTCCGTGCAGTTTTCCATCAGTGTAGCCACGCCCACAATGGCGTTCATGGGTGTGCGTATGTCGTGGGACATGTTGGCCAGAAACTGGCTCTTGGCGCGTGTGGCGCTCTTGGCCGTCTCCAGTGCCTCTTCCGTTTTCTGTTGAGACAGCTGCAGCGCCTGATTGCCGGCCTCCAGTATCTTTTCGTTTTGCTCCTTCAGTTCCAGCAGCTTTCGGTTTCTGTGGTAGCGGACAATGAGAGAGAAGCTCCCCACTGCGGCCGCCAGCAGTACCAGCATGGCCAGTATGTAGATCTGCAGCAGCGAATCCACCATTTGGGTGGCCGAGGCAGCCACATCCGCGGCATCGACCAGCATCATCACGCCCCAGTCGTAATCGGGTATGCGATTGTAGACCAGATAATAGCGGTTCTCGCCGATGCGCACGTCGGTACAGACCGTGCTGCCGTCCGCTGCGGCCTCGAGCACGGCGTCAAAGCTGTCCATGTGGGGATAGGTCAGCTCCCGCAGGCTGTGGAAGAGATTGCGGCCGGAGAAGTCAGTATCGTCGTGCGTGCCGGACTCCGAGAGTATCGTGCCGGAAGCGTCGATTACGTAGACGCCGTTTTTGTTGTCATAGGCGGAGATGCGGAAGAACGGCTGCATGTCCTCCATGGATCTGAGCAGCACAAAACAGATGATCTCGTGTCCGTCCACCGTCAGAGGTGTGTTCGGCGTGGTGACAAAGGCCATGTAGTTTTCGTTGTCGAGCCAGTTGGCAATCAGGAAACTCTGGCGGTCGGCGCCGCTCAGCTTGTCAATACCCGTCCAGAGGCCCTGCCGCCCCTCGCTGGTGTAGTAGTAACCGTCTTCGTCGATGGCACGCAGATAGATGGTCTTGCCGACGGGAGCAAGGTCATTTTCGACATGCAAAAGCTGTGACGCAAGCTCCTGCTGCGTCATCGTGCTTACATCCGATATGTCCTCTTCCAGTTTTTCCAGATAGTCCCATTGCAGATCCAGCTGAATTTCGAGCTTCTCGAAGAGATGATCGCTGACTTCCCTGAGCTGATTGACGGATTCGTCATAGAGCCGGCTCATCGTAAAGCGATATAGCGCGTTGAGAGATAAACTCAGCACCGCTATGACGCATGCCACCAGCACGAGGTTGAGCATTTTTCTTTTGATTTGGACAGATTTTGATTTCAGTTTCATAAGCCTCTCGCCCGGATAGTTTTTAGTGGATAGTTTTCAGGTTCTTCACGGAAACCCGGGGGAGTTGAAACGGAGAGAAACGATTCGAGCCAGTGTACTCCCGCGGCCATTTTGTTTCGTTAATCAACTCTCACCATTTCCCTGATCCCCGTTCCCTGCTCCCAAGTCACTCCACCGTCTGCACCAGCGAGTCATCCGGCGTGGCGCTTGAGACTTCGCCGACCTTCAAAAGATATTCCTTTGCGGCATCCAGACCCACGATACCGGTGTCCGTGATGCCGTATTCCTCCTGCATGTCCTTGTCGACGCCGCCGAACACGACGGTGTAGGTGGTATCGTCATCCAACGCATTGCCGTCGGCCGTCAGAAATACGTAGGGATAACGGAAGCCCGTGCCGCGCGTGTCCGCACCGGCGGCTGCCATGACCTTGATCTCGCTGCCGGTGAACTCGCCCGTCAGCAGCGTGTCATACCAGCCGCCGGGCAGGAAGATGGTGATGTCCTCCTCGTCCATTTCGCCGGGCAGTATGTGACCGTTCGCGCCATAGCTGTTTTCAAAGTTGGCGTGGATTTCGGGGTTGTAGACGTTGTAGGAAATGAGTGCGCAGTCTGCGCCGGTCGCCGCCATGAACATCTGCCCGGAAAGCTGCGCCGCCTGCACGGTGTCCAGCTCTTCGGTGACGGTGGCGTAGATGGTCTCGCCGCTCTGCTGCACCTGCCGCTTCGTGTCGTCCAGCACGCCGACCGCGGTTGTACCGTCGGAATTGCCCTTGACCCACTCGCAGAGTGCCTCGCCGAAGGGCACGAGGTAGTTCTCCCAGCCGACGTAGATCAGATCCTGCGAGAAGCCCTTGCTGACCATCTCGACCGGCTTGGCAAAGGGCGAATCATCGGAGATGATGAAGTCCGCGATGGAGCACATGTTGGTGGAGTTTTCGCCGTGAATGGCTATGTAGCCCTCGTTGGTGGAGAGCACTTCCAGCACGTGCAGCGCATCCTCCAGTTTCTGCTCGTTGCCGGGCTGCTCCAGTTCCTTGTTCAGACCGTAGAGGCGGCCGGGCGAGGTGGTGTAGCTGTTGGTCGTGCCGTCCTCAGACAGGTAGGGGATCAGTATATATTGGTCGCCCGTGCCGTCATCATATTGCGTGAAGCGGTTGACCGTGCCGATGAGGAAGGCGGTATTGCCGGCCTGAAATTTCTCCCAGGTATCGGTATACAGGGCACTTTCCTCGGTATAATTGATCAGACCGCAGTCGATCCACTCCTGATAGTAGTCGATGCAGGCCATGAAATCCGCGTTGTCGGCGGCGAAGGTGTCGCTGGTGATGTCGGTAAAGCTGCTGCGCCAGGCGCGTCCCTTGAGTGTGTTGGTGTACATCGTGCCCGCAACGCCGAAGAAGAACTGGAAGGCCGAGGCCGGCAGATCCATAAGGCACACGGAAACATCGATGCCCTTTTCCTTCAGAGCGGGAATGGTCTCGTCACGCATCTGGGCAAAACTCGTGGGCACTTCGATGCCGCTTCTATCCAGCAGGGATTGATTGCAGAGTATGCCGCTGACGCTGTAGTCAAAGGGCAGAAGGTACAATCCGCCGTTGTAGGTCAGCTCCTCCAGCCTCGCGGGGCTGTACTGCTCGGCCACGGCATACTGCGACAGGTCAATCAGGTGCGCTTCCTGATAGCTCGGATCCCACGCACGGGTGGTGGAATAGATGTCGGGCATGATGCCCGTCTCCAGCTGCTGCGCCACGTAGGCGGACATGTTGCGGCCGCGGTAGGGGACGATCTCGATGTTGATCTCGGGATACTTCTCGTGCACCAGATCTATCAGCTTCGTATAGTCGCGCTGGGCATTCATGATGGTGATGGGTTCGTGGCCGCTCTCTGCATCGGCCGTCGCAAAACCGGGCAGCATGGTCGTGAACAGAAGCAGAGCCGTCAGCAGGGCAAAAAGGCGTTTGTTTTTCAGAATCATACTTTTCCTCCGTCTTTTGTCGTGTGTGTACATATGCCATATTAAAACAGGATTAACGTGTAACTGATCTGACACACCGTGTAATCCTGCAATGTAAACCATTATAACCTTATTTTACACTAAAAACCGAATTACAGCAATAGGATTCGGCATAAATTTTCAGCAAATTTGTCGGATTGTGAATGTGATGAATGCAATTTTTCACATTCCAATAAAATATTGCTTGACAGGAGCGTCACATGAGTGGCATAATAGGTAATGTAAGGGAGAGTTTATTTCTGAGGAGGAATTATCATATATGGATCGACTTGAACGGTTCTATTCCGCTGTCGGCTCGGATGCCAAGGAGATCACGGATCGCCTGGGCGGCATGCCGCAGCTGGTGGAGCGCTTCCTGGGGAAGTTTCTGGCAGACGAGAGCTTCAACCGCCTCTGCGCCGCACTGGACGTGGGGGAGACGCAGACGGCCTTCCGCGAAGCCCATACCCTCAAGGGTGTGTGCGCCAACCTGGGTATTCAGAGTCTGTTTGTCAAGGCCTCAGCCGAGACGGAACTGCTGCGTGCGGGCAATCTCGATCAGGCCAGGCAGGAGCTGCCCGATCTGGATGCGGAGTATCACCGCGTGGTGGACATGATGAACGAACTGGGAATCCAAAGGCGTTGACAGTATAATATGAAACAAAGCGCCGCAGCCATCTGCAAAACGTGATGGCTGCGGCGCTTTTTCCGGTCCGGTTCTCAGTTCAGCTGAGAGGTGCAGTGCGGGCAGCGGGTGGCGTCGTCCGCGATCTCGCTGCGGCAGTAGGGGCACAGGCGCACTTCCTTCTTGGGCGCGGGTGCTTCCTCCTTGAGGTGGCGCAGGCGGTTGATGCCCTTGACCAGGAAGAAGATGCAGGCAGCCACGATGAAGAAGTTGATGACGGTCTGAATGAAGTTGCCGATGTTGATGGTGGGCACGTCCGCTCCTTCGCCCAGCGGTATCACCAGCGCGGAGAAATCCACACTGCCGGTGATTTTGGCAATCAGCGGCGTGAAGAGGTCGTTGACAACGCTCGTAACGATGGCGGTAAATGCGGAACCTACGACGACACCGACAGCCATGTCAATGACGTTTCCTTTGAAGGCAAATTCCTTGAATTCCTTGAGCAACTTGGACATATGCGATCCTCCCATGCTTAAAAATGAGGCTCTCTACGGCTTCCTGAGGGCCGGACACGTCAACCCCTCAGCCGGCTCCATTGCCTCCCCTGAAAGGGGGGTACCGCGTGAGCGGTGGTGGGGTTGGCCTCTCCCTCAGCTTTCCGCGATGAACCCAAAAATGATTCCCCACCGCCATTATAACACAACTTGCGTGCATTATCCATACCATTGAGGGAAAAAGAGCGAATTTGAAGAAATAGGCGGAAAACGATTGCCAAACGCCGCAAACTGTGATATGATAGGATTAAGAAAAAAACAAACGGAGGTTTACGACATGAAACTTGCATTGCTGGTTGCCAATCGCGGTTTTTTCCCCAGCTCCGTCATCGAGGCGGCCTATGCGGATATGCGTATTGCGGCGGCCAAAGCCGGTGTGGAGCTGCTTGAGATCGAAAAGGACAAAGTCAAGTACGGTGCCGTCGAGACCACGCAGGAAGGCATGATCTACCATGACTTCCTCGAGGCACATCACGGCGAGTACGACGGTGTGATCATCTCTCTGCCCAACTTCGGCGACGAGAACGGCATCAAGGCCGCGCTGCGCGATGTGAATGTGCCGGTGCTGCTGCAGGCCTACCCGGACGAGATCGGCAAGATGGACTTTGCCAACCGTCGCGATGCATTCTGCGGCAAGCTGGGTCTGTGCGCCGTGTTTAAGCAGATGGGCTTCAGGTTCACTTCCGGCAAGCCCTTCGTGATGCATCCGCAGAGCGAGGCCTTTGAAAAGGAACTGAAGGACTTTGTCGGGATCTGCAACATCGTGCGCCGCATGCGCTATATGCGCCTGGGTGTGTTCGGTGCCCGCACGACGGCATTCAAGTCGGTGCGCTACGACGAGGGTGCCATGGAGCGCGTCGGCTGCGACGTCGAATCCTACGACCTGACGATGGTCATGGAAAAATACAACGAACTGAGCGCCGACTGCGCGGATGCCGAATTTTTCCGCGAGCGCCTGCTGGCCACGGGTGACTTCGGCGATGCCGCGCCGTATGCACTGGAGAACCTGTCGCGCCTGGGGGCCGCGATGAAGGCCTTTGTGGACGAGAACCGTCTGGATGCCATCGCCATCCGCTGCTGGAGCGAACTGCAGCACCTGCTGCACATTGCCCCCTGCGCACTGCTGGGCATATTCAACTCCATGGGCGTGCCCACCGCCTGTGAGACCGACGCTTCCAACGCGTTGGCGGCGATGGCGCTGAGCCTGGCCTCCGGTCAGCCCGCGGGTTGCCTGGACATCAACAACAACTACGGCACGGACGAGAACAAGGCTGTGCTCTTCCACTGCGGCCCGCTGCCGATCGAACTGATGGTAAAGCCCGGCCACATCGAGGAGCACCTGATGTTCACCAAGACGCAGGGCGTGAACTGCTCCTGGGGCGTCAACGTCGGCCACATCAGGCCCGGCGAGATCACCATCTCCGGCATGCGCACGGAGAACGGGGAAGTGCACTACTTCGTCGAGCACGCAGAGATCACCGACGATCCGATCGAAGCGGGTTTCTTCGGCACGCCCGGCGTGGTAAAGATGGAGAATCTGCAGGACAAGCTCTTTGCCATGCAGAACGAGGGCTTCCGCCATCATGCCATCATCACGCCCGGTGACCACGTGCGTGCGGTGGACGAGGCCCTGAGCAAATATCTGGGCTACAAGCGCATCAAACTCTGATAAAAGACCAAAGTCTGTTATTTCCGGAGGCAACATTATGGCATATATCGGAATCGACGTCGGTACGACCGGCAGCAAGGCCACGGTCATCGAACAGTCCGGCGAAATCGTATTGAGCATCTATCACGAGTACGACCTGGAATTCCCCAAGCCGGGCTACGTGACCATGAACCCGACCAAAGTCTGGAATGCGGTCAGACGTGCACTGAGCGAGGCGGCGGCTAGCTACGGCAAGCCCATCGAGGCCATTGCGGCGGCATCGTTCGGTGAAGCGGTGGTCTTTCTTGGCGAGGACGGCAAGCCCGTCTGTGATTCTATTTTCTACACGGATGTGCGCGGCTCGGAGAGCCTGACGGAGCTGCGCGGCAAGGTTGATCTGGACGATTTCCAGTATCGCACGGGCATGCCGGTCAACTATATGTACACCCTGCCCAAGCTCATGTGGGTGCAGAAGAACGAGCCGTGGATACTGGAGAAGACGAAAAAGCTGTTGCCCTACAGCTCTTACATCGCCTACATGCTCTCGGGCGAAGCGGCGGCGGACGGCTCCCTGGCCTCGCGCACGCTGCTGTTCAACCGCCTGACCATGGATTGGGACTATGACACCCTGGATCGCTTCGGCATCGCACGTTCGGCCATGCCCAAATTCGTGCCGGCGGGTGCTCCCGTGGGTCGCATACTGCCGAGCGTGGCCGAGGAACTCGGCATCAAGGGCGATCCGATCATCGTTTCCGGCGTGCACGATCAGATCGCGGCGGCGCTGGGTTCGGGTTCGCTCAGGTCGGGCGACATGGCGGACGGCATCGGCGCGGCCGAGTGCATCAGCGCGGTGCTTCCCGATGAAAACGTCGACTTTGCGGGCATGTTCCGCTACAATATCTGCGCAGAACCCTATGCGGTGCCCGGCAAGTATCTGGCGCTGATCTTCAGCAGCACGGCAGGCGCGGCACTGAAGTGGTACCGCGATACCTTTGAAAAGGAACTGCGCGAGAAGTGCGACGCGGCGGGGAAGAATACCTATGCCGAGCTGAACAAATCACTCTCGGAAGCACCGTCGCCGCTGCTTTTCCTGCCGCATCTGGCCGGCACGGGCACGCCGTACATGGATTCGGCTGCCAAGGGTGCGGTGATGGGCCTGACGCTTTCGAGCAGCAAGATGGACCTCTATCGCGCCATCATCGAGGGCAACAACTACGAAATGCGCTACAATCTGGAGTTGCTCAGCAGATTCGGCATGAAGTACGATGCACTCACGGCTGTCGGCGGCGGCGCTTCGCCCGAGGCCCTGCGCATCAAGGCAGACATCTTCCAGAAGCCGATCTATATGCTTAACACCTCCCAGGGCGGCACGGTAGGCATGGTGCTGCTCTGCGGAAAAGCGGTCGGACAATTTGCAAGCTTCGACGAAGGTGTGGCGGCGCTGGTGCGCAGGACGGGCTGCATCGAGCCGGAGACGAAGTACCGCGAAGAGTATGACGAGAAGTATGAACAGTACAAGAAAATGTACGAGGCGGCCCGCAGTGTGTACGCATAAGGCATGCGGTAAAAGTAGACAAAAAATTCTGCCAAAACGTCGAAATTTTCCGATGTTTTGCCCGCTGCCTTGACAGTCGTTGTGCTATGATGTAAAATAGTCAGTAGCATAAAAGCGACTGTTGGATGGTTATACGGCGGCCGGAAGGCCCCTGGAATAACAAAAACAAGAGGAGGAACTATTATGAAGAAAATCCTGGTAGTTATGCTGGCTCTCGTGCTGGCCCTGTCCGTGGTCTCTGCCTTCGCAGAGGAAACCAAGGAGTACGACATCCGTGCTCTGATCTGGAAGTACGATGACACCTACGGATCTTCCGTACGTCAGGCCATGCAGAACACGGTTGACGAGATCAACGCCGAGGGCGAAGTGACGATCAACTTCCAGATGTACGATGCAGGCGACGACATGGCAAAGCAGGTCGAGCAGGCCACGATGCTGGTCGGCGAGAAGCCGGACTTCGTCATCATCAACCTGGCAGAGGTCGCTTCCGGCCAGCAGCTGGTTGACATGTTCACCGAAGCGGGCATCCCTTTCCTGTTCTACAACAAGGAGCCCTCTGAGGAGACCGTGCAGTCCGTCATCGTTGACTCCGGCTCCATCTTCATCGGCACCACTCCGTCCGAAGCAGGCGTGATGCAGGGCGAAATCCTGGCCGAGCTGTGGGCGGCTGATCCCTCCATCGACCTGAACGGCGACGGCAAGCTGCAGTTCGTTGAGTTCGAAGGCGAGCCCAACAACCCCGAAGCAATCGCCCGCACCGAGTATTCCGAGTCCACCGCAGTTGACATGGGCGTGCCGCTCGAGCCCGCACTGGATGAGTATGTGCTGGTTGCCAACTGGGACACCGCTCAGGCTCAGGACAAGATGACCCCCACCTGGAATGCAACCGACGGCAACGTTGAAGTTGTGTTCGTGAACAACGACGACATGGGCACCGGCGTCATCGCCGCCATGAACGCATTCGGCTACAACACCGGCAACGAAGGCGATCCCAAGATCGTGGTTATCGGCGTTGATGCCACCGACTCCGCTCTGGAAGCCATCAAGGCCGGCAAGATGACCGCTACCGTGAAGCAGGACGGCGATGCAATGGGCAAGGCCAACATCACCATCGCTCTGAACTATCTGCAGACCGGCACCTGGCTGGAAGGCACTGACTATGAGTACGCAGAAGACGGCTACTCTGTCCGTATCCCCTACGCGAAGATCACCGAGGTCGAATAAGCATAGTAGCTTCATTTGAATTAATCGGTATCTGACCCGGTCAAAGAGGGGCGCTTGAAAGCGCAGGCTTTCGAGCGCTCCCTTTTTTAAGAAAGAAACGCGCTGCCCCTGCAGCTGCGTAATCGAAGAAGTGCGGTGATAAGAATGCAGCAGTCAACCTATCTGCTTGAAATGGCCGACATTGTCAAGCAGTTTCCGGGCGTTAAGGCTTTGGATCATGCTCAGCTGAAGCTGCGTCCCGGTACCGTTCATGCCCTGATGGGTGAGAACGGCGCGGGCAAGTCCACGCTGATGAAGTGCCTGTTCGGCATCTACAAAAAGGATGAAGGCACCATCAAGGTCAATGGCGAAGAAGTCAATTTTACCAACCCCCGCAATGCACTCGATAACGGCGTTGCCATGGTTCATCAGGAACTGAACCAGGTGTTGCGCCGCAACGTAATGGAAAATGTCTGGCTTGGCAGATTCCCGACCCAGTTCGGTTTAGTCGACAGCGGTAGGATGTACCGCGAGACGCAGGCCATCTTCAAGGATTTGGAGATCGACGTCGACCCGCGCACCATCATCGGCAAGCTGTCGGTATCCCAGCGGCAGATGATCGAAATTGCCAAGGCCGTTTCTTATAATGCGAAGATACTGGTGCTCGACGAGCCCACGTCTTCTCTGACCGAGAACGAAGTTGAGCATCTGTTCAAAATCATCGAAAAGCTCACCGCCCAGGGCGTCGGCATCATCTACATCTCCCATAAGATGGATGAGATTCTGCGTATCTCCGACGACGTGACCATCATGCGAGACGGCCAGTGGGTGGCTACCAAGCCCGCCTCCGAGCTGACTACGGATGAGATCATTCGCCTGATGGTGAACCGTTCCTTTGACAACCGCTTCCCGCCCAAGATCAACACGCCCGGCGAGGTGCTGATGTCGGTCAGAAATCTGACCGGCCGCTACGAACCGACCTGCCATAACGTGTCCTTTGATCTGCATAAGGGCGAGGTTCTGGGCATCGCAGGTCTGGTGGGTTCCCGTCGAACCGAGCTGCTCAATACCATCTTCGGCTATTACACGCGCGAAACCGGCGAGATCACGCTGCACGGCAAGCCGGTCGAGAACAACTCGGCCTTTGAGGCGCAGCGCAACGGCTTTGCACTTCTGACCGAGGAACGTCGTGCAACGGGTCTGTTCCCGCTGGCCAGCATCAATTTCAACTCCACCATCGCCAATATCCGCGCCTACGGCAAGGTGCTCCTGTCCAACCACAAGATGGGCAAGGACACCAAGTGGGTCATCGACTCCATGAAGGTCAAGACCCCCAGTGCCCGCACACTGATCAAGTCGCTCTCAGGCGGCAATCAGCAGAAGGTCATCATCGGCCGCTGGCTGCTGACCGATCCGGAAGTACTGCTGCTCGACGAGCCGACCCGAGGCATCGACGTCGGCGCCAAGTATGAGATTTATCAGCTGATACTGGATCTGGCCAAGCAGGGCAAGGGCGTTGTCATGGTGTCCTCGGAAATGCCGGAACTGATCGGCATCTGCGACCGCATACTGGTCATGTCCAACGGACAGATGGCCGGCATCGTGGAGCGTGGCAAGGACTTCGGCGGCGTTGAAGGCGAGCAGGAGACGATTCTTGCGCTGGCCGCGAAATACGTCTGAACAATAAGACTTTCAAATCAGCTCGGAAAGAGGGAAAAAGCATATGAATAATTCCAAGCGGCTGCTCGCTTCAATCATTGCGGCAGTGCTGGTCATCGCCGGTATCGCCTTCGTTGTGCTGGGCCAGAAGGGCCAGAATATCTACAACGATGCCACCACCATGATCGGCTGCAAGAAGCCGGAAACCATCAACTACATTCAGGATACCTCCACCATCACCGAGATCACCCGCAACCTGAGCGCGGATGAGTACACATCCTTCCTGGTCGGCACGCTTGGCCTGGATTCCTCCGAGGTCGAGCAGGTCGTTGCCGATCGTGTGGTCTACGACGAGAAGCTGACCCTGTCCGAAGACTATGACACCTTCATCAATTACGTCATGGAGACCCAGGGCGTGACTGAGGATGAGGCCAAGGAAATCAAGAAGGACAAGGACCAGTCCGCGACCATCAAGGATGAGATCCTCAAGAACGAGGTCACCGCGGCACTGGGCTGCGACGATGCCGCATTTGAGGCACTTGAGTCCGACAGCGCGATGATCGCTCTCTTCCAAAAAGGCTTTGAGAATCTGGTGAACGGCGGCAGCGGTTTCAACTCTACGCTGTTCAACAAGGCCATCATGCTGCTGTGGATCGGCATCGTGTTGATCGTGGCGGGCGGCTCTGTCTTCTTTATCCAGCTGATGGATGATTCCAAGAAGGGCAAGAAGGGTGCCGTCAAGGTCAATCCCAAGGCACAGAAGGTCGGCGAATTCCTGCTCAACTACGCGCTGTACATCATTCTGGTCATCATACTGCTGATCGTCTGCATTGTAAAGCCGAACTTCCTGAAGATCGACAACATCCTCAACATCCTCAAGCAGGCTTCCACGAAGGGCATTCTGGCGCTGGGCTGCGCGGGCCTGATCGTGCTGGCCGGTACCGACCTTTCCATCGGCCGTGTGCTGGGTCTTTCCGCTGCCGTGACGGCGGCACTGGTTCAGTCCGTGACCTACTCCTCCCGTATGTTCCCGCAGATGACGCAGCAGCTTCCGCTGATCATCCCGCTGCTGGCCTCCATCGGCGTATCCGTGATCTTCTGCCTGATCAACGGCTTCGGCGTAGCCAAGCTGCACCTGCATGCCTTCATCATTTCGCTGGGCACGCAGCTGATCGCCTACGGCTGCAACTGCCTCTTCATTGAGTCGCAGCCCTCCGGCACGGCGCAGGCTCTGTCCACCTTCGACCAGAACTTCCTGAACTTCGCTGCCGGCAACCTCGTTCTTGGCAGCGTGAAGATCCCGCTGGTGGTCATCTACTTCCTGCTCATCGCAGTTGTGATGTGGTTCGTCTGGAACAAGACGCGCCTCGGCAAGAACATGTTCGCAGTCGGCGGCAACACCGAAGCGGCTGCCGTTTCCGGCGTCAACGTGGCCAAGACCATCATGCTGGTGTACCTGATTGCGGGTATCCTCTACGGCATCTCCTCCTTCCTGGAGGCAGCCCGTATCACCTCTGTCGGCGCGAACACCGGTATCAACTATGAGACCGATGCCATCTCGGCAGTCGTCGTCGGCGGCGTTTCCTTCTCCGGCGGCGTCGGCACGATCCCCGGCGTGGTCATCGGCGCCATACTGCTGCAGGCCATCAACTACTCCCTGCAGTTCATGGGCGTCAACCCCTACCTGCAGTACGTTGTTCGCGGCCTGATTATCATACTGGCCGTTGCCATCGACGTACGCAAGTACATCGCCAAGAAGTAATATGGCGCAGGAAGACAAGCTTGCCCGCGAGGCTCGTGCCAAGATGGCCGAGTCGGCCGGCCCCGGCGAGAAGGGGCCGAGCTTCGAGGAGAAGCTGTGCGAGCAAACCGGCGATGAAAAGTTTGCGCATGCCTACCGCAACCGCGGTCGGCTGTACGACAAGATCAAAATTCCGTTGCACACGATGGACATCATCATATACGTGCTTGTGTTTCTGATCATAATTGCCGTCATCGTCGGCGTACTGATCGGTTAACCTTCCCGGCGGCGTCTCCGAAAACGGAGGCGCCGCTTGTTTTTTGACTCTTCACGTTTTCCCGGGGACATAAGTTACCGGCACTTCCTCAGTCACTGACGTGTTAATTCCATCCGGGAAGGAGACCAAGTCCGGCCTCCCTCAGCGAGGGAAGGGGACCGCAGTATAGCAATCGCTCCCCTGTGAAGCAGGCTTGCGACCGGCCCGCGCAGCAATCCAAAGGATTGCCGTTGCGCTGCCCAGGCCCAGCGTAGCAGGTCTTGGGTGCGTAAGAGCGGTGGCGGGAGTTGAAGCGAAGTACAACGAAACGAAATTCCTCCAACTTTCCGTGAAGAACCTGTTTTTTGCATTTTCCTACTTGACGAAACGCTCTTGATCGCTTATAATCGAATCTGAAATTGAATTTCAAAATCAAATCGGAGCGACATCGTATGAAACGATTTATATTGCTGCTGTTGATTGCGGCTTTATTTTTGCCATCCTGCACGGCCATGGCGGAGGAGAAACGGCTGAGGATCGTCTGCACGGACTTTCCCTGCTACGATTTCGCGCGTGCGGTGGCGGGGGACGGCGCGGATATCACCATGCTGATACGTCCCGGCGCGGAGGTGCATTCCTACGAACCGTCACCGACGGACATACGCGCCATCGCCGGATGCGATCTATTCATATACATCGGCGGCGAGAGCGATGCGTGGGTGGATGATATACTCTCCTCCTTTGACGCGGATGCACCCGTGTCGCTGCGCCTGATCGACTCCGTTACGTCGCTTGAGGAAGAGACGCGCGAGGGTATGACGGTGCACGAAGAGGCGGGGGAAGAGCAAGAGACTGAGTATGACGAGCACATCTGGACCTCGCCCGTCAATGCCGAAATCATGGTGAGCAAAATCTGCGAGGCGCTGTGCGGAATTTCTCCCCGAAATGCCGGACGGTTTGAGGCCAATGCCGAGGTCTACAAGGCTGAGATTGCAGCCATCGACGATGATTTTCGCCAAATCGTTCAAAATGCCGCACGGCATGAGCTGGTCTTTGCGGATCGCTTTCCGCTGCTCTACTTTGTGCGTGAGTACGGCCTGGAGTACTATGCGGCGTTTCCGTCCTGTTCGGCGGAGAGTGAGCCGAGCGCCAAGACCCTGGCCTACCTGATCGACCGTGTGAAAGATGACGGCATACCCGTCATATACACGATTGAGATGAGCAATCGCCGCACGGCGAAGGTGATCGCGGAGGAGACGGACGCAGAGATTCGCACGTTTTATTCGCTTCAGACCGTAACTGCGGCGGATTTTGCGGCGGGCGAGACCTACGTCAGCCTGATGCGCAAGAATGTCGAGGCATTGAGGGAGGGCTTGAACTGATGCGCGGTGAATACAGTACGCGGCAAAAGCGTGAAATGCTGATCTTCCTGAGAAAGCATGATCTGGAATCCTACACGGTCGATGACCTTGTGACGGGCATGGGTGAACAGGGCGAGAGTATCGGTCGAACCACGGCCTACCGCTATCTGGAATCGCTGGCGGAGCAGGGCGAGGTGCGCAAGTATCAAAACCTGCGCGGTATAACGCTGTACCAGCATGTGGCGGACCATGCGGCCTGCTCGGAACACCTGCATCTGATGTGCAAAAAATGCGGCAGGCTCTATCATGTGGACTGTACGCTCGTTCGACAGATGTTCAGGCACATTTCTCAGGATCACGGTTTCGAGCTGGATCCGCGCGAGAGCGTGCTGGTTGGAATCTGCGGCAGCTGCGCCGAGAAGGGCAAGGAGGAAGAGACGCATGTCACTGATAACGGTACAGAATGTAACCATCGCCTTTGACGGCGTTCCGGTCGTCGAGGACGTGTCATTTGAGATAGATCGCGGCGATTATCTGGTGATCGTAGGCGAGAACGGTTCGGGCAAGAGCACACTGGTTCGGGCCATGCTGGGTCTGGTGCGTGTGCGCAGCGGGCAGATACTCTACGGAGACGGCCTGCAGCGCTCCCAGATCGGCTATCTGCCGCAGCAGACCATCGCCCAGCGGGACTTCCCGGCCTCGGTTGAGGAAGTCGTGCTCTCGGGCTGCGCAAATCAGCTGGGCAGGCGCTTCTTCTACGACAAGGCCGCCCGCGAAAAGGCGCACGACAGGATGCACATGCTGGGGCTGGAGCCACTGCGATCCAAGCCCTACCGGACACTCTCGGGCGGTCAGCAGCAGCGCACGCTGCTGGCACGGGCGCTCTGTGCCACGGATTCGCTGCTGCTGCTGGACGAGCCGGTGACGGGACTGGACCCGGAGACTACGCAGGAACTTTATCAGCTTCTGCATCACCTCAACTGCGAGCACGGCGTGAGCATTGCCATGGTTTCCCATGACCTGAAGTCGGCCATGACGGACGCGACACGCGTGCTGGAGGTCAACCGCGGCGTGGGCTTCTTCGGTACGATCGAGGATTATCACCGCTACAAGACGGGGGAGGTGAGCGCATGAGCGAGCTTTGGCTGCGCCTGCTGCAAAAGCCGCGCACGAATCTGCAACAGAGAAAACGTGCAGCCATAACGCTGGGCGTTCTGGCGCTGATCGCGCTGCTGCTGATCATACTGAACTTTGGTAGAATCAAGGCTGCCTGTGCGGAGTTCAGCGCCTACCTGCAGTACAAATTCATTCGCCGGGCACTGGTGGTGGGCACGCTCGTGTCGCTCTGCGCGGCACTGCTGGGCGTGACGCTGGTGCTCAAGCGCTATTCGATGATCGGCGACGGCCTCTCGCACGTGGGCTTCGGTGCGCTCTCGATCGCAACGGCGCTGGGCTTTGTGACGGCGGACAGCCTGCCCAAGGCCCTGCCCGCAGGGCTTCGAAGCGGCATAGCGGGTCTCTGTGCGTCCGTTGCGGACTCGCCGCTGACCTTTACCCTCATCATCGTGATCGCGCTGGCCTTTCTGATACTGCGCATCGGCGGCAGCGGCCATATTCAGGGCGACGCAGCCGTGGCACTGCTCTCGACGGGGGCGTTGGCGGTCGGCGTGCTGGTGGCCTCGCTCACGAGCGGCATGAATGTGGACGTGATGAACTACATGTTCGGCAGCATACTGGCCATGAGCAGTGCGGACGTGACCCTTTCCGTCGTGCTGTCGGTCATCGTGCTGGCACTGTTTGTGCTCTTCTACAACCGCATATTTGCTGTGACCTTTGATGAGACCTTTGCCTGTGCCACGGGCACGAAGACGGGGCTGTTCAACATGCTCATTGCCGTGCTTACGGCGGTGACCATCGTGGTGGGCATGCGTATGATGGGCACGATGCTGATCTCCAGCCTCATCATCTTTCCCGCGCTTACGTCCATGCGCCTTTTCTCACGCTTCAGGGCGGTGTTGATCTCCTCAGCCATTGTGTCGGTGTGCTGCTTTGTGATCGGCATCATGCTCTCCTGCCTGTACGGCCTGCCCGCGGGCGCAGGCATCGTGCTGGTCAACATAGTCGTGTTCGGCATCTTCAGCCTGATCGGACGGGTCAGACAAGTGTAAATTTTATCGTTTAAGGGCTTGTCAAACAGATAAATATATGATATACTGAATTGTCTGCGGGTGATGATGATTGGGTCCCGTGCGGTGCCATGCTGTGAATCTTGTCAGGGCCGGAAGGCAGCAGCAATAAGCAGAGTGTTGGCGCGCGCCGCGGGGTATGCTCGGTCTGAACCCGCAGGCTTTTTTGTGCCTGCTTCGATTAAAGTTTTGCAAAAATCTGATCCGGGAGTAAAAAATGCGCCAGAGCACTGGTATTTTTCCGAATACCGTGCTATAATAAGCTGTATGACCTGTGAAAGGTCGTCCTACGGATATTGGGAGGCGGACAGATGGAACGCTGGAAGCGTTTGTGTGAGATGATGAAGACGCGTGGCATTGATGCCGCGCTGATTCACAGACCGGAAAATGTGCGCTATCTCACCGGCTTTACCGGCGAGGGCTGTGTGTTTGTTTCATGCGACGGCCTGAGCGTGATCACGGATTTTCGCTATGTGGAACAGCTGTCACGGCAGGCACCGCAGGCAAAGCTCATGCAGACGATGGCCGGTCATCGCGAGGCCGACTGCGTGCTGGAGCTGACGGACGGCTACGGTGTGAAGCAGTTGGCGGTGGAGACCGATTTCCTCAGCCATGATGATTTCATGACCCTGCAGGAGAAGCTGCACTTTGTCAGACTGACGGGCCTGAACGGCCTGGTCGAGGAACTGCGCCTTGTCAAGGATGCGGGTGAGATCGAGAGCATACGCCGCTCGGCGGCCATCGCTTCTCAGGCCTTTGTGAACATACTGGAGCGGCTTCATGTGGGCATGACCGAGCGTGAGGTGCAGATCATGCTCGACTATGAGATGCTGGCGCTGGGCAGCGAGGGCAATGCCTTCGACACCATTGCGGCGGCAGGCGTGAACGGCTCGCTTCCCCATGCGATTCCCTCGGATCACGTCATTCAGACGGGTGAGATGCTGACGCTGGATTTCGGCGCCAAGGTGAACGGCTATTGCAGCGACATGACGCGCACCGTGGCCTTCGGCAAGCTTTCGCCCGAGCTACGGGAAATATATGACCTTGTCTACGATGCCCACATGGCCTCTCTAGAGGCGGTCAGGCCCGGCGTGACCTGCGGCAGCCTGGACAAGATCGCACGCGACATGATCGATGCACGCTTCCCCGGCGCATTCGGTCACAGCCTGGGCCACGGCGTTGGCCTGTTTATTCATGAACAGCCCCGGGTCGCTTCGGGATGCGAGACCGTGCTTGTGCCCGGTTATGTCATCACGATAGAGCCCGGCGTATATATCCCCGGTGTCGGCGGCTGCCGAATTGAGGACATGGCGATTCTGACTTCGGAAGGCTATATCGACCCGGTGACCGCTCCGAAGCAGCTGATCGAGCTGTGAGCATACATACTATTTTGAGGAGGCTTCCCCATGATCAATGCAAGTGATTTCAGAAACGGCGTCACCTTCGAATGGGACAACGGCATCTGGACCGTCGTATCCTTCCTGCACGTCAAGCCCGGCAAGGGCGCGGCGTTCGTGCGCACGAAGCTGAAGAACATCGTGACCGGCGCTGTGATCGAGCGCACCTTCAACCCCACCGAGAAATTCACCCGCGCGTACATCGAGACCAAGGAAATGGAATACCTGTACAATGACGGCGATTTCTACTACTTCATGGATCCCGAGACCTATGAGCAGCTGCCGCTGACCCATGATCAGGTTGAGGATGCCATCCCCTTCGTGAAGGAAAACACCACCGTTACCGTGCGCTTCTTCAAGGGCAGCGCCTTCTCCGTGCAGGCACCCAACTTCGTCGAGCTTGAGGTCGTCGAGACCGAGCCCGGCTTCAAGGGTGACACCGCGACCAACACCTTCAAGCCCGCAACGCTGGAGACCGGCTTTGTGCTGCAGGTTCCGCTGTTCATCAACGTCGGCGACAAGCTGAGAATCGACACCCGCGAGGGCGGCGAATATCTGGGCCGCGCATAAGCAACAAATATTATTTCTTGCAAGGCAGAATGAGAGATCGTTCTGCTTTGCTTGTATGCCCATTTGGAAGGAGGCGGATAAGATGGAGGGACTTGGCAAGCAGGCCGGCTACATCAAGGGTCTGATCGAGGGCATGAATTTTGACGCGGATCCCGCGCAGGGGAAACTGCTGGGCGCGATGGCGGATTTGCTGGAAGCGCTTTCCGATCGCGTGGAGGCTGCAGAGGAACTGGTGGACGACCTCAATGACTATGTGGAGAGCATCGATGACGATCTGTCCAGGCTTGAGAACGAGCATGGTGACGGGGACGATGATGACGATCTCTTCGACATCTTCGGGGACGATGATTTTTCGGACGATGTTCAGGACGGTGAAGAGCATCTGCACCTGCTGAACGGAAATGATGATGCGGACGAGGCGCAAACGATGGGCGGCTGCATCTGCCCGGAGTGTGGCGGCATATTCTTTGTCGGCATGGATGATCCAAAGGATGCCCGCTACATCTGTCCGCATTGCCAAAGAAACATTCTGCCCACACCGCTGACACCGGAAAATGCGCCCATGGCCGAACCGGCAGAGGAATAGAATAGGTAAACAGATCGCCCGAGGGACACGCGCCTTCGGGTGTTTTGTTTGTACCTGTGCATTCTTTATTCCGGAAACATGACAAAATAATGACCATATACCGACATTTTCCGAAAGCGGGGCCGGGGGATGTTGGTATTTGGCCGGATTTGTATTATAATAAAAGAGAGTATTATTTCGGGCGGAGGTGGCAGCCTTGCTTCAGATACAGAGCATTATCAACCAAATCGGAAATCTGTTTTCCAATCTGTTTGTCCACCCGGATTGGCGCAACATACTGGATATTGCCATACTGACGGTACTGATATACAACCTGCTCAAGCTCGTGAGCCACACCCGCGCCAGCTCGCTGTTCAAGGGCATCGTGTTCATACTGGTGCTGGCGCTCATTTCCGACATACTGGAGATCAACGCGCTCAACTGGCTGCTGGAGCAGGTCATCAGCATGGGCGTTCTGGTGCTGGTCATCGTCTTTCAGCCGGAGCTGCGCCGCATACTGGATCAGCTCGGCCGATCCAAGCTTGCCCGTAAGGTCTTCGGCTCGCCCAAATCGCAGCGCAATGTACGCATGGAGCAGCACGTATCGGAGATCGTGAAGGCCCTCAACGACATGTCCCGCAAGCGTATCGGTGCGCTGATCGTCATCGAGCGCAGCACGCAGCTGGGCGACGTTGTGGAGTCCGGCACGGTGGTGGATGCAGAGATATCCTCCCAGCTGATCGAGAACATTTTTGAGCCCAACACGCCGCTGCACGACGGTGCCATGATCATCCGCGACGAGCGTATCATGGCGGCTGCCTGCATACTGCAGCTCTCCGATGACTATTCCATATCGCGTGAGTTGGGCACGCGCCACCGCGCCGCCATCGGCATCACCGAGGCGACGGATGCCGTGTCACTGATCGTCTCCGAAGAGACGGGCATCATCTCCATGGCCCGCGAGGGCAAGCTGACGCGCTATCTGGATACCAAATCACTGAACATACTGCTGACGGAGCTCTTTACGCCGGACCGGACGCTTTCGTCCTGGATATTTGAGTCGGCGGGAAAGGAGAAAAAGCATGAAGCGTGATTTTTCCCCGAAGCGGCTGGGCAAGGATATCAAAAAGGCTGCGCAGAATTTCTGGGCAGTGCTCTCACGTCGCATCGGCCTGAAGATTCTGTCACTGCTGCTGGCCATACTCCTGTGGAACTTCGTGGTCACCAACAACACCTCCATGACGCGCAGCAAGACGATCAGCGGCATCGGCGGCTATGTGACCGGCCAGTCTACGCTCTCGACCTACGGGCTGGCGATGCTCAGCGACCCGAGCGAACAGCTCTCAAACGTGACCGTCCGCCTGGAAGTGGCGCAGACGCAGTACAGCCAGGCTTCCCAGGACAATGTGCAGGTGACGCTCGATCTCTCCAGCGTGCGCACGGCCGGCACACAGCAGGTACCGCTTCGCGCCACGAGCACCTATGGTCGCGTCACGGAGATTTCGCCGGAATCGGTCACCATGACATTCGAGACGCTTGACTCCCGCTCTGTGCCCGTGAATGTGAAGGTCTCCGGCACGCAGTCCGAGGGCTACTGGTACAACGTGTCGCGCACAAATCCGTCCGTGATCACGGTCAGCGGCGCAGCATCCATCGTACGAAGCATCTCCCAGGCACAGGTGAAGACCGATGTTACCGATGCCGAGGAATCCTACGTCCGTGCGGAGACCTACGAGCTGCTCGACTACAACGGCGATGTCGTGAGCACAGCCATGCTGACCAGCCCCGTATCGTCCATCACCGTGGTGACGGATGTCTATCCGACACGCGAGATACCGGTTTCGACCGATGTCGAAGACGTGGTCAGCGGCCATGTGGCGGATGGCTACGAGATAACGGGTATTACGCTGCAGCCCGAGAGTATCACCGTGGCGGCGGAAGAGGAACTCCTCTCCGGCATCAGTGAACTGATCATCGAGCCGATATCCGTCGAAGGCGCCTCGCAGACCGTGACCGCACGCGCCAAGATATCGCTCCTGAGCAATTTCAAGTATACCTCGACCGACCAGGTCTACGTCACCGTCACCATTGCCGAGGAAAAGGTGAGCGAGTGGATCGACAACGTATCCGTGAGCTTTGTGGGCAAGGCCGAAAATCTCGATGCCGAGATTGAGCAGGACGAGATCATGGTCTACACCACCGGCCCGCGCAGTGCCGTTGAGGCGCTCAAGCAGGACGGCATCCCTCTGACGGTGGATCTGACGGATCTGACGGCGGGCGAGTACAGCTGTGAACTGCGCTTCCCGACCGAAAATTATCCCGACGTCAGCTTCGAGGCCGAGACGCCTTCCGTGAACGTGAAGATCACCGAGCATACGCAGGAGTAAACTTAGGAGGATAATATACTTATGACGCAGACGGGTTATTCCAATGCGATCGTCAACGCCATGCTGGGCTGGCTGAAGGGGCTGGCAACGTGGGTACTGCGGCTGTTCAACCTCTCCGGCGGTGGCTCGCCCCTGAAGTTTCTGGCCAACAACTGGCTGAAGCTTCTGATCATCTGCCTTATCGTCGGTGTGGCGATGGATCTGTTGGTGTGGTTGCTGCGCTGGCGGCCGCACTGGGTGTGGTTTCACAAAAAGCGCGTGATCATCAATGACAAAAACTTCTTTGCCGACGAAAACGACACCACGGACGGACGCGGTGTGCGCAGGGTCAGGCAGCACAGCACGGCCAGACCCGATCGCGAGTGGGTGGACAGTGACTATGTCGTGCGCAGCCGCACCAACCGTGAGCGCGAACAACGGCGCATGGCGGCCAGAAAGGCACGTGAGGCCACAAAGGGGGTCTCCAAGGACGTCTTCAGTGACGATATGTTCAATGTCAATGCCAAACAGAGGCATTCCGACAGATACGAGGATGAAGTCTTCAACCTCAGCAATCTTCCGAAGCCTGCCGGGAAAATCGCGCAGCGCAGAAAGGGCACACGCAGATGAAAAAACGCATACTTTGCTTCGGCGATTCCAACACCTGGGGCTACAATCCCGTCGGCGGCGTGCGCTACGACGAGGAGACACGCTGGCCCATGCGCATGCAGCACATGCTGGGCAGTGACTACACAGTGATCGAGGAAGGTCTGAACGGGCGCACCTGTGTCTTTGATGACCCGGTGGAAGGCGGCTACAAGAGCGGCGCGGCGTACCTGCCCGTCTGCCTGATGAGCCATTCGCCGCTGGACGCGGTGATATTGATGCTCGGTACGAACGACACCAAGTGCCGATTCGGCATGAACGCCAAGACCATCGGCGAGGCCATGATGCAGCTGGTGCGGCTGACGCGCCTCTACGGCTTTGATGCGGAGGGCAAGCAGCCGCGCATCATAATCGTCGCGCCCGCGCCGATACAGGACAACCTCATGCAGGCCGGTCACGGCCCCTGCTTCGGCATACAGTCAATCGGCGTGTCCTATGATCTGATCAGGGAATACGAGCGCGTGGCCAAGCTGCTCAGATGCGACTACTTCGATGCCTCCGAAGCAGCGGAAGTCTCACCGCTGGATGCGGTGCACCTGACGCGCGAGGGGCATCTGCGCCTGGGCGAGGCCATGGCACGAAAGATAAAGGCTATATTTGAAAACAACGGGGAGGCGTACACGTCATGAAAGATTTCACCTATTGCCTGCCTACGCGCTTTGTCTTCGGACACGGCGCAGAGCAGAAGGCGGGCGCAGAGCTTGAAGCACTGGGCGCAAAGCACGTACTGATCCACTACGGCGGCGGCTCGGCGGTGCGAAGCGGCCTGATCGGCAGATTGACCGAAGATCTGCAGCAGCACGGAATGAAGGTCACCGCCATGGGCGGGGCCAAGCCGAACCCGCGCGACACCGAGGTCTACAAGGGGATCGAACTGGTGCGCAGCGAGGGCATCGATTTCATACTCGCGGTCGGCGGCGGCTCGGCCATCGATTCCTCCAAGGCCATCGCGCACGGCGCGTGCTACGACGGCGATTTCTGGGATTTCTTCTGCGGCAAGGCCGTACCCCAAAGGACCATGCCGGTCGGCGTGGTGCTGACGACCTCCGCAGCAGGCAGCGAGTCCTCAAACAGCTGCGTCATCATGCAGGAAAAGACGATGACCAAGCGCGGTCTGAACGTCGAGCTGAATCGCCCGAAGATTGCATTTATGAACCCCGAACTGGCCATGACGGTGCCGAAGTATCAGATTGCCTGCGGCGCAACGGATATACTGGCACACACCATGGAGCGTTATTTCACCTCCGAGACGCAGGTGGACCTGACCGACCGCCTCTGCGAGGGGCTGATGCAGGCCATCATCCGCGCGGCGCGCATCGCCGTGAAGGATCCGACGAACTATGATGCGCAGGCGCAGCTGATGTGGGGCAGCACAATCGCGCACAACGGCACGGTGGGCGTGGGTCGCCAGAGCGATTTCGCGTCGCACCAGCTCGAGCACGAACTGTCCGCACTCTATGACGTGGCGCACGGCGCAGGTCTGGCCGTGGTCTTCCCCGCATGGATGCGCTTCCACCTCAAGAAGCATACCATGCGTCTGGCGCAGTTTGCCAACCGCGTCTACAATGTGCCCATGAACTTCGAGAATCCGGAGGAGACGGCAATTCGCGGCATAGAAGCGCACGTGTCCTTCCTGAAGGAGATCGGTATGCCGACCAACTTTGCCGAGCTTGGCGCACGCGAGGCGGACATACCGCTGCTGGCCGGCAAGGTCAAGCGTATCCCCGGCACCGACAGCGTGGGCAATGCCTGGACGCTGACGGGCTCGGAGATCGAAGAGGTATACAGGCTCATGCTATGAGGGGTGTCCGGTGGCTTATCCCCCAAGAAAACGTGAAGGCAATAAGAACAGCCCGGGATCAAATATAACGATCCCGGGCTGTTTTTTTACGGTTTGAGTGAAAAGAGAAGGAATTCAGGCATATCCCTAATCCCGGGAAACTTACGCCGTTTCCACGCCTGCGGCCTTTTGCAGTTTGAGACGCTCGATGGCCTGCTCGCGCATTTTGTACTTGAGGATCTTGCCGGCGGCGTTCATCGGGAAGGCATCTACAAACTCGATGTAGCGCGGCACCTTATGACGCGCCATGTGGTCGCGGATGTAGGATTTCATCTCCTCAACGGTCATCTCTTCACCATCCTTGAGGATGATGCAGGCCAGTATCTCTTCGCCGTAGCTCTCGTCGGGCACGCCGATGACCTGCACGTCGGAGACCTTCGGGTGCGTGTAGATGAACTCTTCGATCTCCTTGGGATAGATGTTCTCTCCGCCGCGGATGATCATGTCCTTCAGACGGCCGGTGATGCGGTAGTTGCCCTCGGGTGTGCGGCAGGCCAGGTCACCCGTGTGCAGCCAGCCATCGGTGTCGATGGCGGCGCGGGTGGCCTCGGGCATCTTGTAGTAGCCCTTCATGATGTTGTAGCCGCGGGCGACGAACTCGCCGATCTCACCGTCGGGCAGTTCCTCGTTGGTCTCGGGGTCGACAATGCGGCACTCAATCTCCGGCAGCGCACGCCCGACAGTGCCCACGCGTACCTCCAACGGATCGTCCGTGGAGGACATCGTGCAGCCGGGGGAAGCTTCGGTCTGGCCGTAGACGATGGTGATCTCGGTCATGTGCATCTTCTCAACCACGTCGCGCATCTTGGAGATGGGGCAGGGTGAACCCGCCATGATGCCGGTGCGCATGTGCGAGAAGTCGGTCTTTTCAAAGTCGGGGTGCTCCAGCATGGCCACGAACATCGTCGGCACGCCGTGGAAGCAGGTGATCTTCTCCTGATGGATGCAGGCCAGCGCCGGGCGCGGCGAGAAGTAAGGCAGGGGATAGATGCTCGTGCCGTGTGTCATGGCGGCGGTCATGGCCAGCACCATGCCGAAGCAGTGGAACATCGGTACCTGTATCATCATGCGGTCAGCCGTGGAGAGATCCATGCGGTCGCCGATGCACTTGCCGTTGTTGACCACGTTGTAGTGGGTGAGCATGACGCCCTTGGGGAAGCCGGTCGTGCCGGAGGTGTACTGCATGTTGCACACATCGTTGGGAGCAACGTTCGCTGCCAGACGCCAGACTTCCTCGACAGGCACGGACGAGCCGCGCTCTATGGCCTCATCCCAGGTGATGGCGCCCTTCTGCTTGAAGCCCACAGTGATGATGTTGCGCAAAAACGGCAGGCGATGGCTGTGCAGGGGTGCGCCGGACTTGGTTTCCAGCAGCTCGGGGCAGAGCTCCAGCATGATCTGCTGATAGTCGCTGTCACGGTAGCCCTTCTCCATGATCAGCGTGTGCGTATCTGACTGGCGCAGCAGGTATTCCGCCTCGTGAATCTTGTAGGCCGTGTTCATGGTGACCAGCACCGCGCCGATCTTCGTGGTCGCCCAGAAGGCGATGTACCACTGCGGCAGGTTGGTCGCCCACATGGCCACATGGCTGCCGGGCTTGACGCCGAGCGCGATCAGCGAACGGGCGAACTCGTCCACATCTTCGCGGAATTCGGCATAGCTGCGAGTGTAGTTGAGCGTGGTGAAGCGCACGGCGACCTGGTCAGGGAACTCCTCAGCCATGCGGTCGAGCACCTTCGGGAAAGTCTCGTTGATCAGTGCATCCTTTTTCCAGACGAACTGCCCCGTATGGCGGCGGTTGGAATACAGCGTCTTCTTCATGCGCTTCGGGCTTTCGAAGCGGTTCATGTAGTTGACGAAGTGCGGGAAGATGATGGCGGGATCCTGCAGATCTTCCATGTATTCCGGCTTCCATTCGATGGAAATAAAGCCGTCGTAGTTCACGGAGGAGAGCGCGCGCATCATCTCGGCCACGGGCAGTGTGCCCTCGCCGATGAGATTGTAGGCGCCGTTGTCATCGGAGTCGCGCAGGTGCACATGCCGCACATACGCACCCAGGTTGGTGATCGTCTGCGCGGCGGTCTCATTGTGATCACGGTAGGGGTGATGCATGTCCCAGAGTGCAGCCAGTTCGTCGCAGGCAAAACGATCCATCAGCTTGCGCAGCCGGGCGGTGTCGGCATAGATGCCGCTGGTTTTCATCAGCAGCGTGACGTGCTTTTCACCCGCCAGCGGCAAAAGACGCTTCAGCGTTTCGCAGACCGTTTCTTCGCAGTCATTGAGGGCCACGATGCCTACGCAGGGCACACGCATGTCGGAAGCGGTGCCGATCAAATCCTTCGCAGCCGCCTCGCCTTCGGGCGAAGAGATGTCGATGGAACTGTCCAGGCAGGGGATGGTGATGCCGGCATCGCTGAGCGCACGCAGCGTCGCACCGGTATTGTACTTGTGGAAGGGGCCGCTGCGGTCAAAGAGCGACGGATCGCACTGCGGATTGTATATTTCAATGCCGCCAAAGTGCATTTCCTTTGCAAGATCCAGCCACTCTTCCCACTTCATATCGACCCAGCCGCGGGTGGAAAAGGAGAGCTTCATGCTTCTGCCTCCTCATACACAATTTTGTTGAGCGCACTCAGATAGGCGTGAATGCTCGCACCTACGATGTCTGTGGAAATGCCGCGGCCGGAGTAGAGCTTGCCGTTGCTGCGCAGGCGTACCAGCGCTTCGCCCATGGCCTCGTGACCCTCGGTGACGGCCTGAATCTGGAAATCGTCCAGTTCATAGTGGTGACCGACCACCTGCTCCATCGCCAGGAAGGCGGCATCGATCGGGCCGTCGCCCACGCAGATGCCCTCGAGTGCCTGACCGTCGCGCTCCAGCTTCATGTGAGCACTGGCGGAGATGATGTTGCTGCAGTTGATCATGTAGCTGGTGAGGGTGTAGGTGGGCGGCACCTGCATCGCGGCGGAAGCAACGATGATGTCCAGCTCGCGGGCACTGACGCTCTCCTTGTGCTCCACGATGCGGCGGAAGGCCTCGAACACCTTCGTGCCGTCCTCTTCGGTCAGATCATAGCCGATCTTCTCGACCGCCTTCATCACGGCTGCACGGTCATCGTGCGCAGAGAGCAGCATCTGACCTGCGTCTGCGGCACTCTGCACGCCACCGTCAAAGGGCGAATTGGCCGAGCGTGCGCCGTGGCACATGCGCTCGATCTGTACGCTGATGCGGTGAATTTCGGAGGTGCGAACGCCGCACTCAAGCCCCAGCGTGTCGCTGCGACCGGTCAGTATGCGTGCCAGCGACTCCAGATGCGCCGTGTTGGCATGGCAGGCCGTCGCCTTGACTTCGGTGATGCCCGCCTGAACCGCCGCGATTGTGCAGGCGTTGGCCATGGCCAGCTGATCGGAGCAGCACACGCCCAGACGCACGTTTTCGCACTCGGGCACATTTTTCCTGACTTCACATACAAAGGCGCCCATCTCGTCGGGCAGCATTTCGCCCGCGGCATCGGACAGGGTGACAATGTCACAGCCCGCAGCGATGGCGGCGCGGATGGCGCGATAAAGGAAATCACGGTCACCGCGGCAGGCATCCTGCGCGATGAACTCGACCTCTGCGCCCGTTTCGCGACAGGCCGAAAGGATCTCGGCGATGATTTCCGGCATCTTTTCGGGCTTTCTGTGCCAGAAATATTCCATCTGCGCAAAGCTCATCGGCGCTTCCAGCTGAAGACGGGGGTGACGGGCATCCCTGAGCGCGGCCCAGGCGGTCTTCACGCCATCGCAGTCCCGCCCGACGGGCAATGCCACGGTGCTGCGGCGCACGGCCGAGGCAATGGACTTGACCAGCAGGGAATCAATCTTGACATTTTCGATGGGGGCCAGCTCGATGGCGGACACCTCCAACCGATCCAGCAGTTTGGCCGCTTCTATCTTTTCGCGGAAGCTAAGGGTGAAGCCGTCATTCGGCCGCTGAGAGAGCTTCAGCGTAATATCGCTCAAATAAAGATTTTGCATGCGGAGTCCTCCGATAGACAATATTTGCGGGCAGCCGATCTGTCTGACTGCCCGCAGAAATATAATGGTAAATCAGTCGATAATCTGCGTCCAGCCGTACTTGTCTTCGATCTTGCCCCACTGGATGCCGGTCAGCTCGTCGTAGAGCATGTGCGTGACCTCGCCGATCTTGCCGCCGTTGAGCGTAAAGACGCTGTCCTTGTAGGCAAGCGTGCCGATGGGGGAGACGACTGCAGCCGTGCCGCAGCCCCAGGCTTCCTCCAACGTGCCGGCCTTGAGGGCCTGCTCCAGTTCATTCACGCTCAGCAGACGCTCGGAGACCTTGTAGCCGTGATCCTTGAGCACCTGTATGCAGCTCATGCGGGTGATGCCCGGCAGTATGGAGCCGGTCAGCGCGGGCGTGACGATCTCGCCGGCAATCTTGAACATGACGTTCATCGAACCGACTTCCTCGATGTACTTGCGTTCCACGCCATCCAGCCACAGAACCTGGCTGTAGCCCTTCTGCTCGGCACGCTCGCCGGCACGGCTGCTGGCCGCATAGTTGCCGCCGCACTTGGCATAGCCTGTGCCGCCGCGCACCGCGCGTACGTCCGCATCCTCGATCATGATGCTCACGGGGTTGATGCCTTCCTTATAATAGCTGCCGGACGGGCTGGCGATGATGGCGAAGGTCGCGTGCTGCACTGTGTGCACACCCAGTGTCTCGTCCGCGCCGAAGGTGAAGGGGCGCAGGTAGAGTGAAGTGCCCTCGCTGTGCGGCACCCAGTCAGACTCCAGAGAGACGAAAGCCTTGAGAATCTGCAGAAAATCTTCCTCGGGCAGCTGCGGCAGGCACAGGCGCTCGGCGGAGTTGATCATGCGGCGGGCGTTCTGCTCGGGACGAAACAGCTGAACATTGCCATCCACGCGGCGATAGGCCTTCAGACCCTCGAATACTTCTGCACCGTAGTGCAGGCAGGTGGCTGCGGGGTGCATGGAGAAGTTGGCGAAGGGCACGATACGTGCGTCATGCCAGCCCTCATCGTGAGACCAGTCAATCAGCGCCATGTGATCGGTAAAGATGTGGCCAAAGCCCAGCGTGCTTTCATCGGTCGGTTTCGCCTTGGGCGCAGTTGTCTTTTCGATGCGAATGTTCAGCATAAGATTCATCCCTTTCATTTAAATTACGGATTGTTGGGTTTTATTCTCCGTAGTCGCGGCCCAGCTGCAGGGCCTTGAGGTTGACATCGTACATTTCGGGGTGCTTGACGGAGACAACCTTCTTCAGCGCAGCATCCACGCCGCCGTCGAACTCGTCCAGTGCCTTCAGTACCTTGCCGGTGAGGATCATGTTCGCCAGCGTGGTCAGGCCGTTGTCCGAGGCGATGCCCGTGGCGGGCACGTAGTAGGTGGTCACGTCCGTGCGCTCCACCTTGCGCTCGACAAGCGTGGAATCCACGAAGATCATGCCGCCGGGTTGTACGGACTTTTCATACTTGTCCAGGGAAGGCAGGTTCATCACGATCAGCACGTCGGGGTGATCCACGATCGGGGAACCCACGGGCTCATCGCTGACGATGACGGAACAGTTGGCCGTGCCGCCGCGCATCTCGGGGCCGTAGCTGGGCAGCCAGGACACTTCCTTGCCCTCCAGCATGCCCTTGTTGACCAGAAACTTGCCGGCGAACAGTACACCCTGTCCGCCAAAGCCGGCAATCAGGAAAGAATGTGTCATTTTGCTGCCTCCTTTTGAGCGCTCCTGTCCTTGTATACGCCCAACGGATAGTAGGGAATCATCTTCTCTTCGACCCACTCCAGCGCCTTGACGGGGGGCATGCCCCAGTTGGTCGGGCAGGAGGAGATGACCTCGACCAGAGAGAAGCCCTTGCCGTCGATCTGGTTCTGGAAAGCCTTCTTGATGGCCTTCTTCGCGGCGCGGACATTCTTGACATTGTTGACTGCCACGCGCTCCAGGTATTCCGGGCCGTCCAGCTGGGAGAGCATCTCACAGACCTTGACCGGATAGCCGCAGAGCGTGACGTCGCGCCCGTAGGGAGAAGTCTGCGTGACCTGACCCGGCAGGGAGGTCGGTGCCATCTGGCCGCCGGTCATGCCGTAGATGGCATTGTTGATGAAGATCACGGTGATGTTTTCGTTTCGGGCTGCGGCGTGCACCGTCTCGGCCGTGCCGATGGAGGCCAGGTCGCCGTCGCCCTGATAGGCGAACACGATGTGGTTCTCGGGGTCGGCACGCTTGACACCGGTGGCTACGGCCGGAGCACGACCGTGCGCAGCCTCGACCATGTCGCAGTTGAAGTAGTTGTAGCAGAGCACGGAGCAGCCGACCGGCGCTACGCCGATGGTCTGACCTTCAATGCCCAGTTCGTCAATGGCTTCCGCCACGAGGCGATGAATGATGCCGTGGGTGCAGCCGGGGCAATAGTGCAGCGGCGTATCCGTCAGCGCGTGGGGCTTCTTAAATACGATCATTTCTCTGCGCCTCCTTTTCCGGCAGCTTCCATAATTTTGGCATAGACCTCTTCGGGAGAGGGAATCACACCGCCTGCGCGATTGCACAGCACCACGGGACGGCGGCAGTCCATGGCCAGACGCACATCTTCGATCATCTGACCCATGCTCAGTTCTACCGAGATAAAGTTCGTGCAGTGTTCGGCGGCCTTTTTGACCACCTTGGCGGGGAAAGGCCAGAGCGTGATCGGGCGGATCAGGCCGACCTTCACGCCTTCCTTGCGGGCGGAGTTGATGGCGTTCTTGGCCACGCGGGCGGCAATGCCGAAGGCTACGACGCAGATGTCGGCATCGTCCATCAGGTACTCCTCGGCCATGGCCTCGTTTTCCTCGATCTGATGATAGCGTTCGTAGCGGTCGAAGTTCATCTTTTCCAGCTCGTAGGGATCCAGAGACAGGGAATTGATGATGTTGTGCTTGCGCTGCATCTTCGTGCCGGTGGTCGCCCAGGACTTGTCAAAGTCATGCACCTCGGGCTTGTGGAACTCGACAGGCTCCATCATCTGGCCCATCGTGCCGTCGGCCAGTATCATGGCGGTCATGCGGTACTTGTCGGCCAGATCAAAGCCGCGTGCGGTGAGATCGGCCATCTCCTGTACGGAGGCGGGGGCGAGCACGATCATGCGGAAGTCTCCGTGACCTGCGCCGCGCGTTGCCTGGAAGTAGTCCGACTGGCTGGGCTGAATGCCGCCCAGGCCGGGGCCGCCGCGCTGCACGTTCACGACCAGTGCCGGCAGATCCGCGCCGGCCAGGTAGGACAGGCCCTCGCTCTTGAGGGAAATTCCCGGGCTGGAGGAGGAGGTCATTACGCGGTGACCCGTGGAGGACACGCCGTAGACCATGTTGATGGCGGCGATTTCACTCTCCGCCTGAAGGAACACGCCGCCGATCTTGGGCATGCGCTTGGCCATGTAGGCCGCGACTTCCGTCTGGGGCGTGATGGGGTAGCCGAAATAGTGACGGCAACCGGCCTGTATTGCGGCCTCGGCAATGGCTTCATTGCCCTTCATCAATACCTTTTCAGCCATGATTTCAACCTACCTTTCCACTTCAATGATGCAATCCGGGCACATGATCGCGCAGGATGCGCAACCCACGCACTCCTCGGGGCGCTCGATCTCGACGGGATGATGCCCCTTCTTGTTGATCTTGTCGCGGCTGATGGCCAGCAGCCCCTTGGGGCAGGCCGCCACGCACAGGCCGCAGCCCTTGCACAGATCGGTCTTGAAACTGAGCTTTGCCATGATGTTCATCTCCCCCTTAGTCATTACTGAATCTTTGCCTGCAGTTCAAGCGGGAACAGATTGTCGATTTTACCCTCCAACGCGCCCAGCAGATCGGCCCTGACGCTCGTCATCTTCAGCGGCAGCCCCGTCGCCCGGCTTATCTCGTCGGCATATTCCACGGAGGACAGCACGGTCTGTGCCGTCGTCTCGTTGCCGAGGTTGGAATTGTTGATGATGCCCGTAAAGCGCATCCGTGCCGCACATTCGATCTCCTGCATGACCTCCAGCGTGGACGCGACATCGCACGTCAGAGGCCTGAAGCGGTTGATCACCAGCAGCATTTCGTAATTGTCTTCCTCTAATATGGCGTCCCGCCAGCGCCCCAGTGCCAGAGCACCGCGATCGTCACCGCCCACGTCTATGACCGCCGCCATGCCTCTGTCGTCGGTGACGGCGTACACGTCCTGAGGCAGTGCGGGCAGATCCACATTGCTGCTGGCAAACGCCGAGGAGATCAGCCGCACGCCCGCCGCCTCCAGTTCTGCAGCCGAGTCGCGGCTGCGGAAGTAGGGATTGACGATGTCGATGTCGGCCAAAGCCACGCGATCACTGAATTTTTTCAGGTAAAGCGAAAGATTGACGGCGATGTTTGTCTTACCGCTGCCGTAGTGGCCGGAGAGCAGTATCACGCGCTTGAAGTCCATATTGTTGCCTCCTTATTCGGGTATGCAAAACGCCCGCCGCAAAGAAATGACTATCTTTGAGACGAGCGCTGTCAGCCCGCGGTACCACTCAAATTGCAGCGTACGCTGCCACTCATGGGCTCAAACAAGCCCTTTGCCCTGACGCGGCCTCACGGGAAGGTTCTACCGGCCCGATATTCGGGTTTTCTTCCTTCCGGCTCGGGGGATACAGACACCCGTTGAACCCGTCCGTTCGCGGCTCGCACCACCCGCCGCTTCTCTGAAACGTACACCGGATTCAGGCATTCCCCTTCGTTGCCTTTACGGATCCCCTGATTAATTCGGCGGCGAATCTGAGCGTGCCTTTTGCGCTATCCGCT
>CAVINP010000004.1:0-51991 GCA_963643985.1 bacterium
CTTCGAAGTAGCCGCGCACGATTTGGGTATGCACGTTACTTACCTTGATCCCAGCGGTTCTCAGATCGGCAAGAAGGAATCCATCGCCGATACGGCGCGCGTGCTCGGACGTATTTTTGACGGCATCGAATATCGCGGTTATGGTCAGGAGATCGTCGAGACGCTGGCCAAATACGCAGGCGTGCCGGTCTGGAATGGCCTGACGAACGAATTTCACCCCACGCAGATACTGGCCGATTTCCTGACGTTGCGCGAACATTTTGCAAAGCTTCAAGGACTTAAGCTGGTCTATATGGGGGACGCAAGATACAACATGGGCAATTCCCTGATGGTCGGCTGCGCAAAGATGGGTATGCATTTTGTGGCCTGTTCCCCAGAGAAGTATTTCCCAAACGCCGAACTGGTTGCGACCTGCCGCAAAATTGCCGCACAGACCGGCGCAACTCTCGAATTCAACAGCAATCCCGCCACAGCCGTGCAGGGTGCGGATTGTATCTATACCGATGTATGGGTTTCGATGGGTGAGCCGGATGCCGTGTGGTCCGAACGCATTCACGATCTGATGCCCTATCAGGTCAATTCCGATCTGATGCGTATAGCCGGGCCGGATTGTGTGTTTATGCACTGCCTGCCGGCTTTCCATGATCTCAATACAGTCATCGGTCGCGATATTCACGCAAAGTTCGGCATTGATGCAATGGAAGTAACCGATGAAGTCTTCGAATCCCCCGCTTCCATCGTATTTGACGAGGCCGAAAACCGCATGCACACGATCAAGGCCGTGATGTATGCCACTTTGAAATAAAACATAAGGAGAAGCATTATGCCAAAGGCGTATTTGGTGCTTGCAGACGGCACCGTCTATGAGGGTGATGGCTTTGGCGCAAGCTGCGAAGCCGTCGGCGAGCTGGTCTTTACCACAGGCATGGAAGGCTATCTGGAAACGCTGACCGACCCGAGCTATGCCGGTCAGATCATCATGCAGACCTTTCCGTTGATCGGCAACTACGGCGTAATCGATGCGGATTTCGAGGGGGCCTGCCATGCACGCGGCTATGTCGTGCGCGAGTGCTGCGACACGCCCTCCAACTTCAGGTCTCAGGGAAAGCTCGATGAATATCTGAAGTCCATCAATGTACCCGGCATCTGCGGTTTGGATACCCGTGCCATCACGCGCAGAATCCGCGAGCGCGGTGTCATCAACGCCATGATCTGCGCCAAGGTGCCCGAGAATCTTGATATTTTGCAGCAGTACGCCGTCAGGGGTGTGGTCGACGAGACGAGCTGTGCCGAGGTTACGCTGCATCCTGCCGTCGGTGAAACAAAGCACCGTGTGGCGTTGATCGACTACGGTGCCAAGCGTAATATCGTGCGCGAACTGCAAAAGCGCGGCTGTGAGGTGACGGTGCTGCCCGCCCGTACGCCCGCTCAGAAAATACTGGATATGCAGCCGGACGGTCTGATGCTCTCCAACGGCCCGGGCGATCCGGAAGAAAATACTTTCTGCATTTCCCAGATTGCGGCACTTTTGGGCAAGCTGCCGCTCTTTGGCATATGCCTTGGGCATCAGATGACGGCACTGGCTGCGGGCGGACGGACCGAAAAGATGAAATACGGCCACCGCGGCGCGAACCAGCCCGTAAAAGAAGTCGGCGGCACGAGGTGCTACATCACCAGCCAGAACCATGGCTACGCCGTCGTGAGCGATTCCGTGAAGGCCGGCAGAATCAGCTATATCAATGCCAACGACGGCAGCTGCGAGGGCATCGATTATCCGGATCTCAATGCCTTCACCGTGCAGTTCCATCCGGAGGCGAGCGCAGGCCCGCACGATACGGCCTTCCTGTTCGACCGCTTCATTTCCATGATGAGAGGTGAGACCAAATGCCGCTGAACAAGGCGATCAAAAAGGTACTGATGATCGGCTCCGGCCCCATCGTGATCGGTCAGGCTGCCGAGTTTGACTATGCCGGTGCACAGGCCTGCCGCGTACTCAAGGAAGCCGGTGTCAACGTGGTGCTGGTCAATTCCAATCCTGCCACCATCATGACAGACAAGGCGCTGGCGGACGAGATCTATCTGGAGCCGCTGACCGAGGAAACGCTTAAGCGCATCATATTGCATGAGAAGCCCGACAGCCTGCTGGCAGGTCTGGGCGGTCAGACGGGTCTGACGCTGGCCATGCAGCTGTCCAAGGACGGCTTTCTCGAGGAGCACAATGTCCGGCTGATCGGTGCCAATGCCGAGGCCATCGACAAGGCCGAGGACCGTCAGCTGTTCAAAGATGCCATGACTGCCATCGGCGAACCCGTCATCCCCTCGGGCATTGCCAATACCGTCGATCAGGCACTGAAGATCGCCGATGAGATCGGCTATCCGGTCATCGTGCGCCCTGCATTCACGCTGGGCGGCGCGGGCGGCGGTGCTGCGGCAGATGCCGAGGAACTTAGCGTCATCGCGCAGACGGGTCTGGATGCCTCCCCGATCACGCAGGTGCTGATCGAAAAGTCCGTTGCGGGCTGGAAGGAAATCGAATTCGAGGTCATGCGCGATTCCGTGGGCAACGTGATTGCGGTCTGCTCGATGGAAAACATCGATCCCGTGGGCGTGCATACCGGTGACTCCATCGTCGTTGCCCCTGCACTCACGCTCTCCGACAAGGAATATCAGATGCTCCGAAGCGCATCACTGAACATCATATCCGCACTGGGCATCGTCGGCGGCTGCAACTGCCAGTTTGCACTCAACCCCGACAGCTTTGAATATGCCGTGATTGAGGTCAATCCCCGCGTGTCGCGCTCGTCGGCGCTGGCCAGCAAGGCCACGGGCTATCCGATCGCCAAGGTCGCCACGCGCATCGCGCTGGGCTATACGCTGGACGAGATCAAAAACGAGATCACCGGCAAGACCTGCGCCTGCTTTGAGCCGACGTTGGACTATGTGGTGGTCAAGTTCCCCAAGTGGCCGTTTGACAAGTTCGCGGGCGCAAGCCGCAAGCTCGGCACGCAGATGAAGGCCACGGGCGAAGTCATGGCTATCGCACCGAGCTTTGAAATGGCGCTGATGAAGGCCGTCCGAGGCGCGGAAATCGGCATGGATACGCTCAATCGCAAACCCGACAGCGCTGCCCCTGTGGCCGAGCGCCTGAAGAACGTGGACGATCATCGCCTCTTTACCGTGTTCGAGGCACTCAAGAGCGGCATGAGCGTGGACGAGATTCACGATATCACGCGCATTGACAGGTATTTTATCAGCAGGCTCAAAAAGCTTGCCGACTACGAAGCCGAGATTGCGAACGGACTGAGCGATGAAAATTATTTCCGCGGCAAGAAGATGGGCTATCCGGACGCGGCGATCAGGCGCATATCCGGCGCGGAAAAGCTGCCCGAGTGCCGTTCCTCCTTCAAGATGGTCGATACCTGCGGCGCGGAATTTGAGGCCGAGACGCCCTATTTCTACTCCTGTTTCGATGCGGAGTGTGAATCGCGTGCCTTTCCCCGCTCCGGCAAACCGGTCATCGTGGTACTTGGCTCCGGACCGATCCGCATCGGCCAGGGCATCGAGTTTGACTATTCTTCCGTGCACTGCGTCTGGACGCTCAAGAAGCTCGGCTATGACGTTGTCATCATCAATAACAACCCCGAAACCGTATCCACCGACTACGACACGGCGGATCGCCTTTACTTTGAACCGTTGACCGACGAAGATGTGATGCGAATACTGGCGGTTGAAAACCCCGTCGGCGTGGTCGTGGCCTTCGGCGGCCAGACCGCCATCCGCCTGACGGGCGCACTCAGCCGCGCGGGCGTGCCGATACTGGGTACCTCCGCCGAAGGCATCGACATTGCCGAGGACCGCGAACGCTTCGATGAGCTGCTGGAGCAGTTCTCCATCCGTCGTCCCAAGGGCATGGGTGTGCGCACGATGCAGCAGGCCCTCGATGCGGCCGAAACACTGGGCTACCCGGTACTGCTGCGTCCGAGCTATGTCATCGGCGGCCAGAACATGGTCATTGCCCATGCATCAAACGATGTTGAACGCTACATGAAGCGCATACTGGCCGGCGGCATCGAAAATCCCGTGCTGGTTGACAAGTACATGCCGGGTGCGGAACTGGAGGTCGATGTCATCTCCGACGGCGAGGACGTGCTGATCCCCGGCGTAATGGAGCATATCGAGCGTGCAGGCGTGCATTCCGGTGACTCCATTGCCGTCTATCCGCCATACAACATCACCGACCGCATGCTGGAGACCATCGTCAAGAGTTCCACGCAACTGGCACTGGCGCTCGGCACGAAGGGCCTGGTCAATATTCAGTACCTGATCTACGGCGGCGAGCTGTACGTGATCGAGGTCAACCCCCGCGCATCGCGCACCATCCCCTACATTTCCAAGGTGTCGGGCGTATCGATGGTGGACATTGCCGCACGCGTGATGGTCGGCGAGAAGCTCAGGGACATCGGTTGCGGCACGGGCCTGCATCAGGCACCGCCGTACTGTGCGGTGAAGGTGCCGGTGTTCTCGTTTGAAAAGCTGCTGGACGCCAACAGCTATCTCAGCCCCGAGATGAAATCCACGGGCGAGGTGCTGGGCATCGGTCGCGACATGGCCGAGGCACTGTTCAAGGGCCTGGTCAGTGCAAATTTCCATATGCCCGAGCTCGGCCACGAGACGGGTGTGCTGCTGAGTGTGGACGAATATGACTATCCGGAGATTCTGTCCGTCGCACGGAAGTTCCACGATCTGGGCTGCCGACTGTATGCCACCCTCGGTACGGCACGCACCATCGCAACGCTCGGTATTCCCGTCAGCACCGTGGAGGATATTCACGACTACAACGCGACCCGCGCACTGCTTGAAAGCGGCGCGATCAACTACATCATCTACACGGGCGCACTGCTTGATGCCACGATGGATGACTACATCCACCTGCACAAGTTGGCGCTGATGCACAAGATCGCCTGCCTGACTTCGCTGGATACCGCAAATGCACTGGCGGACATTATTGCCAGCCGCTACAACCAGCTCAACACGGAGCTGATCGATATTACACATCTGCGCACAACGCGCCAGAAGCTGCGCTTTGCGAAGATGCAGTCCACGGGCAACGACTACATCATCATCGACAACCGCGACAAGTCGATCGAGTATCCGGAGTCGCTCTGCGCACGGCTGTGCAGGACGCACTACGGCGTGGGCGCGGACGGTATTGCGCTGATCGAGAACTCCGATATTGCCGATGCACGCATGCGCATGTACAACCGCGACGGTTCCGAGGGACGTATGGCCGGCAACTGCATCCGCTGTGTGGGCAAATACCTATACGATGAGGGCATTGTCAAGAAGCTCGACATGAACATCGAGACGGCCAGCGGCGTGCACCACCTGAAGCTTTACACGCAAAATATGCGCGTCAGCTCCGTGTCCGTTGACATGGGTCTGCCGAACCTCTCTCCGTCCAGCCTCCCCTGCACATTGCAGACGGCGCGTGCGATCCGCTACCCCGTGCGCATAGCGTCCAAGCTCTACAATATCAACTGCGTATCGATGGGCAACCCGCACTGCGTCGTATTCACCGACGAGGTGGATGCGCTGGATCTGACCGTGCTTGGTCCGCAGTTTGAGACGGCCGAGATTTTCCCCGAGCGTGTCAACACCGAGTTTGTCCGCGCCGTCAACGGCAGTACGCTGAGAATGCGCTGCTTTGAGCGCGGCAGCGGCGAAACGATGGCCTGCGGCACGGGCGCCTGTGCGGCGGCTGTGGCAGCCATTGAAAACGGTCTGTGCCGCAAGAACACGGACATCAACGTTCAGGTGCCCGGCGGTACGCTTACCGTGCGCTGTGAGGACAGCGGTGTGACACTGCACGGTACGGCCGAACTGGTCTACGAGGGCAGTCTGGAACTGTAAAAAGGACGTGAAAACGGGATCACCTCTTGTATCGGTGATCCCGTTTGTTCATATGTTTCTTCTTGCCGTCTCGGCAAGCGTTTCCAGAGCGCGTATCTGCTCTTTTGCTTCGGGGCAGCGATATTCCCCGGTCAGGGACTCAATCTCCTCCAGGGCATCCCCCACTTCTTCCTTATCTTCCGGGTCCGAACATTCCAGAAGAAATATGGCATCCTCCAGCTGAGCGTTAAGTTCCTCCATATCCTCACTGTCGGCATAATCGTCCAATCTGCCCAGTATATCGCGAAACCGCTCAATAAATCCTTTCAGTGCTGTCGCATTCATCTTCATTCCCTCCCGTACTGCCCAGTATAAAACAAACCGGCAAAAATATCAATCTTTCACGCGATCTTTCTTGGCGCAGCGCGGAAAATGTGGTAAACTTATACTTGTTAAATTCGGATTTGAAGGGAGTCGTTCAAATTGAACGCGAAAATACGTCAGTGGCTGGGCATAATCATCGTGCTGATCTACGCCGTAGGTCTTGTTATGATGTTCATAGGGTATTTCAGTCAGGGACTCGGTCTGTGGTTTGTCTCTACCGTCGCCGGTGCGCTGCTGCTCTACGTCAAGCGCACGCAGGAGAAGAAGGCTGCAGACGAGAAAGCCATGGAAGAAGAGGAAGCCGCTTATCAGAAAAAGAGAAACGGAGAGATCAAATAATGCGCATGCGCAGAAAGGCGTGGACGGAACCGCTGCTGGACAATTGCGAATATCTGGTCAGTTTTCCCCGAGAGTACCGCGGCCGCTGGCGGGAGCGCTTTGTCAGACCGGATGCACCGCTGCACATCGAAATCGGCTGCGGCAAGGGCGTATCCACCGTCAGGATGGCACATGAGAACCCGGATGTCAACTATGTGGCCATCGACGAGGTACGCCACGTACTGGCCGTGACCATCAAAAATGCGCAGGAAGAGTACGGCGCTGACCCGGTCGAAAACCTGACGCTGACCAATGTCGATGCAATGTTCATTCAGGACAGCTTTGCACCCGAGGACGGCATCAGCCGCATCTACATACAGTTTCCCAACCCCTGGGACGAGAAGGCCAAGCAGCACAAGCGCCGACTGACACATCCGCGCCAGCTGATGCAATACCGCGGTTTCCTGTCGGAGAACGGCGAAATCTACTTCAAGACCGACGACACGCCGCTGTTTGAGGCCACGAAGCGCTATCTGGCACTCTGCGGCTTTGAAATCGTCTACCTAACGGACGATCTTCACGCATCCGGCTTTTCGCCGAACTACGTCTCTGAGCATGAGGCGCTCTATGCAGGGCGCGGCCTGCCGATTCATTTTCTGATCGCCCGCATGGCTGAACTTCCTGAAGACTTTGAATACAATATTGACGGCCACCGCATCGACTGTGTGGAGCGCGGCGGCAAGAACCGAAGGGAATCGTAAAATGAAACGGACACCTCTGATTCTGCGCATACTGCTCGGCGTGCTGCTGTGCACGCTGGCGGTCATTGCCTACGCACTGCCGGGCCTGAGCAAGGGAGAGAGCGCTGCACTGATTGCGCTCGGACAACGCGGCAGCGAATACGTATTCGGCGAGGAAGGCCCGGAGGTCTTCGACTGCAGCGGCCTGGTGCGCTACAGCTATGCCGCCGTGGGCACGACCGTCATCCACAGCGCGCAATTCATCGGCTATGATGACAGCTATGAGAAGATTGACGATGTTCGTGATCTACGCGTCGGCGACCTGATATTCTTCAACACCATCGCCGATCACGATGAATGCGACCACGTGGGCATCTGGCTGGGCGGCAACCGCTTCGTACAGGCCTCGTCGAGCGAGGGCAAGGTCATCGTATCGCGCTATGACGCATCGTGGAAGGATTCGTTTTCCTGGGGACGGCGCGTACTGACCGGCTATGGCTGCGAACCGCTCAACAGGATTGAATCGTACCTGCCCATAGTTTAGAACTTTGCTTTTTCGGCTGAAAGTGCTGCGGCCAGCGGCTCTGCCCACGCATACTGCTGCATAAACTCGCCGTGATAGGCATTCACAGCATCGGTCTTCCCTGCCTTGAACTCCATCAGGTCACAGTCAAACTGCGAGGTGTCCAGACAGAGCACGCTGCGCTTTCGCAGCAGCATATCATCCGCGTCCACGGCCTTGAGCGTATCGTTCAGGGCCTTTATTGTCGTGCGGTAGCCCAGACCCTGATCGCCCGTATCGCCCCAGAGCGTCCCGACCATCTCATGGATCGTTACCTCACCGCCCATACGCGAGACGCACAGTGCAAGCAGTTCCTTGGCCTTGGACGATTTGAAGTTGACCAGACGACCGTCGACAAAGAGGTCAAAGTGTCCGAAGGTGCGAAAACGTATGCGCTTTTTCTGGCGTTCGCTGAGCAGACGCGCACGCTCCAGTGCGTCCAGTATGTCCTCGCGCTCGTAGGGCTTGAACACCACAAAGTCCGCTCTGGCATGAATGGCATCGGCTGAATACTCCGGATGTGCCGTCACGAATATCACGATCATGCCCGGCCGATACTGCCGAAGGCGCTGCGCAAGCTCTATGCCGTTCATTTCCGGCATGTCGATATCCAGCAGTGCAAAATCTACGGGATGATCGGTGGCATACTTCAGCGCATCCGAAGCATTGTCAAAGAAGCCGACCACATCAAAGCCCGGCATATTGCCGCATTCGATTTTAAACAGATTCAGCGAAAGCGGCTCATCGTCCACCAGAATTACCTTCATTTAAGTTCTGTTCCTTCCTTCGGATTTCCTTGGGTGTGTCGAGACTGACGGTGATGCCGCCCAGTTCATTTTTTTCAAACTTCAGCGGCGCAATGCCGTAAAATTCAAGGCGCGTGTTGACATTGGCAATTGCCGTGGATTTTTTCTGCTTCTCGTGGAATTCCTCTGCGGCATTTTCGCCCGGCCCGTTGTCGATCACCTCGATATGATAGCTCTTTTCCGCTTCGCGGCATCTGAGCACCACCCGCCCGCCGTCGCGCCGGCGCTGCACGGCATGGATCACTGCATTTTCCACCAGTGGCTGCACCGTGAGCGGCAGAATCTGAAAGTCCTCGGTCTCGACATCAAACACCATCTCAAAGCGATCGCCAAGTTGCGCCTGCTTGATGTCGGTATAGGCACGAATGGATCGAAGCTCCCGCGAGAAGGAAACCGTCTCCTCCATGCGTTCCACGCCGTCCACACGGTAGCGCACGTATTTTGCAAAGTCGCCCGCCATCTTGTAGGCCTTGTCCGCATCCAGACGAATCAGGGCGCGTATGGAGTCCAGAGTATGATAGAAGAAATGGCTGGTGATCTGGACGGTTGCAATCTCGCTTTTGGAGACCTGCAATGCGGACTCCAGGCGAATCTGCTTGGCCTGAGCCACCACGACTGCGCGTATCGCCCGATAGACCATGATGTAGATATTGCCGAAAAGTGCCAGGTAGACGAGCCATGAAATGCTGTCTGTGAGGTAATACTTGATCGCACTGTAGCCCGCGGATATCGCCAGCACGCTCACCATGATGCGATTCTGCTGGCGGAACTCAAGCACAAAGGCGTACACGATGACCGCTGCGCAGAGGTTGCGCGTTCCCGCCATCAACTGCGGAATTTCCTTTACGCCGAAGAACTGCAGCAGGAGCACCAGCACGAGATTGAGCAGCCCAGCCGCATGCAGCCCGAGCGCGATTCTGCGGCTGAGTCCGCTGTGCACGCGCATCAGATAGCGCGTATACATCACGGGGCAGAGCATAAAGGCAATGTCCTGAATCAGAACATAGTTCGTGCCGCCCTGCACGTTCATCAGAATTGTGGTCTGCTTTGATGTCAGAAACACCGACAGCACCACCGTAAACAGGCTCAGCGAATACAGGCCCGTGCTGCCGATCACATAGTAGCGCAGTATGACGGCGACCAATGCAAACACGATGCCGATAAACAGTATCGCAAGGCCTGCCACAAAGTGCGGTATCGTCTTCATCTGTACCAGCCTGTCGATATCCTCGGCGCTGCCGTAGGTGCATTCCGGCATGAAGTTGGCAAACTCGGAATACGGCGTAGTCAGCGAAATTTCAAGCGTTTGCCCTGCACAGTCGGCAGGCAGCAGTACGACGTTCCAGCAACTGGGTGCGCAGGATGTCATTTTCTCCCCTGCGGGCTTCGTGAGCGTATAGACAATTCTGCCGCCGAGGCTGACCTCCACGTCTGAATAGACCGTGTAGAAGCAGATCGCACCGGCCGTATCAAAGGCTTCCGGCAAAGTGACCGACAGGCACGTCGTCTCTCCGGCCTCGCACTCGTGACGTTCGGGCAACTGTCCCACATACTCGCCGTTGAGCATCCAGCCGTCGTCGAGCTTGCCCAGACTGCGCTCCAGGCGGCCGTAACTCAGTGCCGCAGATGTGCAGTAATACAGGAGTGCCACCGCAATGAGGAAAATAGGGATGACCTCCCATATGTGCCGCTTTTGACGCCCGGTCACGCTGTTTCACCTGCCTATACTTATTTTCCCAAGCAACTTCATCGGTCACTTGGGAAAATACAATTCTTATTCTTCTGATTTGGGTGCGCTGTTCTCGGGCGCGCTCTGCTGACCTTCCGCGCCATCTCCCTTATGCCGTCCGCGCCCGCCGCGACGGCGGCGGCGATGCTCGCGAGCCGGTTCCTTCTCACCGTCATTTCCGTCCTCTGCCGGCGCATCTTCGCCATGCAGTTTCTCCAGAAACTGGTCGGTGGAAAGATTCTTGGGCGCCTTCTGATGCGGATAACGGCGGCGCTTCGTCTCCTCGCCCTCGCCTTCCGGCGTCTCCTCTGTGGACTGCTGCGGGATCGGTGTGCGTTTCACGTTCTGACGCCTCTCCTGCGGCTTGGGCGTCTCGCGTACGGCGGGCTGATCATCCGGACCCGGCTTGCGCACATCGTCCATTGAATACTCACGCACTTCAAAGCTGTCATCCTCGCCGATACGTATGCGCACTTTTACGCGCTCACGAATGGCATTGATCTCGGTGATCACGCCGACACCGTCGGGTGTGACGATGTCCTTGCCCACGCGCGGCACGCGCTTGAGCGTCTGCTCGTAGGTGTCCTGCTCGTACTTCAGGCAGCACATCAGTCGGCCGCACTGGCCGGATATCTTGGTCGGATTGAGCGAAAGATTCTGTTCCTTGGCCATCTTGATCGAGACCGGCTGGAAGTCGCCCAGGAATGCGCCGCAGCAGATGGGGCGGCCGCAGGAGCCCAGACCGCCGAGCATTTTTGCTTCGTCGCGCACGCCGATCTGGCGAAGCTCGATGCGCATCTTGAACACCGATGCCAGATCCTTGACCAGTTCACGGAAATCCACGCGCCCGTTGGCCGTGAAATAGAATATGATCTTTGAATTGTCAAAGGTGTATTCCACGCTTACCAGCTTCATCTCGAGCTTGTGCCTGGCCACCTTTTCCTGACAGATCCTGAATGCATCCTCCTCACGCTTGGCGTTGAGTGCCGCGCGCTGCTCGTCCTCTTCCGTTGCAAGGCGCACCACCTTTTTCAGCGGCGCTACGATCTGCTGATCGCTTACCGTGCGCGGAGACGTGACCACTTCTCCGAATTCAATGCCACGAGCCGTTTCCACAACGACATTCTGACCGGGCTTCGGCCAAAAATCACAGGGATCAAAATAATATACCTTGCCCGCTTTCTTAAAGCGGACGCCGATAACCGTTGCCATATAGTATCCTCCAATATATAAATCATCCGTCATGAACGGATAAGAGAAAAGAACATCGCATCCAGTGCGTTTGTCCACGAGACGTTTTGTTTGAGCTGCCTGCGAAACTGCATCACGATCTTCATCATCTCACTGCCCGAATAGTGCGATGCACGAAGTCTGGCTGCGTCCTGCGTCTGCATCGGCGGCAGGTTGTTCTGTACGCGCATCAGATCCCGTGCCCACAATTCCAGAATTTCAAATACGCAGGTGCGATCGACATCCTTGATGCCGATCCTGTCAGCCGCAGCTGCAAAGCTGCCCGGCCCTTTCAGGCCTTCAATCGCATCGATGACGCGGCTGCGCAGCGACATATAGCCCGTGTCCGCATCTATCTCGAGTGCACGGCCGACCGAACCCTGTGCCAGGGCAGAGAGCAGCAGCGCACGATCCCGTGCAATGCCGTGTCTCTCCAGCACCTGCGTGCACTGATCCTGCTCAAGACAGTGAAAACGCACCCGCAGGCAGCGCGAAAGCACTGTGGGCAGCAGTGAAGCGGGTGTGTCCGTCAACAGGAAAAACATGGCATCGCCCGTCGGACTTTCGAGCGTTTTCAGCAGGGCATTCTGCGCCTGCTCATTCATAAGCTCCGCACGCTCAATGATGGCAATCTTCATGCCGCCCTCATACGAGGCCAGCGACATGGTGTCCAACAGTCCGCGAATCTGCTCGACCTTGATTGTGTTTTTCTCCGGCACAATGTCGGTATGGATATCGGGATGCACGCCGTTTAAACACTTTTTGCAGCTGTCACACACGTCGCATGGGTGATGGGACGCACTTCTGCAAAGCACGGTGCGTGCCATCAGATCCGCCATGGAACGCTTGCCGGTGCCGCGAGGGCCGCAGAAAAGAAGGGCATGAACAATGCGCCCGGCTTGTGCCGAACGCATCAGCTGTTCCATTTTGGCATCCATACCTACGAAATCTGCGAAATTCAAACCCTGCCGACAGCCTCCCTGAGCCTATCAGAATTTATGGAACTGCTCCACATCCAGTACAAACACGGTTGCGCCGCCCACCGTCACCTGAATGGGATAGGCGGGTGCGTACATGCCTGCACTGCCTGCCATGGGCGCATGCACGGGAGCCACCTGTGTGCGGCTCTTGCAAGTCTTCTCGATGATTTCCATGGCCTGAGAGAGCTTGTCATCGTCCACACCGGTCAGCAACGTGGTGTTGCCGGAGCGAAGGAAGCCGCCCGTCGTGGCCAGCTTGGTCGCCCTGAAGCCCTCATCCATCAATTTATTTACCAGGCGGGATGCATCCTCATCCTGTACGATAGCGATAATGAGTTTCATGTATAAAACTCCCCTTTCCTTTTCGTACTTCTATTATACACAAGATTCGGCATTTTATCAAGTCATAATTTACACGTCTTGCAATTATGAGCCTGCGGGGATATAATTAAAACAGAACAGAAAGAACGGAGCATACGGATGAAGAAGCGAAAGAGTCTGCTTGAACGTTATCAGGATATACCAAGGCAGTTGAAGAGCCGTCATGTGGCCGAGCGCAGCCGTGCACAGCGGCTGATTGCGCTTACAATCTGTGTCCCCGTTATGCTCTTCTGTGCCGTTCGCATCTTCATTTGGGAAGTTGACAGAAAAATCACGATCAGAAACAATGAAAACTATGCAAATCTGTACGCAAGCGCAGAACCGACCGAAGTCCCTTTTGTGAAGCCGACATCGGTGCCGACCGTTGAACCGACCATGGCGCCGACTGCAGCACCGACTGTTGCAGCAACCGCGGTTCCGACTGCAGCACCGACCGTTGAAGCGACTGCGTTTCCTACTGCAGCACCGACCACGCTCCCGGTCACCGCAAGCCCTGTACCCACGTCCACGGTCCCGGAATTTGAGGTGGCCGTGGACGCCACACTCGTACCCGAAGTCATGCCGAACAATGATACGCTGGTCTATGCGCTTGAGACACCCGGGCCGATTCAGGAGTCCTTCAACGCACTTCTGGCGGTCAACGACGAGACGGTCGGTTTCCTGAGCATCGATGACGTGCTTTCTCTGCCCGTCGTGCAACGTGAAAACGACAATGCATACTACCTCGACCACAGCTTTGAACGTGAGCAGAGCAATGCAGGTACACTCTTTCTGGACGGCAGCAACCTCCTTGTGCCCAAGGACCAAAACCTGATCATCTACGGCCACAACATGAAAAACGGCACCATGTTTCATGCGCTGATCGGCTACGATGACCTATCCTTTCTGCGCAAGCATCCGCTGGTGCAGTTTGATACAATCTACGAGAACCGGACCTACGTACCCTTTGCCGTGCTCTCCGTGGCGGTCGATGAGGGCAACGCAGGCTATCTGAACATACGACGCTTCCTGTTTGACGAGGATGAATTTGACGGCTTCGTGCGTGATCTGCGCAGCCTGTCCAAGTACAGCATACCCGTTGACGTAAGCTACGGGGACGAAATGCTTATGCTGGTCACCTGTGAATATACGCGCGAGAACGGCCGCTTCGTAATCGCCCTGCGTGCGCAGCGCGAAGGTGAAAGTACGGACGAACTTTGCCAGCTGGTGAGCGCGGCCAAACTGAACTGACAAGCAGAAAAAAGGAACGTCGGAAAAACCGGCGTTCCTGATTTACCCGATGATTATTCTGCGGCAGCTTCCGTCTTGGGATAGATGCTGACCTGCTTACGGGTCTTGTCCTTGCGCTCAAACTTCACGACACCGTCGATCTTTGCGTACAGGGTATCATCATCACCGATGCCGACATTCAGGCCGGGATGGATTTTCGTGCCGCGCTGACGAACAAGAATGTTTCCCGCGAGAACGTACTGACCATCGCTGCGCTTGGTGCCCAGGCGCTGAGCATGGCTGTCACGGCCGTTACGGGAAGAACCCATTCCCTTCTTATGAGCGAAGAGCTGAAGATTCATCTTGAACATTTGCTTTACCTCCGTTCCTTGAAGATAATCCGAAGATTGCGAGGGTATTCCCTCTGGATTGCCTGAAGCCCCTCAAGCAGCGTTTCAAGCAGGAGTTGTGCCTGCCTGATCTGATCCTGTGTGGCTTCACGCGTCAAACTTGCTTCAATGAACGCTCCGTTATCGTCTACATCGAACATCACAGGTGCTTTCAGGATGTCTTTAAGTCCGTTCAGCGTGCTTTGCGTCAGCGCCGATATCGCCGCACAGACGATGTCCTTGCCTTCATCCGCATAATTCGAATGTCCTTGGGACGAATATCCGATCAGAGCGCCGTCTGACCGTCTGAAAAAAGTGACGGTCGTTCCCGAGAATTTCATCAGCCGTTGATAGCGGTGATTTCAACCTTGGTGTAGGGCTGACGATGACCCTGCTTTTTGCGCTCGTTCTTCTTGGACTTGTACTTATAGACGACGATCTTCTTGCTCTTTACCTGAGAAAGAACCTTGCCTTCAACCTTGGCACCCTCAACTACGGGCGTGCCGATCTTGCTGGCTTCGCCATCGCTAACGAGCAGCACCTCATCAAAAGTAACCGCTTCGTCTGCCTGTGCGTCGATCTTTTCAACGAAAATAACGTCGCCCTGCTGAACACGGTACTGCTTGCCACCGGTCTTAATGACTGCGTACACGCGTTGCACCTCCTATACATTAATCTCGCCGGGATTGGGCAGCATTTGCATGCTTTAGAAGCCGACCCCGAGCGGCTTACCGAATGATTATACCTGTTTTTTGCCCGTTTGTCAATCAAAAGTGACTTTATTCAGACCGCTACGCGAAAAAATAACCTTTCTTCAGCGGTCGAAGTAGGTACAGATGCCCTCAACCATGCCCTGCACCAGAAGCTTCTGATAATCGGGGTCGTTGAGCTTTTCATCTTCGTCGGGATTGGACATATAGCCCATTTCCACCAGTATGCACGGCACGGTCGACCAGTTGTTCATCGTGTAGGTATCACGCAGGAACACGCCGCGGGCCTTTGCGCCCGTAGCTTCGCTCATCTTCTCCAGCAGCACCTCGGCGGCCGCTTCGCTCTCTTCCTGCTTCTCACCCGTCTTGCGCACAAACATGCCGATGCCGTTTGCACTGCGGTCCGTGCTGCCGTCACAGTGCAGGCGAAGCACCAGATCACAGTTGTATCCGTTCATCAGTTCGGCGCGTTCTTTGTTGGAAATATCCACATCGGCGGTATCGTGCGTCATGTAGACGGTGCAGCCTTCGTCCAGAAGCGCATCGCGCAGCTGCAGTGCGATCTCAAGATCGGTAACGTATTCGGCTATGCCCGTGCTGACACCGGACGTACCGGATGCCACCTTGGCCTTTGTCTCCTTGCTGCCGGGCGCAACCTGCTCCTTTTCGCTGTTGGCGTGCGCCTGATGTCCCGGATCGATGCCGATGATGATGCCGTCCAGACGGCCCTCGCCCATCGGTTCGGCTTTCAGCGAAGCCCGCGCGTGTGCCATGTCCGCCTCTTCCGCTTCGGACGGCTCGGCGGTCACCTCTGCTGCGGGCACCTCGGATACAGCCACATCATCTACGATGGTCGTCTCTTCGGACAAAGCGGCACCCGTCAGCAATGCGAGCGTCAGCAGGACAGAGAATATACGTTTCATAAAACTATGCCTCCGTGACTGATTGAAGTTCAACGGCTGTTTGACGAAACGCATCCAGCAAATGTTCCACGTCATAGAGCAAAACACTGCCGAATTTTGCACCCAGAAGTGTTTCAATACCTTCGCGGTAGGCGTCCAGCAGGTCGATGATTTCGATCACAGTCTCGGGATTGTCCCGTCCCTCGGCCAGAGCACGGCAGGTTTCATCGTTGATATCATACGCCAGCATCAGTATAAGTTTTCCCGTCTTGCCGGGATTTCGGATAAAGAAACTCTCATCCGCCATACCCTCGCGCAGCACCGTATCCAGCATCGGCGTGAGCTCCTCTGTCATAAACCTGCGCATCTGATCACGAAAATGCATATCGCCGTCTATGTAGCCCGTCTTGAGCACCATGGCTGCGTAGCGGGCATCGCTGTGATTGAATATGTTGATTGAGGTCAGGAGGCGATTGAGCTTCTGCACCGGCGTCAGCTTGCCCGGCAGCATTTCAGTGCGCATGCGCTCGATGTCCGCCGCGCTGCGCTTGCGGCAAATGGCCTCCAGGAGTGCATTCTTGGAATCGAAGTAATGATAAAAACCACCCTTGGATATCTCAAGCGCGTCCAGTATGTCCTGAATGGATGTCTCGTCAAAGCCCTTCTTGAAGAAGAGCTGTTCCGCAGTGTTCAGTATGGTATCCCTGCGCAGTTCACCTTTCTTCATGCCGGTACCGCCTTCCTTTCGTCTGTATGAATATCCCTGAATCCATTATACCAATACAGACTGCAGTCTGTCAATTATCTTTGATGATGTTTTTTAGACTCCGGTTTGTTTCTCTTGCCTTGCACGCGAGAGGATGCACGATCCTTGCCGCCCGATGCTTTCTGTTTCGAAGGTTTTCCATCCTTGTCCGCCTTTTCCCTGCGCAGGTACGGCGGTATCAGGCAATCGCGGCCAAAGCCGATCAGGTCTTCGCGGCCGGCCTTGTGCAGGGCTTCCAGCACAAGCGCATGGTTGCCGGGGATGTAATACTGCATCAGTGCACGCTGCATGGCCTTCTCGTGCGGATTGCGGGCCACATAGACACTCTTCATGTCGCGCGGATCCAGCCCCGTGTAGAACATGGCGGTCGACATGGTACCGGGTGTCGGGTAAAAATCCTGCACCTGTTCGGGGCGAAGCCCGCTCTTCTTCAGGTACTGCGCCAGCATCACCGCATCCTGAATCGTGCTGCCGGGATGGCTGGACATGAAATACGGCACCAGATACTGATCCATGTGCGCATTTTCGTTGGCCTGACGGTAGCGCCTGACAAAGTCCTCAAATACGCTCGCTTCGGGCTTGCCCATATAGTAGAGCACATTGGGACTGACATGTTCGGGGGCCACTTTCAGCTGTCCCGACACATGATGGCGCACCAGTTCATTGAGAAAGCCGGACGAACTGTCCTTGAGCAGATAGTCAAAGCGTATGCCCGAACGGATAAAGACCTTTTTCACATCGGGCAATGCCCTCATGGCCCGCAGCACCTCTATGTATTCCCTGTGATCGGCCTTCATGTTCGGGCAGGGATGCGGAAAGAGGCACTGCCGACGGGCGCAGGTACCGCTACGCAGCTGCTTGTCGCAGGCCGGCCGCGAGAAGTTCGCCGTGGGGCCGCCGACATCGTGTATGTAGCCCTTGTAGCCGGGAAGTTTGGCCAAAAGCTTTGCTTCACTGAGTATGGATTCCTTGCTGCGGCTGGTGACGATGCGTCCCTGATGGAATGTCAGCGCACAGAAATTGCAGGCACCGAAACAGCCGCGCACGTGTGTTATGGAAAAGAGTACCTCGCTGAGTGCGGGTATGCCGCCCAGCTTGTCGTACATCGGATGCCACCCACGTTGGTACGGCAGCGCATACACGCTGTCCATCTCCGCACGTGTCAGAGGCATGTCCGGCCTGTTTTGCAGAAGATAGCGTCTCCCGTGCTTTTGAGCCAGTGGTTTTCCGCGCACGGGATCCTGCTGGTCGTACTGAATTTTAAATGCCTCGGCGTAGGCGTGTTTGTCCTTGGCTACGACCTCTTGGGCAGGAATCTCGATAAAGCCCTCGGGCACTTCGGATGCCATCACGCAGGTCCCCGGGATGCGCATTTCAGAAAAAGGCTTACCGGATCTGATCCACTCCGCAACGCGCAATATGCTTCTTTCGCCCATACCGAACATGAGCACATCGGCGCAGCTGTCCACCAGCATGGAATTGCGCACACGATCGTCCCAGTAATCGTAGTGGGCAAAGCGGCGCAGCGAAGCCTCGACGCCGCCGATGGCGATGGGAATGGAGCCGTAGGCCTCACGTATACGGTTGGCATAGACCGCCGTAGCGCGATCCGGTCGCTTGCCCACCGCGCCGCCGGGCGAATACGCGTCCGTACTGCGCGGCTTCTTGGCCACCGTATAGCGGTTCACCATGGAATCAATCACGCCCGCCGTCACCAGAAAACCGAGCTTTGGCCGTCCGAAACGCTTGAAATCCTCGCAGGAATGCCAGTCCGGCTGAGGCAGCATGGCCACATGATAGCCCGCCGCCTCCAGCACGCGTGAAATGATGGCCAGACCGAAGGACGGGTGATCCACATAGGCATCGCCCGTGACGTACACAAAATCCGGCGTATCCCAGCCGCGTGCACGCATCTCGGCATATGTTACCGGCAAAAAGCGTTCAGCCATTTGCATTCTCCTTTGTTTCTCCCGTTTCGTATTCACCGACCACGGTCTCCATCACGTCAACTGCACCCTTGAGCAGCGTCTCGGCGTCCTTGCCCCGCTTAAAATAGACCAAAGTCGGCGGATTGCCACCCTGCATGCGCAGACATTCCGGTTGCTTGCGGATCGCAAGCAGCACACGCATGAGATCGATGTTGGCTGAGATAGAAAAGCGCATCCACAGTTCATCGCCCTTGACGCTGACATAGTCCACGCCGATCTTTGAACACAGGGCCTTCAGGCTTGCGATTTCGACCAGATTCATCACCGGACGCTTCGGATCGCCGAAACGATCGATCAGCTCTTCGATCAGATCCTCACGCGAGTCGCGGTCGTGTATCGAGGCAATCTTTTTGTACATTTCAACGCGCAGCAGATCGTCCTGCACATATTCGCCGGGCAGATAGGCATCTACCTTCACATCCACGCGCGTCTCGATATCGCCCAGCGATGCATCGCCGCGCATTTCGCGCACGGTATCCTCGATCATCTTGACATAGAGGTCATAGCCAACGGAGGCCATAAAGCCGCTCTGCTCACTGCCCAGCAGATTGCCTGCGCCGCGGATTTCCAGATCGCGCATGGCCACGCGGAAGCCCGCGCCGAACTCGGTAAACTCGCGTATGGCGTTGAGGCGCTTGTCCGCGGATTCGCTGAGCACCTTGTTGGGGCTGACCGTCAGATAGGCATAGGCCAGACGATTGCTGCGGCCCACGCGCCCGCGCAGCTGGTAGAGCTGAGACAGGCCGAACTGGTCTGCATTGCAGACGATCAGTGTGTTTGCCCGCTGCACATCCAGACCGGCCTCTATGATCGTGGTGCACAGCAGCACGTCAAACTTGCCGTCATAGAAGTCAAGCATCACGTCCTCCAGGGCGTGCTCCCGCATTTGGCCGTGACCCACGGCAATGCGTGCCTCCGGTACGAGCCGCTTCAGGCGCGTATACATCACTTCAATGGTTTGCACGCGGTTGTAGAGCACATAGACCTGTCCGCCGCGCGAAAGCTCTCGCAGTATGGCATCACGCACCAGCCCGTCGGAGTATTCCACTACATAGGTCTGCACCGGATAGCGCTCCTCGGGCGGCGACTGCAGCAGGCTCATATCGCGTATGCCCACCATGGACATGTGCAGTGTGCGCGGGATCGGTGTGGCCGTCAATGTGAGCACGTCGATATTTTTCTTGAGCTTTTTGATGGCTTCCTTGTGGGCCACGCCGAAGCGCTGCTCCTCGTCCACCACCAGCAGCCCGAGATCCTTGAATTCCACATCCTTGGCGAGCAGGCGGTGCGTGCCCACGACCACATCGATCGAGCCTTCTTTCAGACGCCGCAGTATGTCCTTCTGCTCGGCAGCCGTCTTGAAACGGCTGAGCACCTCGACGTGTACGGGAAAACCGCTGAAGCGGTTGAGCATGGTGGCATAGTGCTGCTGTACCAGTATGGTGGTCGGTGCCAGCATGGCAGCCTGTTTGCCGCCCATCACGGCCTTGAAGATGGCACGAAGAGCCACCTCCGTCTTGCCGTAGCCGACATCGCCGCAGAGCAGCCGATCCATTGGACGCGGTTTCTCCATGTCCCGCTTGATCTCCTCGATGGCTGCCAGCTGATCCGGCGTCTCCTCAAAGGGGAAATTATCTTCAAACTCGTGCTGCCACGGCGTATCCGGATCGAAGGCGTGGCCGGGAGCCGCCTCGCGCTGAGCGTAGAGCTTGAGAAGATCGCCTGCAATGTCCTGAATCGACTGGCGAACCTTGGCCTTCTGTCGCTGCCACTCACCGCCGGAAAGTTTGTTCAGCCGAGGTGCTTCGCCCTCGGAGCCGATGTATTTTTGTACGCGATCCAGCTGATCCGTCGGCACGTAGAGCTTGTCCGCGCCCTGATAGCGGATATGCAGAAAATCACGATAAGTGCCGTCGCTTGAGAGACGCACCACGCCCATGAACTGACCCACGCCGTGGTTTTCGTGAACCACGTAGTCGCCGACCTTGAGATCCGTAAATGCTGCGATTTTCTCGCCGTTTCGAATACGGCTGCGCTTCTTTTGCCTGCTGACACCGTATATGTCCGATTCCGAAACAAGTGCAAAGCGAACCTCCGGATAGATAAAGCCGCGATTGAGGGCCAGCGGCAGTATCAGCGGCCTGCCGGCGGGAATTTCGTCCGGAATCCCGTCCGGAAAATCCGCCGCACAGCCCAGGTTCTCCAGCGCACCCAGCAGACGTTCACTGCGAGCCTTGCCTCCCGCCATGAGTACAATCTGCCAGTCGTCTGCGCTCCATTTGTCTATGTCCAGCTTCAGCTCCTGTATATTGGACTGATACGCTGCGGCATTGCGGCACTCAATCTGCACAAGTTCCTGCGGTTTGAAATCGGGATCCGTGCGCATGAACGGGTTGGCAATGACCATACTCCGCCCGTCCATGCGGGCCAGCAGTTCATCATAGGTCAGAAGAAGCTTGCCCTGCAGCCCCAACGCATCGCCGTGCTCCAGTGCGGAGGTGAACATCTCCTTGAATTCGAGATAATGATTCTCGGCACGCTCACGCAGGCGCTCGGGCTGATCGAGCACCAGTATCGGGTCGTCAAAATAGTCGAGCAGCGTTGCATTAAAGTCCATGAAAACCGGAAGAATGCGGTCCGCGCCGTCAAAGCTGCGACCGGTTTCCAGTGCGTCGATGACCTGTGCAAAGCCACGGTCCCGCCGCGGAGGTGCTGCGGGCGTTTCGTCCGTCTTCTCCTCCTCAGCCGCCTTCAGAAACTCTTCAAACGGCATCAGCCCGAATTCGCTTTCGAGCTTGCGCTGACGCAGGCTGTGATCGCCGCGCTGCTCACGCTTATCCAGTTCGTAGCGCAGCCGTGCCGCAACCGCACGTGCTTCGTCCCGATTGGGCAGAAATTCGCTCGCAGGGAAAATACATGCGTTGTCCCTGGGCGATATGGATCTCTGCGTCATAACATCGAAGGAACGTATGGAGTCAATTTCATCATCGAAAAACTCGATGCGCAGGGCGTTCGCACCGCCCACCGGGTAGATGTCCACCAGACCGCCGCGCATGGCACATTGGCCGCGGGCCTCCACCAGCTGAACGCGCTCGTAACCCGCCTCGATCAGCTTTGCCATCAGGTCTGACGGCTCCATACGGTCCGACACGCCAAAACGTATGATCTTGTCTGCAAAGCGCTCGGACGGCGCCATGCGGTTCATGGCAGCATCAACGGCAGCGACCAGCACGCGGGTATTCCCCGTGGCACAATGTCCCAGCACATCGATGCGGCGCATGGCCAGATCGCGGCTCGAGGCCGTCGATTTCACAAACGATATGTCCCGTGACGGAAGGAAGCGTGCGCCGCCGTCCAGGAGCACGTTCAGATCGTCGGCCATGCGCATGGCCAGCGCCTCGTTGGCCGCCAGCACGATCATCGCTCTCTTTGTCCCGCGGACAAGCCCCGCCAGCACGTGCGCCCGCTGAGAATCGTCCGGACCGTAAAGAGCGCAGAGCTTGCCCGTATTCACCGCTGTGAGCAGTCTGTTAAAGCTGTCCAGACGTTTCAGCGGTTCAAAGAGAACGTTCATGCGATCCTCAGATTGACTCATACTTCCCCCGATTATCTTGTTTTATCCGTTGAGTTTTTATCCGTTGAGTTTGCTCATCAGCTGACGTGCCGGTTCCACGCCCTTCTCGACCCACTCCGCAATCACGTCGGCCGCATGCATGTAGGCATCGAACATGATTTTGCGCGTCTCGTCCGTGCGGTAGGTGCTCAGTACCCAGTCTTTCATGTCCCAGCCCTCGTCCGGCCGACCGATGCCCACGCGTATGCGCGGAAAATTGTCCCGCCCCATCAGGTAGATGATGTTGCGCATTCCGTTGTGCGTGCCTGCGCTGCCGGACGGGCGAAAGCGTATGCGGCCCTCGGGCAGGTCCACGTCATCGTAGGCCACGATGATATGATCCTCCTCGGGCTTGTACCAGTTCAGAAGTTGCACCACGGATTCACCGCTGAGATTCATGAATGTCTGCGGCTGCGCCAGCACCACGCGCTGACCGCGTATCAGGCCCTCGCCCACCACGGCCTTGCAGCGAAGCTTCAGCAGGGGTATATCATATTTCTGAGACAGTATTTCAACGACGTCAAAGCCCACGTTGTGACGCGTATGCTCGTATTTCTTGCCCGGATTCCCGAGCCCCACGATAATATACATCGGCTCTATCCTCCACATTCGAATCATTTCATTATATGAACGATTCGGCAGCATTGTCAAGCCAATTCGCATAAAATATCCGCCCAATCCAAATTTCTTTCTTTATATTGCAACCTTTTGCTCTGTCCGTGCGTCAAAGGAGCATAGGCTAATGATGGGAGGAAATCATATGAAGAAAATATGTCTGCTACTGATACTGATCCTCGCCCTCGCCTGCGTGCCCGCATTGGCCGCAAGCGCCGACGGACGGGGCGACATGGTAACACGCAACGGTGAACTGTCCGCCTTTGTAGACGGAAACGGTTATATTTACGTTTCCGGCTTGAACCAGCCTGTCAACACGACCAAGGCCTCCGGCATCGTCTCCGTTGATGCCTACCGCATACTGTTCTTCTCTCAGGACAACAACGGTACGCGCAATCTGATCAGCCTGAGTCTGAGCGGTTTTGAAGAGACCGTTGTGACGGGCGATGCCTATGCGGCCTGCTGCTACGAGGACACGGTCTACTACATCTCCGATGCCGCCCGCACGAACCTGAACAGCTACAGCCTCGATGACGGTACGTCTTCGACGGTCTACACCGCCGGTGAGGCTCTCGAGCGCGTATACGCGAGCACCGACGGCGTGGTCTGCACGCTGCAGGACAATGCCGCAGCCTACATCTCCGATGCCACCGGCGCCAACTTCTCGCCTTACGGCGGCGATGTGGCTCAGAGCATTGACACCTACGATGACTTTGAAGTCTACCTCAGTGAGACGGGCAGCCTGTACATGCAAAAGTACAGTTCCTTCTCCGCCACGCAGGTCGACTCGAGCGTGCTGGACTGGGCCGTGATCAACGACACGATCTACTACCTCAGCGGCATGGAAGATGCCATGACGCTCAAGAGCTTTGATGTGGACAATCTGCTCTGGAGCACCGTTGCTCAGCCCGCGAACCTGTATCCGCAGCTCACGGCCAGCAACGGTAAACTCTTTGTACTGACAAAGAACAACCAGATCTGCACCGTGAACACTTCTGACGGCAGCCTTCAGAACTTTGCCTCCCTGCCCACGCTGGACAGCTATGCCACCAGCAGTGGAAAGGATCTCGAAAGCTACCGGATCGAGGCCGTCAGCGGTCAGCTGAACATATACGGTGTGGTCAGCCGGACGGATGTGCTGCCCACGTTTACCTTCGTGGAATCCACCTCCCAGTATGTGGCGGACACCTCCACGGAAATGATTCTGCTCAGCGCCTACAAGATTCAGGACGAAGAGACGGTTTCGGATCTCCTCGTGCCCGCGGAGCAGTATTCCACGCTGCGTCGCGGCAGCCGCGGCGATGCGGTTTCCGCAATCCAGCAGCCCCTGTACGATCTGGGCTACTATGATTACAAGATTGACGGCATCTACGGCTGGCGCACCGAGCGTGCCGTGAAGCTGGCTCAGGCCGAACTGGGCTACAGCGTAACCGGTGTGGCCACCGAGGCTCTGCAGCGCGACATTCTTGAGGGCAAGCTCCCCGAGTACGATCCTTATAAGACGCTCACCTTCGGCGATCGCGGCCTGCGCGTGACCGAAATGCAGCAGCGTCTGCGCGAGCTTGGCTACCTTGCGGACGATGCCGATTCGATCTACGGTGTGCGCACCGAAGCAGCCGTGGAGCTGTTCCAGTCCGAAAACGGTCTGAAGGCGACCGGCGTGGCCGACTCCAAGACCCTGCGCAAACTCTACTCCGACTCCGCAAACAGCTGCTCGAGCTATATCGACCTCAGAAAGGGCGATTCCGGCTACCGCGTGCGTGAGCTGAACAGGCGTCTGAAAGCCCTGTACTACCTCGAGGGTGAGGTTGGCAGCACATACAACAGCAGAACGGTTGCCGCTGTCCGTCGCTTCCAGGAAGAGGTCGGTCTCAAGCAGACCGGCGTGGCCACCTCGGCTGTGCAGAAGAAGCTCTTCTCCCGCAACGCACCCGAGTACAGCGGCTACATCACCCTGCAGCGCGGCGATGACAATGATCGCGTGGCCGAGATGCAGCAGCGGCTGGAGGATCTGGGCTATCCCATCGAGCGTACGGACGGCTACTTCGACCGTCAGACCAAGCAGATGGTGCGCACCTTCCAGTCTCTGGCCGGCCTGAAGGCGACCGGCGTGGCCGACCCCGATACCCTTGAGGTGCTCTACAGTTCTGCCGCGCCCGAGTACTACGTGCCCGAGGAGATCGGCGATCCCGTGATCGAACTGAGCGACTACACACGCTTCAAGGACAACACCTACGAAATCAGCGACAGCGATGCAGTCGACGGCAGCATCAAGGTTTCCTGGTACGCCGACGGCGCAGTCGAAAGCTACGACATACATATTTACGACGACGAAGGCACGGACTATGTTGACAACGAGTACACCACGCTGACCACCGTCTCCGTTCCGCTGCTCAAGCTCGACCCCGATCGCCGCTACACCATCGCTGTGACCGCACATGCCGAAGACGGCAATGTGGACGATACCTACACCGAGGTTGACTTCATCCGCAAGAATGACTCCGAGCCTGATCCGGAAGAAATCGGCACCATCACGGGCCTGAGTGTCTACCCCACCAACGATGACAGCGAAGTCGTCAACATCGAAGGCGTGTACACCATCTCCGGGGATCCGTTGACCTTCGGCTGGTCTGCGAGCGGCAGTGTGCAAGGCTACAAGTATTATGTCTTTGACGATGAGGACAACGTGCTGACCGAGAACGAGGATGTGGATGACGCCACGGAACTGAGCCTGAATCTCAAGGGTCTGAGCAGCAATACGGTCTACACGCTGACCGTAACCGCCGTGCCGACCAACGGGTCGCTCGATGACGATGAGTATACCGTGACCGAAAACATCCGCTTCCGCGTCATGACGCAGGAAGATGAAGAGATTGTCGCTGAAAATGAGGCCGAAGAAGAAGCGGAAGTGATCGACGATACCGAAACGGCCGAGGAGATCACAGACGCAACCGAAGCAACCGAAACTGAATCAACAGAGGAGATCACAACCGACGAAGGTGATACGACCGATGAAATGACCCATAAGACGGAGGAAATCGGCGGAAACACCGAAGAAACCGAAACCGCCGAAGAGACGGAGGATGAGCCGCAGTTTATCGACGAAACCACGGATGAACCCGAGGCAACCGACGAGACGACCGAAGCGGAAACAACTTCTTCCGTCGAAGCCCCCGTGCTGGCGGTCGAACCCTGCACCTCTATTGAAGAGAAGGACGGCCTTGACCTCTACATGCTGGGGGCAGGCACGGTCAGTTTCAGCTGGCACTCCGACAACGTACAGGGCTATAACGTCCTGATCGTTGATGACGAGGACAACGTTGAAACCAATCAGAACCTGACAAGCGAGAGTGCGACGCTTCCCGAAAATGCCCTGACGAGCGGCGTTATCTACAAGCTTACCGTGACGGCCTACGCTGCCGACAGCGAAGCTACAGCCCAGTCCAGCTGCTATTTCGAACTGGTTGCCGATGAGAGCAGCGATGATACGGCCGAGGAAGAATACACCGATGATTCCGCTGAAGAAGAATACACCGATGATTCGACTGAGGAAGAGTACAGTGACGATTCCTATGAAGAAGAATACACGGATGATTCCTACGAAGAGGAATACAGTGACGAGCCGACCGAGGAAGAGTACAGCGACGATTCCTATGAAGAAGAGTACACGGATGATTCCTACGAAGAGGAATACAGTGGCGAGCCGACCGAGGAAGAGTACGGTAATGAATCTTCCGAGGAATCTTTCGATAGCGGATCCGTTGAATTCTGGAACAATGCCATCACATCTTCCTCTGATTCGAGCATCATTGCCGCCCTGCAGCAGCGCCTGTGCGACTGGGGTTGGCTCGATGCCAACAGCTACACCTCCGGCACGCTGGACAGTGCCACGCTGGATGCGGTGATCAGCTTCCAGAACTTCCTCAATGACAGCGGCAATTCCGTGGAAGTGACCGACGCGTCCAACCCGACGATCGGCAAGGACACGCTCAGGTATCTCTCCGACGATTCCGACCCGATCTACGCTTAAATAACAAGGCCTGCGGTTCATTCGAGCCGCAGGCCATCTTCAAAACAACCCCCCGGAAACCCGTTGCGGCTTCCGGGGGTTGTTTGTTCACTTCAGCATGTCAAATATATTCAGTTGCTTCGCATCGCTGTCCTTCCAGTGTGCGCTGAGCGTATCAAAGTCCATGCCCGGTATGTTGCCGGCGGGAATGGCCCCTTTGGAGATCAGCCCCTGATTGCCGGGCCAGCCCTGCCAGGCGTATATCCATTCGCAATAGCGGTTGCGGATGGCATCGCCCTCGCCGCGCTTGCCGTCGGTGTTGAATATGAAGGCCGCCTCGGCCAGAGAAAAGAGCAGCTTGTTGCGTGCAATGGCATGGCTGACGGTATAGAGCGCTTCCGGATGCTCCAGCGAGATCACGGTGGCACTGCCATCATCCAGCATAGGGGCTATGTTTTCCTCGTGAATGTGTTCTGACAGACCGCCGCCCAGCACTTCAACCAGCGTACCGCCGCATTCTCTGACCAGTTTGCAGGCGATGCGCCCAACGCCCATCTCGCCGCCCGTCAGTATCGTATAGCCCAGACGAATGCCGTTGCGTACCAGTGCTTCAATGCCTGCTCTGGCCTCGGGGCTGGTCTTGATGCCGCTGATGCCCACAATGCCCAGCATCGGACGAAGCAGCAGCGCATCGCTGCCGCAGCGGTAGAACATCGCAGGTGCGTTATCCCCTATGCGCTGAGTCAGCTTGTCCGGATAATCCGGATCACAGCAGGTGACGACCTCGATATTTTGCTTGAGATGTCCCTCCAGCGAATAGGAAAGCTGAACACTGCGGTTGAGAAGGGTATAGAGCCGATAGGCCTCCTCCTCGGAGATATCGAGCTTGAGCATCAGTCCGCCGATATCCACATTCATCAGCTGGCTGAGATGAAACAGGCCTGCGGCATGCATGCGCGTCTCAAGCCTGCGCAGTTCCTGGGTGGCGTAGGGTCTGGCATATTCCTCGCGGTTGGGCGAGAGTGACATCGTAAGCAACATGGTTACAAAGGCGTCCGTTGAATAGTTCATGCCTTTGGCCATACCCGTTCACGCTCCCTTTCTTTTTCTTTTTCTTTTTCTTTTCCTTATTCCTGATCCGTCAGCTGACGGTCATATTCCTCCCAGATCTGCCGATAACGTGCAACATCGGCGTCATACTCCTCTTGGGTGACGGCAAAGGCCAGATCCCCCGTGGAAGGATCGGTGGCGCAGAAGTACAGATATCCCTGATTGATATAGTCCATATCCGGATGCAGCGCCGCTTCGAGCGCAGCCGTGGACGGATTGCAGATCGGGCCGATGGGCAGACCGTCGACCACGTAGGTGTTGTACAGGTTCTGATCGTTCATCTCTTCCTCGGAGAGTACATAGTGGTTAAGACCTGACAGATACGTCGCGGTCGGGTCGCTCTCCAGTTTCATGCCGTTCTTGAGACGATTGTGGAACACGGCGGCGACCTTTGCATAGTCCTCTGTCTTGGATGCTTCCTTTTCGATCATGGAAGCCATGATGATGTACTGATCCATAGTCAGATTGCCGTCATACTCTTCAACTACGCTGTATTCGCCGTTCTCATCCACCTGATATTCAACGTCCGTGGCATAGTAAACGCTGTCAATCACGTTGTTGTTCTGGGCCAGCAGTGTCGAAATGATGCTTTCTGCATCCGCAGACCGGAACACGCGGTAGGTATCCGGTGCCAGATAACCCTCCAGCGCATACTTGCGGCCGCTGAGTGTGCCGGCATCCTGTGCGGCTTTGAGTGCATAGGAGTCTGCCACGAAGCGATCCACATCGTTGCAGAGCGTCAGGAATTCCTGTTCGGAATCGATCGCGCCCTCCTTGACCAGGTAGGAGGCGATATCCTCGCAAGTCCAGCCGGGCACGATGGTGATCACGCGTTCGCTGGTTTGGCTGCCGCTGGTCAGCGCCTCTACGATCTGATTGACGGTCATGGATTGCGAAAGCTCAAACGTACCGTAGCTGAGCTTGTTGCTCAAGCCGCGCAGTTGCACAAGGTATTTGAACACGCTGCCGTTGAGCACCAGATTTTCGTTCTGCAGCTTTCTGCCGATCTCCGAGATTGAAGTACCGGACTCGATTTCAAACGTCACGGCGGTCGCATTTTTTGCATCGACCGGCCCCAGCAGGCTGTCATAGATCTTGTTGTAGCCGTAGGTCACGATGCCGACCACAATCAGCAGGCTGCACAGGAAGATCATCACAGGCCGCAGCAGCTTCCACAGCCACGCATACCAGTACAGACCGTACTCACGATCCTCGTGAAGCGTCTTTATGTTGTAGCTCTCACTTGTGACCTGCTGACGCTTGCGCGTCTGAGGCTTGCGCCGCTTTCTATCCGCCATTTCCGTCCTCCGTCAACCTTGGGTGAGCATATCCAGATCCACGCCCGCCACGTCTGCCAGTATCTTGAATATATCCGTGAGCATGCGCTGAAAGCGAAATTCTGCCAACAGATAGGCACTCGCATCCGGATTAAACTGCAAAAGCACGCCGATCTGCTGCAGTCGCTGCGTATCGTCCTGAGGCAGGGTCTCGCCCGCTGCAGCCTTGGACTGAAGCCGGAACTGCAGCTTGCGATACTCATTGAGCAGGGCGCGATTGGTCTCGTCTTCGTAGGCCGTTTCCTTCAGACGCATGTATTCGCGATACTCCTCGCTCTCCTTCAGCGTTCGGGCAAGCTCGTGAGCCTGATCGTATGGATTCATCATTTGCCTCCGAATTAAATCTCTACGATGATCGGCAAAATCATCGGGTTGCGCTTGATTGCGTCATAGACATAGCGCTGCACGGATTCACGTACATCGTTCTTGAGGTGATTCCACTCCGAGGAATCGATCGGCCCGAAAGCCTCGATGGCTCTGGAGGCTGCACCGCGTGCGCCCTCCATCAGTTCATCCGCTTCGCGCATGTATACAAAACCGCGGCTGATGATGTCCGGGCCGGATACCACGCTGCCGAGATCATGGTCCACGCCCATGACGACGATCAGCAGGCCGTCCTCGGCCAGATGCTTGCGGTCGCGCAGCACCACCGCGCCGACATCGCCCACGCCGAGGCCATCGATCAGCACCTGTCCGCTGGGCACCGCGCCCGTCACGTTGATGCTGTTCGCATCCAATTCGATCACGTCGCCGATTTCGGCTATGACCACATTGTCGTCGGGCATGCCCAGCGACTTGGCAAGCTCTGCATGATGATGCAGCATTCTGTATTCGCCGTGTACCGGGATAAAGAACTTCGGCTTGACCAGCGTGTGCATGAGCTTGAGCTCCTCCTGGCGCGCATGTCCGGAGACGTGTACCTCGGCCAGGGATTCGTATATCACGTCGCAGCCGATGCGGAAGAGCTGGTTGATCACGCGGGATACGGATTTTTCGTTGCCCGGGATCGGCGTGGCGGATATGATGACCATGTCGCTCTCACGCAGTTCCATCTTTCTGTGCTCGGCAAAGGCCATGCGTGAAAGGCCGCTCATCGGCTCACCCTGGCTGCCCGTGGTGACCACCGCAATCTGTTCATCAGGATAGCGGTCAATCTCGTCAACGGTGATAAAACTGCCGTCCGGAATCTTCAGATAACCCAGCTGAGACGCGATACGCGACACATTTACCATGCTGCGTCCGACCAGGCAGACTTTGCGTCCGTAGTGCACCGCGGAATCGACAACCGACTGAATGCGGTTGACGTTGCTGGCGAACATTGCCACAATGACGCGCCCCTTGGCCTTGGCAAAGAGGTTGAAGAAGGTCTCGCCGACCTTGCGTTCGGACATGGTCATGCCGGGACGCTCCACGTTGGTGGAATCCGCCAGAAGCGCCAGTACGCCATGGTTGCCGATCTCGGCAATGCGTCCCAGGTCTATGGGTGTGCCGTCCATGGGCGTAAAGTCCACCTTGAAGTCGCCCGTGTGGAAGACCGTGCCCACCGGCGTGGTGATGGCCAGTGCGCAGGCGCCGGAAATGGAATGGTTCACGCGCACAAATTCCACGCGGAATGCACCCACTTCCACCACGTCGCCCGGCTCCACTTCGTTGAGTTCGACCGAACCGAGCAGGCGATGCTCCTTGAGCTTGTGTTCACACAATGCCAGCGTAAAGCGCGTACCGTACATGGGCGCAGGCACCTTACGGACAATATACGGTACGGCACCGATATGGTCCTCATGGCCGTGTGTGAAGAAGTAGCCGCGCACGCGATTCTGGTTCTTCTCCAGATAGCTCACGTCCGGGATCACCAGATCAACGCCCGGCATATCCTCCTGCGGAAATATGGATCCCAGATCCACTACAATGATGTCGTCCTGATATTCAAATACGGTCAGGTTCTTGCCGATTTCTCCCAGGCCGCCCAGCGGAATGATCCGCAGGTGCGGCGTCTTGTTCTTTTTCGTCACACTCATCCTCCTTGTCGTATAGTCATTTTCACATATCGCAACCGCATCGGCTCAACACGCCCGACTGCGGTCAAAGATCCGAGTTAACCTTCATTTGATTATAACACTGTTTTGTCCCTGCTATGCGTATGACAAAAGATTTAACGCACAATGCACTTAAGATTGGACGTCAGTTGCCGTCCATGTGTTCCAGCAGACGATTGAGTATCCGTATCAGCGTAAACTTCGCGCCCTTTCCGGCCGCCGCACCCACACAGCCCGGACAGCCGTCTGCGCAACGGCAGCCCGTCACCACATCGCGTGCGCTGACGAGCAGTTCGCGCCCCATTTCGTAGGCCTTGTCCGACAGGCCGATGCCCCCGGGAATCGCATCGTAAAAATAGATGGTGGGCTTATTGGTATAGGTGTCCTTCACGTGATAGACCACGGAAATGTCCTGCGGCGCACACATCAGGCGCATCGGCGCGATGTGCCGTATCAGATGCGCCAGACCGACCATCGCATTCTTCATCGGTTCGCGCTCAAATTCCTCCTCAAGCGATTCGGGCAGCGTCCACCAGCAGGCAGTCGTCTGCATCTCCAGTTCGGGCAGCGTCACCGGCCCCCAGCCGAGGTTCTCGTGGGTATCAAAGCGGATCTTTTTGAACAGCGTTACGATGCTGCTGACCAGCACTTCGCCGCGCGTGCGCACGATGCCGTTGTCCGCATCGGATTCGAATTCATCCAGCACCTTCAGGCTCGTGGTCAGGTCTGCATCGGTGTAATAGCCCACATTCACCTCGCGCACGTAGGCCTTCTTTTCATCAAAGTCCAGCTTTTCCACCTGAAACTGCCGTCCCTCATGCATGTATATGGCATGCTCGTGCAGCAGCATCGGCACGGTGAAGCGATCCATTTCGCCGATCACGCGGTGATGCTTCGGATCGCTGATGTTGATGATCACGAAGTTCTGATCCGAAGCCGAGCGCAGATTCACGCCCGCCTGCGGAAATTCCTCCGCCATCCAGTAGTAGCGCCCGCCGACGCGGCGCAGTATCGACTGTTCCTCGAGATAGGACAGCAGTTCGTCCGTCTCTTCGAGATCGGCAAAGCGTTCACCCTCCGTAAACGGCAGTTCGTAAGCTGCACATTTGAGGTGGTTGAGCAAAATGTAGAGGTTGTTGGGATTGATCAGCGCACATTCGGGCGACTGACCGAAGAAATATTCCGGATGGCGAATGATGTACTGATCCAACGGACCGGAGCTTGCCACCACGACCAGCAACGACACGCTGCCCCTGCGCCCCGCACGACCGGCCTGTTGCCAAGTGCTGGCAATTGTGCCAGGATAGCCGCAGAGCACGCAGGCATCCAGCTGACCGATGTCGATGCCCAGTTCCAGCGCGTTTGTCGACACGACGCACATAACCTTGCCTGCACGCAATTCGCGTTCGATCTCGCGCCGCTGTGTGGGCAGGTAGCCTCCGCGATAGCCGCGCACCAGTCCGGCATTGCCCAGCGGATCGCGCACCTCGTCCTTAAGGTAGCGTACCAGCACCTCGACCGTCAGCCGTGCACGCCCGAACACGATGCTCTGAACGCCGCTGTGCAGCATGGACGATGCGATCTTGCGCGTCTCCGGAATCGAGCCGGCACGTATGCCCAGCTGCTCATTGACCACGGGCGGATTATAGAACACGATGTTTCGCTCACCCGCAGGTGCACCGTTGTCATCGATGAGCATGACGGGGCGGCCGATCATCTCCTGCGCCAGTTCCTTGGGATTCTGTATGGTGGCACTGCAGCAGATAAAGGTCGGGTTTGAGCCGTAGAAGGCGCATATACGCTTCAGACGGCGGATCACATTGGCCAGATTCGAGCCGAATATGCCGCGATAGGCATGAATTTCATCGATCACGACATAGCGCAGGTTTTCAAAGAGCTTGATCCACTTTACATGGTGCGGCAGTATGCCCTGATGCAGCATGTCTGGGTTGGTCACCACCACATGACCTGCCTGCCGTATGGCCGAGCGTGCCGATGCGGGCGTGTCACCGTCGTAGGTGTAGGCTTTGATCGGGCAATGCATCTCCTCGATCAGCTCGTACAGTTCCGCCGCCTGGTCGCTCGAGAGCGCTTTGGTCGGAAAGATGTAGAGTGCACGTGCGGATTCGTCCTTCAGGATGGCATCGAGCACGGGCACATTGTAGCAGAGCGTCTTGCCGGAGGCCGTGGGCGTAACGACCACCAGATCGTAACCGGCCAACGCCGCTTCGATCGCCTGACTCTGGTGCACATATGGACGGGTAATGCCGTGCCTGGCCAGCGCATCCGTGATGCCGGGCGCAAGCGAAGCGGGAAATTCCCCGTAGCGTGCCGGACGGGCCGGTGTCACGCGCCAGCCGGTCACATTGGCCATGAAGTCGGGATTGTTCCGAAGCTTCTGAATGTACTCTGCCACGGTCATAGGCCTGTATCCCCCATGTTATCAGACGATCACCATTTCCGTATTCTCAACGGCTTCCTTTACAAGTGCTTCAATGTCGAGCTTCGATTCCGCCTTGGGCATGGTGTCGAGCTTCGGCTTCGTGATGGGATGGCGCGGCGTGAAGACCGTACAGCAGTCCTCATAAGGCAGAATGGACGTTTCATAGGTGCCGATACGACGCGCAATGTCCATGATTTCCGTCTTATCCATGCCGATCAGCGGACGGAAAACCGGCATTTCCACCACGGCATCCGTGCAGGCAATGGCTTCCATCGTCTGCGATGCCACCTGCCCCAGACTTTCACCCGTGATCAGTGCACGCGCTTCAAACTGCTTGGCGATCTCCTCGGCAATGCGCATCATGAAGCGGCGCGTAATCAGCGTGCCCAGCCCTTCGGGGCACTTTTCGTGAATTTCCAGCTGGCATTTCGTGAACGGCACCAGATAGACGCGCATGCTGCCGTGATAGTCCGAAAGCAGTCTGGCCAGCTGCATCACCTTGTCGCGTGCCAGCTCGCCGGTGTACGGCGGGCTCTGGAAGTGAATCGCGCAGCAGCGCACGCCGCGCTTCATCAGCATATAACCGGCCACGGGCGAATCTATGCCGCCGGAGAGCAGCAGCGCCGCGCGTCCGCCCGAACCCATCGGCAGACCGCCGACCGCCATGATTTCCTCGCGGCAGATGTAGCACTTGTCACGGATTTCGACGTGCAGCTTGTGCTCCGGATTGTGGATGTCCACGTGCAGATCGGGATTGGCATCCAGTATGCGTCCGCCGATCTCCGCGCCCAGTTCCAGAGAATTCATGGGAAATTTCTTATCGCTGCGCTTGCCGTAGACCTTGAAGCTGCCCTTGCAGGGCTTCATCATCTCGATGCACTGCCCGGATATTTCATCCAGATCCTTCTCGCACTCGATGGCAGGGCTGACCGAGTAGAGACCAAACACTTTCCGGACGCGCTCGATGCACTCGTCCATGTCCTCACAATCGGAAACGTAGATGCGTGAATCCGACATCCAGACGTGTCCGCCCAGCGGTTTCACCGCACGCTTGACGTTGTCAGTCAGAATCTTCAGAAAGTGCGGGCGGTTGGCGCCCTTCAGGAATACTTCGCCGTAGCGAACCAGCAATACTCTGCGCATGTTTTATCTCCTTGCATATTTCTTCAACTGCGCGTAGATCGTCTCAAGACAGGCTGCGGCGTAGTCGATTTCTTCTGTGGTGGTGTGCGGGCAGAGGCTGAAGCGCAGTGCCCACTCCGCGCGTGCAGGTGTAATGCCCATCGCCGTCAGTACGGAGCTGACCTTGAGTTTCTTGGATGAGCATGCCGAGCCGGTGGATGCATACACGCCCATGCCCTCCAGCGCGTGCAGCATTACCTCGCCGCGCACGCCCGGGAAACTGATGTTGACGATGTGCGGGGCGGCCTCCTCGGGTGCAGGACCGTTAATGAGCATCTCCGGTACCGCGCTTCGGAAAGCCTCTATCAGATGAAGTTTCTTTTGCATGAGCTCGCGCTGCATATCCGGCCCCATTTCGAGCATTTCGGCAACGGCTGCGTGAAGCCCCGCTATGCCGGGCGTATTCTCCGTGCCGGAGCGCAGACCGTTTTCCTGTCCGCCGCCGATCTGGCGCGGTGCGATGTGTACATTTTTGCGCCAGATGAGCGCACCCGTGCCCTTGGGTGCGTGGATCTTGTGGCCGGAAAGCGAATAAAGATCGACATAGTTCAGATCGATCGGCACACGCATAAAGCCCTGAACGCCGTCCACATGGATCAGCGCCCGACCGTTCACCATCTCGTGCAGCCTTTTTACGTCCAGCAGCGCACCCGTCTCATTGTTGACCTGCATGCAACTGACGAGGGAAGCGCCGTCGTCCAGCGCCATGGCCAGGGCATTCCAATCCAATTCGCCTCGCTCGTTGACACCGATGACGCGCACATCATGCCCCATATCGGCCAGGTGCCGAAAGCTTTCGAGCACAGACGGATGTTCCACCGCACTCACGGCCAGTATCTGTTTGCCGCGCATGCGCTCCACTGTGCCCAGTATGGCCAGATTGTTGGCCTCTGTGCCGCCGGAGGTGAAGGTCAGATTGTGCGATGTGGTGTGCAACGCGTGCAGCAGAGCTTCGCGGCAGGAGCGCAGCTGCCTGAATGCTTCCACGGCGGGCTTGTAGACCGATGACGGATTGAAATATCCCTCCGTCAGGCAGCGATTGACGGCTTCCACGGCCGCCCGGCACGGTCTTGTGGTTGCACTGTTATCAAGATAGACCTGCATAGTTCTCTTTCTCCCACGGGTTTATAATCGATACATAAACCCAGCCTACAATATTTCCACTCTATTATAGCACAGAAGCGACAAACGGTATACTCTCAAAATATGAATTATATTGGAACATTTGATTTTCGGCAGGAATCGGGAATGGTTTTCTCGAATAAATGTATGTTCTGAAACAAGGAGGATACAGCCTTGAAATGCCCCTACTGCGGTAATAACTGTCCGGATGATGCCCTGTTCTGCGATTCGTGCAAGCAGCCCCTGCCCACGTCCGAGGATGCACATGCCAACGGACGCAGGAAGCGCCGCCCGCGCACGCGCCTGCAAAAAATTCTGCTGGTGCTGGGCTGGCTGGCCTGCCTGGCCATTATCGGCATCGGCGCCTATAAGCTCATCTTCTGGATTGACAGCTATAAAATCACCCGTCTGTACACCCGCGGTGCCTATACGCCCACGCTCAATGAGCTGACGCTCAGCGACGGGCGCAATGCCCATGCCCTGATTTTCTACGGTGAGGACGGCGACACCATCTATATCCCCGAACTGAACCGCTCGCTCACGATCTGCGGCGGCATCGCCCGACTCGAAATTGCCGACTCGGACTGGTTCGCCGATGAGGTGTCCGAGTACGATTATGCGGATATCAGCTTCACCCCGATACTGATCAAGCAGAACGGTCACGAGACGCAGCTGCCCACCATAACCTACACCATCGATGTGCCGGAGTCGCCGCTGACCATCACCAGCCCGGCCAAGGCCGACCAGCGCGTGGTGACCTCCACCTATCCGATATCGCTCGAGGTGGTCGCAGGCAGTTCCGTGTTCATCAACGGCGAGGATCTGACCGACCGTGTCGACCGCAGTGGCGACCTGAGCGTCAATGTCAGTGTACGCCCAATCGGTGACAATACCTACACCGTGATCGTGCGCACGCCCAAGCACAAGGAAACGCGGCAGGACATCACCCTCTACCGCGAGGCCTACGATATCGAGATTGAACTGGACAGCGAAGTCTCCACCTCTTCGAGCGAGGCCACCATGGCCGTCAGCGGCACGGTTGAACCGGGTGCTATGATCTCCGTGGATACCGCCTACCTTGCGGAAAGTCTGGAGATCGACATGACGACGGGACGCTTTGCCTTCATCGCGCAGTTTGAGCACCTGGGTGACAACGTCGTGCGCTTCCGTGCCACGATGGACGGACGCGAGGACGCCGTCATCAGCTTTACCGTAAACTACAAACCCACGCTGGCTCAGTACTCTGCCAAGGCATGGGCCATGGACTACGATCAGCTGCGCCTGTACTATGAGAACTGGATCGAACGCATCTTCCTGTGTGAAGGCACGATTATCGACAAGTTCACCGAGGATGACGTGGAATACGTGGTCATGGATGTGAGCACCACTGCCGAGCCGCAATATGTCATTCTGGAGAACTACACGACCATATCACCTAGCATCGGTTCCCGCTATTCCGCCTATGCGGATGTCACGGGCAGGCGCTTCTACAACGACCAGTATTATCCGATGCTCGCCGCACGCTATATGGATCTGGCTTCATAAGCCCCGACCTCTGATCCTGACAAGGGGACTGCCGCAATGTCCGGCAGTCCCCTTGTCTATATGGTGTATAATTCGAATCTTCACGTTTTTCTGAGGGGATGGAAGTCCTATCCCCGGAAAAGCATGAAGAATCATTCGTTTGAAGCTTGATGCAGACCACGCGCTGCTTTCCGTAATTGAAGTAGGCGTACAGCAGCAAGCGCCACGTTTTCCGTAATCAGGGAAAGCGATGCCGATATTCTGCGCCTGTTCTGCTTAAACTTCTGAGCAAATAAATCTCCGAGAGACTACACGTGACTCTCAACCGTCTTGATAGCCACCGTCATGTTCAGATACCGCCTCCCGTTATTTAAAATCGACCTGAAAATACAGCCGAGGGCGTAAAAGCCTTCGGCTGATGATATATGATTTGCGAGCGATGTCTGTAAGCCGAGTTCTGTATTGGACGATCATCTGTCTAGGCTTCAAGTTGCCATGAAGCTCAAGCGATTACCCGAAAGCGTGACGGGCCGCCACATATGCTTTCCTATCAATCTTGCACCGGGTGGGGTTTACAGAGCGGTCAAGTCGCCAAGCCGCTGGTGAGCTCTTACCTCGCCTTTCCATCCTTACCCCCGAAGGGGCGGTATATCTCTGTTGCACTTTCCTTGGAGTCGCCTCCACCGGCAGTTAACCGGCACCCTGCCCTGCAGTGCTCGGACTTTCCTCAGACGTTCAAGACGCCTGCGATCGTCTGGCATCCTCGCAATTCATAACATTATTGATGGAGGCTTAAGCCTCGCTGCAGAGTATCCTGCCGCAGTTGTCGCAGCAGACGATGCGATCATCGTCCTTGAGCGCCAGCAGTGTCGCGCTGGGCAGGGACATAAAGCAACCGCTGCACTGACCGTCAATCAGCTTCGCCATCGGCGGCGTGCAATGCTGTTTGATGGTCTTGTATTTCTCGAGGAGCTTCCCGTCGATTTTCTTGGCCTCCTGCTCGGTGCGCTCGCGCATCTGCTTGAGTGTAGCGGAGTCCTTCTTGGATTCCACGTCGTATTCGGGCTTGAGCTTGTCGTACTCGGCCTTGGCACGGGCGGCACGCACGCGGATGTCATGCTGTTGACGATCGCGGGTCTCTGCATCCTTGTGCATCTTGGTCAGCTCCTGCTCGTAGCGACTGATGGAATCGTTGAGCTTCTGAATCTCCTGAGTCTTGGCATCGGCCTCCTCGGCATTCTTGGGCGGATTGGCTTCAAGATCGGCCAGCTGCTGCTCGAGCAGTTTCGAGAGGCGCTCTGCTTCATCCTTCACCGCCTCGAGGCGGTCAGCCATGGCTGCGACATCGCTCTCGAGTTTTTTCATATTGTTCTGCTGTTCCATCAGGAAATTGCGCTGCTTGATCAGAGTCTGACGCTTTTCGGACTGACGGATCTTGGTCTCAAAGCGATCCGCTTCCATGTCCACCTGCATAAACTGCCACAACTTATCCAACTGCATTTTTCATCCTCCAATTCTAGCGAAACAGCTCAACTTCGCTCCTGTATATACATCCATTCCATTCTACACCACTCAGCGCAGTTTGTAAACAGCGCTTAAGTAAATCTACGCAGGGAAGTTCCGTGGCAGCATGACCGGCTTCCAGTATGCACACGCCGCGAAGGTACGCATCCCAAGCCTTATGATGCGCGATTTCGCCCGTCAGGTAGACATCCGCGCCGTTGGCCTTGGCCAGATGCGCAAAGTCCCCGCCTGCGCCGCCCAGCACCGCCACGCGGTGAATCGCTTTGTTATCCTCGCCGTAGACGCGGATCGGCCCGCCGAGCGCGTCTCGTGCGAAATCGGCAAAGTCACCCAAAGTAAACTGCATCGGGGTGCCGATACGCATGCCCTCCTCCGCAGGTGAAATATCCCGAAGTCCCAGACAATCGCAGAGTGCGTCATTGACACCGGGATTGGCCCCGTCAAAATTGGTATGCGCGGCAATCAATGCCATGCCGGATCTGACCAAGTTGCACAGGAGTGCGCCTTCCGGATCGTCCTCGCGCAGATTCTGCCGCGCATGGAAAAGTATGGGGTGATGCGTCACGATCAGGTTGCAGCCCTTGGTGACAGCCTCCTCAAGCACGGACGGATTGAGCTCCAGCGCGCAGAGTATGTTTTTCACATCTCCGGAAGGCGAACCCGCCAGGAGACCGGCGTTGTCCCACTCTTCCGCTGTTTCAAAGGGGGCAAAGGCGTTGATCGCGTCGTAGACACGTCCGACCGTCAGAGACATTTTTCTACTTCCTTCCAAATATCCAGAGATCGTGAGAGCAAGCGGACGTTTTCGGCATCCACGCCGTGCCTGGCACCTGCGAGTGCCTTTTCCGTCACACGGATGCGAAAGGCCGCATAATCGCGCAAGAGCGATGGCTGTTCTTTCAAAAAAACCGGACCGACTTCAAGCTCCGTTTCACTCAGGTGCATCTGCCCTTCAACCGCTTCGATGATCGGATAGATTCGGCGACCATCGCGGACGAATGTCTCGCGCGTGATCCGCCAGCCGCTATCGCAAAGTGCTTCCCGAAGCTGCGGTGCGGCGACGTTCGGCTCAAGGAGCAGCCGAGCACCGCGCAGATGTCCGTCGGCATTCGCAATGATGCCGGCCATGGTTTCGCCGCCCATACCCGCGATAATCGCCGCATCCACAGGCAGATCAAGTGCACGGGCGCCGTCCCCTACCCTGAAATCAGCACGATCATTCAGGCCCAGAAGTGCAACAAGCTTTCGCGCCTTTTCAAGCGAGGGCACGGAAATGTCTGTAAAAACCACACGCTTGCAGTAATTGTTCTGCAATAAAAACGCACCGAGCCTGCCGTGATCGCTGCCGATATCGGCGCAGCAGCCGCAGCTGCCCACCATTTCAGCGATCATGGTCAGGCGCGGGTCGAGGGATATACGCTTATCGCAGGCCATCAGTCAATGGAATCCTTCAGCTTGCGGGAACGGCTGGGATGGCGCAGCTTGCGCAGCGCCTTGGCTTCGATCTGGCGAATACGTTCGCGCGTGACCTTGAATTCCTTGCCCACCTCTTCAAGCGTGCGGGCACGACCGTCCTCAAGGCCAAAGCGCAGCTTCAGCACCATTTCCTCTCGGGGCGTCAGCGTGGACAGTACACCCATCAGCTGTTCCTTGAGCAGCGTAAAGGCCGCAGCTTCGGCCGGTGCGGGAGCATCGTCATCGGGGATGAAGTCACCCAGATGGCTGTCCTCCTCCTCACCGATCGGTGTTTCCAGAGAGACGGGTTCCTGTGCAATCTTGATGATTTCGCGCACCTTGTCCACCGGCATATCCATGGCCTCGGCGATCTCTTCGGGCTGGGGTTCACGGCCGTATTCCTGCAGCAGCTGGCGGGAGACGCGAATGAGCTTGTTGATCGTCTCCACCATGTGCACCGGTATACGGATCGTCCTGGCCTGATCCGCGATGGCGCGTGTGATGGCCTGACGGATCCACCAGGTGGCATAGGTCGAGAACTTGTAGCCCTTGCGGTAGTCAAACTTTTCAACAGCCTTGATCAGGCCCAGATTGCCCTCCTGAATCAGATCCAGGAAGAGCATACCGCGGCCGACGTAGCGCTTTGCAATGGAGACCACCAGGCGCAGGTTGGCTTCGCAGAGACGCTTCTTGGCATTTTCGTCGCCTTCTTCCATGCGCTTGGCAAGCTCGACCTCTTCCTCGGCGGAGAGCAGGGCCACCTTGCCGATTTCCTTCAGGTACATGCGCACCGGATCGTCGATGGAAATGCCTTCGGGAACGGAAATATCGATCTCTTCCGGTTCCGGCTCGTCCGTGATCTTTGCATCCGGGATTGCATCATCCTTGATAACCTCAATATTTAAACCGTTGAGCGTATCGAGCACACGATCGAACTGTTCGCTGTCCATTTCAATATCGCCGAGCGTATCCACAATTTCCTTGTACGTCAGCATGCCCTTGCTCTTGCCGTTCTCGATCAACTCGCTGATGCGGGCCTTGACAGCTTCCATATTTACTGCTGCTTTGTTCAAAACAGGCCACCCCTTTCGACCGTCAGTCCTCCAAAGCTCCCATGATAGTTTGCATTTGTGTATAAAGTTCACGTTTGCGGACATCATCCGCTGTCTTGATTTCTTCCTGAATGGCGGCAATGCGCTCATTGAGACGTGCCTTGCGAATGGTATGCAGACTCGCCTGCGCCATCTCAAGCTTGCCCTCGTGATCTTCCGGCAAGGGCGTATAGTTCAGCGACTTCACGGCCTCGTCGCGCTCGCCCTCATCCTGCAGACTTTCGATAAAAGACACCGGCTGTCTGCCGCCCAGTATCCACGCTGCCGCATCGCGGCGAACGCCGGGAGCAAAGTCCTCCGCCTTTACCATTTCGTGCGGAATTTCTCCGATGCCAAGCAACGTCAGCAGCACCCGCTCGGCCAGCACCGCTTCGTCCGGCTTTTCCTTGGGCGCACGCGTCAGAGATGTGCGTTGCGGCATCGGTCTGCCCGGGCTGACTTTTCCGATCTGCCGAAGCAGGATTTCACGATCATAGCCCGTCTGATTGACCAGCTCCCGCAGGTGATTTTCCATCACGATGGGATCGGCCACCTTCTTCAGAATGTCGCAGCACTTAAACGTATACTGCGTCATCCCTTCCTGAGTGCTCAGATCCAGACCGTCCCGCGCCCTCAGCATGCGATACTGCGCCGCATCGTATTTTCTCAATTTTTCAAAGCCCTGAAGACCATTGGCCCGGATAAAATCATCCGGATCCTGACCGGCAGGATAATCTACGACGCGGGGCGTGATGCCGTCAACCTCATCAAAGATATCCAGCGCACGCAGCGCAGCCTTTTGCCCGGCACCGTCACCGTCATAGCTGATCCAGACCTCCGGCGCATACCGTTTGATCAGCTTTGCCTGCTCGGGTGTGAGCGCCGTGCCCAAGGTGGCCACGACACCGCGCACGCCGTACTTGCGCAGGGAAACGGTGTCCATATAGCCCTCCACCAGCACCAGACGGTTGACATCGCGCTCGTCCCGGACAAAGTTCATCGAGTAGAGCCCCTGACGCTTGTTGAACACCGGTGTGTCCGGCGTGTTGAGGTACTTGGGCTGCGCATCCCCCATGGCACGGCCGCCGAAACCGAGCACCTTGCCACGGATGTTGATGATCGGAAAGATCACGCGCCCGCGGAACATATCAAAGTAACGTCCGTCCTTCTCGATCGCCAGACCGGCCTTCTTGAGCAGCTGCGGCTCAAAGCCCTTCTCCTCCAGATGCTTTGTGAGCGCATCCCACCCTTTCGGAGATGCGCCGAGACCGAAATGACGGATATCCGAGTCATTCAGCCCCCGCTTGTAGAGATAGGAAAGCGCTTCGGCTCCCTCCTCCGTCCACAAAAGGGAATGAAAATAGCGGGCGGCAGTCACGTTTGCTTCGTAAATGCGCTCTCGCTCTTCGGAACTGCTCCCACTGCGACCGGTTTCGCGGCCTGTCGACTCGGGAATTTGCATATGTGCGCGTTCAGCCAGATACCGGACAGCCTCCGGGAACTCCATGCGCTCCATCTCACATACAAAGTTGAACACCGTTCCGCCCTTGTGACAGCCGAAGCAATAGTAAAGCTGCGTTTGACTGTCTACGGAAAATGACGGCGTCTTCTCGTTGTGAAACGGGCAACAGCCCCAGAATCTCCTGCCTTTCTGCTTCAGCGGAACGTAAAGGGAAACGATCTCTTCAAGGCTCGTGCGTGCACGGACTTCGTCAATAAACGTTTCGGAATACCGTGCCATCTTCAACTGATCCCTCCCGAATACTTCCGGCCAAAGCTCTCTGACCCGACAATACAATTTATTCGCCGAATTTTTCGTTTTTCCTGCATGAACCTGACTTTTTACAACATTTTTTGCAAGTTCCGTTGCTTTATTCGAAACAAATACCGCCGGGCATTGAAGCCGGGCGGTATTTCGGGGGTATCTCTCAGCAAAGTGCCTGCATTTCCTCAATGCGTGCCTTCAACTTTTCAAGCAGACCACGATTGGTCGTCAGTTTTTCGCGCTCACGCTCCACCAGTTCTGTGGGGGCTTTGGCGATAAAGCCCTGATTGCCCAACTTGGATTCTGCTCTGGCAATCTCGCCTTCCACATTCTTGAGATCCTTGCTCAGGCGGGCGATTTCCTTGTCCACATCGACCAGCTCACCCAGCGGGATGAACAACTCGCAGGGCTTGGTCACGGCCGACGCGCTCTTGTCCGGATTGGCAACGGCTGCATCGATGAACTCAACGCTGCTGGCACCGGCCAGACGCTTGAAGTAGCCTTCCGCCGCGGCAAGCGCTTCCTGCCATGCATCGTGCGGCTTGAGAATCAGCGTGGCCCGCTTGGACGGTGCAACGTTCATCTCTGCACGCAGATTGCGGATGGCGCGGATGACCTCCATCACGCCCTCAAAGCGGGCTGCTTCCTCCGTGAAGTCAAATTCGGCCTTCGCTTCCGGCCAGGCGGCGCTGATGAGCATGCCCTCCGCGCCCGGCAGATAGCTGTAAAGCTCCTCGGTAATGAAGGGGATATAGGGATGCAGGAGCTTGAGTATGCCGGTCAGGACATACAGCAGCACTTCCTGCGTCGCCGATTTGACATCCGAATCGTCGCCATAGAGACCCTGCTTGGAGATCTCGATGTACCAGTCGCAGAAATCCGACCATGTGAAATCATAGAGTTTCGTGGCTGCCAGACCCAGATCGAAGTTCTCCAGATTGTTTGTCACCTCACGCACGGTGTTTTGATACTCCGTCAGGATCCACTTATCGGCGATGGAGAGCCTATCCGCAGACGGCACACCCTTGGGCGTGAAGCCCTGCAGGTTCATCAGCACGAAGCGGCTGGCGTTCCAGATCTTGTTGCAGAAGTTGCGATACGTCTCGATCTTCTCGTTGGACAGGCGCACGTCCGCACCGGGAGCCACACCCATCACCAGGGAGAAACGCAGCGCGTCCGCACCGTACTTGTCGATCACCTCGATGGGATCGATACCGTTGCCCAGAGACTTGCTCATCTTGCGGCCCTGCGCGTCGCGCACCAGACCATGCATCAGTGCCACGCTGAAGGGGCACTTTCCCGTCTGCTCAAGACCGGAGAAGACCATGCGGGCCAGCCAGAAGAATATGATGTCGTAGCCGCAGGAAAGCACGGAGTTCGGATAGAAGTTCTTGAAATCCTCGCTGTTCTCATTCGGCCAGCCCAACGTGGAGAACGGCCAGAGCGCCGAGGAGAACCATGTGTCGAGCACGTCCTCGTCCTGATGCACGGGAGCGCCGCACTTCGGGCAGGTGCATATGTCCTCGCGGGATACGCTGATCTCGCCGCAGCTGTCACAGTAGAACGCAGGGATGCGATGTCCCCACCAGAGCTGGCGGGAGATGCACCAGTCGCGGGTGTTCTCCATCCAGTTGAGATATGTCTTCTCGAAGCGTTCCGGCACAAAGCGCAGCGAGCCGTCCTTGACGACCTTGACGGCGGGGCGGGCCAGCGGCTCCATCTTCACAAACCACTGCTTGGAAACCATGGGCTCAATCGTATGGTGGCAGCGGTAGCAGGTACCCACCTCGTGGCTGAGCGGCTCAACCTGCTTGAGCAGACCCGCCTGCTTCAGGTCTTCCACGATGGCTTTTCTGGCCTCGGCGGTGGTCATGCCGGCGTACTTGCCGCAATCCAGCACAACCGGCTCGTCCTTGGTCGCGCGACCACTGGCGATCCACTCGGCATTCTCGGCCGCTTCCTTGGCACCGGTCATGTGTCCGTCATAGGTAAACACGCGCACCATCGGCAGATTGTGGCGCTTGCCCACCTCGTAGTCATTCGGGTCATGTGCGGGCGTGATCTTTACGACGCCCGTGCCCTTGGTCATGTCGGCATGCTCATCGCATACGATCGGAATTTCTTTATTGATCAGCGGCAATATCACATGGCAACCGTGCAGGTGGGCATAGCGTTCATCCTCGGCATTGATGGCCACGGCCGTATCGCCCAGCATCGTCTCCGGACGCGTGGTGGCCAACTCCAGCATTTCGCCGGTCTCCTTCACGGGATAGAGCAGATGCCAGAAATTGCCGTTCTGCGTTTCGTATTCCACTTCCGCATCGGAAATGGAGGTCTTGCAGCAGGGACACCAGTTGATCATGCGCCAACCCTGATAGATGAGACCCTTTTCGTACAGGCGCACAAATGTCTCGCGCACGGCCTTGGACAGACCGTCGTCCATGGTGAAGCGTTCGCGGCTCCAGTCGCAGGAGACACCCAGCTTGCGCAGCTGCTTTACGATGCGTCCGCCGTATTCCTTTTTCCACTCCCAGGTGCGCTCCAGGAACTTTTCACGGCCCAGATCTTTCTTGGTCAAGCCTTCCTTGGCCAGCGCCTCAACCACCTTGACCTCGGTGGCGATGGCCGCATGATCCGTGCCGGGCACCCAGAGCGTCGGGTCACCTTTCATGCGATGATAGCGAATAAGCACGTCCTGAGGCATCTCATCCAGCGCGTGGCCCACATGCAGCTGGCCGGTGATATTCGGCGGCGGCATTACGATGGTGAATGCCTTCTTGCCGGGATGCATCACGGGCTTGAATGAGCCGGACTTCTCCCACTTTTCATAGATCCTGCCCTCAATCTGCTGAGGCTGATAGACTTTTTCCATGTTGAACTGACTGTTATCCATGTATACCCCTCCTGTATAGTCTTGTTAACCCAATATTGCCAAGAGCGCACCGCCGGCACAGACAAGCAGCCCCGAGAGCCTCAGCGCGAGTACCTGCCCTGAAGACAGTCTAGGGTTGCGCAGCAGGGCAAGCACTATGCCCGCCGCCATCAGGACAAGTCCGACCGGATTGACGCGCGTCCAATCGACGGCTCCCGAAAATACTTTGCTTATCCAATCCATCTGCTCAACCTCCGGACAAAAAAACAGACCCGTGCCCAAAGGGCGGATCTGTCCGCGGTACCACCTTCATTCGTCCGCAACGATGCGAACCTCTGCGTGCTGTAAGGGGCACTTCCCCACTGCGGCTAATCTTTTTTCACCGCAGCACCTCAGAAGCGACCTTCACCCTTCGCCGTTTCCGAGCCGCCTTCCAGCCTAATGGACAGCTCTCTCTTGGGATGCGTCAGGGTTACTCCTCTTCCTCATCGGCGTTATTTCATGATGAAAGCTATTATAGCATACTTTTTTTGCTTCGTCAATCGCCATGATAAGATTAATCCGTTATACATTTATACACAAACACTTGTATATTTTCGTCGGGTGTGGTAATATGGGGATGGTGTATTGGGAGGAGTTTACGGATGAAAAAAATGCTTTCCTATTTTAAAGGATACACGCTTGAGAGCGTGCTGGCACCGCTGTTCAAGCTGCTTGAAGCCAGCTTCGAACTGATCGTGCCGTATGTCATTGCCGCCATTATCGATAAGGGCATTCCCGGCAGCGATGCTAACTACGTCATCAAAATGGGGCTGATACTGGTCGGCCTCGGCCTGATCGGTCTGGCCAGCTCCGTCACGGCACAGTTCTTCGCCGCAAAGGCAGCTGTCGGCGTGGCGACAAAGCTCAGGCACGCGCTCTTTGCTCAGATTCAGCGCTTCAGCTACAACGATCTGGACCGCATCGGCACGTCTACGCTCATCACGCGCATGACCAGCGACATCAATCAGGTGCAATCGGGCATCAACCTTGCGCTTCGCCTGTTTCTGAGATCGCCGTTCATCGTCTTCGGCGCGATGATCATGGCCTTCACCATCGATGTGCGTTGTGCCATCGTTTTCGCCGTAGCCATTCCCGTACTGGCGGCCATTGTGTTTGGTATCATGCTCACCACCATGCCGATGTATAAAAACACGCAGTCGCGACTGGATGAGGTGACGCTCGCAACCAGAGAAAATCTGGACGGTACGCGCGTACTTCGCGCCTTCGCCCGCGAGGATGACGAGATCGCTTCCTTTGACGCACGCCATGCGGCACTGACAAAGCTTCAGACGCTTGCCGGCCGTATCAGCGCACTCATGAACCCGCTCACCTATATCGCCATCAACATTGCCCTCGTGCTGCTGATCAACACCGGCGCATTCCGCGTTGACAGCGGCGCACTGACGCAGGGTCAGGTCGTGGCACTTGTCAACTACATGGGGCAGATACTGGTGGAGCTGATCAAACTGGCCAATCTGATCATCACCGTTTCCAAGGCCGTTGCCTGCGGCAAGCGCGTCAACGCCATGCTGAACATCCGCCCCGAGATCACCTCGCCCGGGAAAGCCGTTGCACCTGCTGAAAGAGATCGTGGTCTGGTCGAGTTTGACCATGTAAGTCTCTGCTACGGGGACGGCATGGAGGCCTCACTGACAAACATTGATTTTACAGCGCGCCGCGGCCAGATCATCGGCATCATCGGCGGTACGGGTGCAGGCAAGAGTACGCTCGTCAACCTCATCCCCCGCTTTCTGGATGCCGGTGACGGCGAAGTGCGCGTGGATGGCGTAGATGTACGAAAGCAGAACCTGAATGAACTGCGCAGACGCATCGCCGTTGTACCGCAAAAGGCACTGCTGTTTAAGGGCAGCATACGCGACAACCTGCTTTGGGGCAATGAAGATGCCACCGAGGAAGATCTGGAGGAAGCCGTCAGGACAGCGCAGGCCCGGGACGTGATTGACGCAAAGGGCGGTCTGGATGCCGCAGTCGAGCAGAGCGGCCGCAACTTCTCCGGCGGTCAGCGCCAGCGCCTCACCATCGCGCGTGCACTGGTGCGCAAACCCGAAATACTGATACTGGACGACAGTGCTTCGGCGTTGGACTACGCGACCGACGCGCGGCTGCGCATGGCGATACGCCAGCTTTCCTACCGGCCGACCGTTTTCATCGTCTCCCAGCGCACATCTGCGGTCAGGTATGCGGATCGCATCATCGTGCTCGATGACGGCCGCATCGCCGGTCTGGGCACGCACGACGAGCTGCTCGAGAGCTGCACCGTGTACAGGGAAATATTCGATTCCCAGTATCGTATGGAGGCCTGACCATGGAAAAGAAAACTTCTCAGCTGAAAACCCTGCGGCGCGTGCTGAAATACACCGCGCATTCCCGAGGCTACATCATCATATCGCTGATATTTGCACTCATCTCCGTTGTGCTGACGTTGTACCTGCCCGTCCTCTCCGGCAATGCCGTGGATCAGATCGTCGGCAAGGGGCAGGTCAACTTCGCGGCACTGAACAGGATAATTCTGAAGATGATATTCGTGATCGTGGCCACCGCCCTTGCGCAATGGGTGATGTCCGCAGCGAACAACCGCATCACATTCCGCACGGTGCGGGAAATCCGCACGGACGCCTTTGCGCACATCCAGCGTCTGCCGTTGAAGTATATCGATTCTCATCCGTCCGGAGACATCGTCAGCCGTGTCATCGCCGATGTTGATACTTTCTCCGACGGCCTGCTGATGGGCTTTACGCAGCTGTTCACGGGCGTACTGACCATACTGGGCACGCTGATATTCATGCTGCGCATCAGCGTCGGCATCACCGTCGTGGTGGTGCTGGTCACGCCCATTTCGCTCTTTGTGGCATCGTTCATCGCCCACAAGACCTATTCGATGTTCAAGCTGCAATCCGGCACACGCGGCGAACAGACTGCGCTGATCAACGAGATGATCGGCGGCCAGAAGGTGGTTGAGGCCTTCGGTCAGGAAGAAAATGTGCTGAGGCGCTTTGACGAGATCAACACCCGCCTTGAAAAGTTCTCGCTGCGCGCGACCTTCTTCTCTTCGCTGACGAATCCCTGCACGCGCTTCGTCAATTCGCTGGTGTACGCAGGTGTGGCGGTCTTCGGCGGTCTGGCCGCCATCGAGACGGTGGCCGGTGCCATCACTGTCGGCCAGCTCTCCTGCTTTCTGACCTACGCCAACCAGTACACGAAGCCTTTCAATGAGATCTCCGGTGTCGTGACCGAACTGCAGAATGCTATCGCCTGTGCCGCCCGCATATTCGAGCTCATCGACGAGCCTGCCGAGGAGCCCGATGCCGAGGATGCCATGGATCTGGTTCAGGCCAACGGCTATGTCTATCTGGACGATGTCAGCTTCAGCTACAATCCGGAACAGAAGCTGATCGAGCATTTCAACCTGAGCGTTTCACCCGGCAACCGTGTCGCCATCGTCGGCCCGACCGGCTGCGGCAAGACCACGCTGATCAATCTGCTCATGCGCTTCTATGATGTGGATGACGGCGCGATCTCCGTCAGCGGGCGCGATATTCGCGGCATCACCCGCGCCAGCCTGCGCAACAGCTACGGCATGGTGTTGCAGGATACCTGGCTGAAGACCGGCACGATCCGCGACAACATCGCCATGGCCAAACCCGATGCCACGGATGAGGAAATCATCGATGCGGCCAAGGCGGCGCATGCGCACAGCTTCATCAGACGTATGCCGCGCGGCTATGACACACCCGTGACCGAAAACGGCAGCGGTCTCTCCGAAGGCCAGAAACAGCTGATATGCATTGCCCGCGCAATGCTGAGTCTGCCGCCCATGCTGATACTGGACGAGGCCACTTCCTCCATCGACACGCGCACGGAGCTGAAGATACAGAACGCCTTTGCCACCATGATGAAGGGACGCACCAGTTTTGTGGTGGCACATCGTCTGAGCACGATTGAGAACGCCGACATGATACTCGTGATGCGTGACGGCAAGGTCATCGAAAGCGGCACACATCAGGCCCTGCTCAAGGCCGGCGGCTTCTACCGTGAGCTTTACGACAGCCAGTTTGCACATTGATAAAATGAACCGCCCGGGAATACGCCCGGGCGGTTCATTTGGAAAAAATAAAAGACCATCTCAAACAAGATGGCCTTGATGGTGGGGTTAGTAGGGCTCGAACCTATGACCTTCACGATGTCAACGTGACGCTCTAACCAACTGAGCTATAACCCCGAACAACGTGTTTTATTATACACGCTGTCGGGGCATTTGTCAATACCTTTTTCAAAAAAATCTTCCAATCCAGTTCACCTTCGCCGATAACGGGCGTTCACACCTGCGCTTTCCTCCCGATCAGTTCGTTGAACTGTGCTTCAGTGATGCGTTCAATGCCCAGCTCAATCGCCTTTTTGTTCTTGGCCGTGCCGGAGTTCAGCGTGTTCGTGATCAGATAATCGACATCCTCCGTCAGATTCTCCGTCAGCTTTGCCCCGGCACTAAGCAGGCACTCCTTTAGTTCGTCGCGGCTGACGAAGGTATTGAGCTTGCCCGTCACCACAAAGGTCTTGCCCTTGATGCGCCCCAATTGGTCAGCAAAGAAGATAAAACTCATGACGTTCGTGTCGCGCTCTTCCTGCTTGGCCCTTGCCTTTTCCTTCGCCTTTTCGGATACGCCACTGTGGCTGTATTCCAGCATCGCCGCAATTGCCTCGTTGTTGCCGCTCTTTTGCGCCGCCTTCAGAAATGCATCCAGATCCTTGGCTGCGATCAGCTTTTCGCGGGTCATCAGATGAAGCAGTGCAGGATGCTGTATTGCCGGGTCTACACAGCAGAGTCGTATATGCACTGATTCACGCCAACGCAGAAGTGCTCGACACACGCCACATAGGTGCTGAACGTTTTAAACGCCTCGGAGTGGCTGTCCAGGGCGATTTCACTGACCCGGGATGGCTTATACAGGTTGATGTGGTCTAATGCCTGCGATTGAAGTTGGTTGTAGGCCTCAAGCGCAGGTTCTTCACAGAAAGTTGGGGGATTTCGTTTCGTTGTACTTTGCTTCAACTCCTTCCACCGCTCACGGTGCCACGCTCGAATCTTCGATTCGACCGTCGGCCGTCTACCACTTTGTGGCAGACCGACAAACCTCCGGTTTGTCGCCTTGCGATCCCCCTCTCCCTCATTGAGGGAGACTGGGCTTGGGCAGCCCTAAACTGTACCCCGTAAAATGGACACGGATTTTGTGGGGGCGGACACCCCGTCCC
>CAVINP010000005.1:0-49688 GCA_963643985.1 bacterium
ACTGCTTTCGCAAAATTCACTGCTCAGCTTACCACCTCATTTAATCAGTGTATCCCTAAAGCCTCCTTGTAGTTATCTCTACTGCCGAATGCGATCAATTAAAAAAATTCAAAATGGGTATTGACAAATACCGAAAACCGCGCTATAATATCACTTGTTCGTTGGAAAGCGAATGACTGGGTGTAGCGCAGTTTGGTAGCGTGCTTGAATGGGGTTCAAGAGGCCGGAAGTTCGAATCTTCTCACCCAGACCAATTGATTCCCGAGGATGATGAGTCCTCGGGATTTTTTTGTGCACATGCAAGTTTACAAACCCCTCCGCCGCAAGCAGTCTTGCAGGGGAGGGGAATGGCTTACTTCGCATATTTTCGCAGCACGCTGATCACGTTTTTGGTGTCGATGGGCTTGCCGATATGGTCGTTCATACCGGCATCCAGACAGGCACGGCGATCTTCGGCAAAGGCGTTGGCGGTCATGGCGATGATCGGCACGGTCGCGGCGTCGGGCCGGTACAGCGTGCGTATGGCTTTCGTGGCCTCCAGACCGTCCATCACGGGCATCATCACGTCCATGAATATAAAGTCAAAGGTATAGGGTTCGGACTCGCGGAAGATGTCCAAACCCTGCCGGCCGTTTTCGGCGGAAACGATCTCAAGCCCCAGTTCCTCCAGCATGATGCCGGCGATCTCCATGTTGATGTCGTTGTCCTCCACAAGCAGCGCACGGCAACCCGAGAGGTCGAGCGTCTCGGGCAGGGCTTTTTCGGCGATTGCCTGTCTGTAATTTTTGTCCAATGTCATTGTGAGCACGATGCGGATGGTCGTGCCGACGTTTTCTTTGCTCTCAAGTTCTATGGTGCCGCCCATTTTCTTCACGATTTCGTTCACGATGGAAAGCCCCAGACCCGAGCCGGAGAAACTGGTGGTCGTCTCCTTGCCCTCCTGGGTGAAGGGTTCGAAGGCATGCTTCTGGAAATCCTCGCTCATGCCCAGCCCCGTATCCGAGCAGACGAACTCGTATGTCGCCTGTTCGCCGTCGCTGCGCAGCTCGTTGCAGTAGATTCTCAGACTTCCGCCGGGGTGGTTGTACTTGATGGCGTTGGAGGCCAGATTCATCAGCACTCGGTTAAGATGCACCGGGCTGCCCACGAGATAGCGGTGCGTGATGTGTGTATCCTCCTGCCCGCCGCAGAAGGCGATGCTGTGCTGGCTCGCGTTGGCCGCCACGACCGGCAGCGTGTTGAGCAGCAACTGTGCCAGATCAAAGGGCTTGTATTCCAGCTCGATTGCGCCCGATTCCATCTTGGAGATGTCCAGCACGTTGTTGACGAGGTTGAGCAGATAGTCGGTGGAGCGCAGTATCTTGTCCATGCACTCTTCGTATTTGTCCTTGTCGCCCTTGAAGCGGTCCATGATGTGCAGCATGCCCACGATGCCGTTGAGCGGCGTGCGTATGTCATGACTCATGCGCCGCAGGAAACTCGTCTTGGAGGTATTGGCCCTTTCGGCCTCGACCGCGGACGATTTCAGCTGTTCGCGGTAGTGCAGTTCCTTTTGTTTTTCGGGTGTGACATCCTTCGAGGCATAGATGGCGGAGATGACGCGCCCCGCCGCGTCGTGTTTCTTGGCGATGAACCTGGATTCAAACCACTTGCCGTAGGGCGCCCTGTACTCCGTCACGAGCGTCGTGTCCTTGCCCATACGCGTTGCGAGCGTTCCCAGATTGACAAAGGCACGCATTTTTTCGATATCGTCCGGATGAATAAAATACGTCAGCACATCTTCCATGACTTCGTCGAAGTTGCCCTGCGCTTTGCCGCCCATGACGGCTTCCATCGGCGATGTGGTCTGGACGATCCTGTAGCCATGGGTCGGCAGGTCGGCCTCTATGATGGTGGTGTAGATGGTGGAGAGTGCACCGATGACCTCGGCATGCTCGGCGGCCTGCAGCAGGGCGCGATCGCGCTCGGCCTCCTCGTCGATGCACTTCGCCACGGAAATAGCTGTGATCTTCTCGTCGGAGCATTCCGTGCAGATGATGTGCGTGTCCATATAGTGCACCTTGCCGTCATCACCGTTTTGAGGATGGCGGAGTGCAAGCTCCTTTTTCCCCTGACGGAAGGCCTCCATCGCAGCTTTGCGGTTAAACAACGCGAGAAATGCCTCGGCAGCCTTGGGATCGGGTATCGTCGATGCCCCGACATTGACCAATTCATCTACTGTGCCGGCATACGCAGCAGTCTTGTTGAGAAAGTTGTCGTATTCAACCATATCATAGCGGTTGTTTGTATAATCAATGCTGATGACCAGCGGATAGACGATTCCCATGGCTTTGGCGTAGTGGCGGATCTGGGCGTTGCGCTTTTTCTCGGCTTCGTAGGCCTTCAGCAGCGCCTCCTGAGCCTCCTGCTGGCGCAGTCTGGAGAATATATTCTCCTTGATGTCACAGATCACGCAGGCACAGTAGCCCACCTGTCCCGTCGGATAGGCCTCTACATGCAGATACAGGCCGATTTCCTCGGAGATATCGTCAAAGTAGACGCTCAGCCCGCGGTAGGCGGCATCGTAGTAGTGCCTGAGCCATTTGCGGTTGCCGTTCGGGAAAACTTCAAAGAAGCGGTGACCGGTCAGTTCCTCTTGAGATTTGCCCTCGATCTTCGCAAGTTCTTCGTTGACATGGATGAACGTCCAGTCGATCGGATGACCGTTGTCATCCAGTTCGACACGGATCGTACAGTAGCCGTGGGGCTTGCCCAGGGCGGGTTGCGTCGTTTTGGGCATGATAATTCCCTTTCAATTCATGAATAAGCATGACAGTTTCACAAGTATGTTAAAAGCAGTATATCACATATCACGGTATAAAAGCAATTGTTTTCGACCGGATTACGAAATTTCATAAAAAGTGGCCGCTTACGGAAAACCGGGGAAGGGAAAAGCGCAGGATCAGGGAAGAGGAACAAGAGGCTGACCCTCCGGTCCCTGATCCCTGTTTTCCTGACGTAAAAAGTGAAGCGCCCGATTATTTGTGCCGGTCGCGGCGGTGCGAACCGCGGTCGTTGTTCTTGCCGTTGCGCGTCTTTTGCACCGGCTTGCGGTTGTACGTGTCCCTGCGTTCCGTGCGCTTTTCCCTGTGTTCGTGCTTCGCGGGCGTGACATCAAAGCGACTGAGATCGCTTGCGTCAAGAAGCTTTGCCTTGGCATCGGCCGAGAGTCTGATCTTGCCGCGACGAACGGCCGCCTGCAGCGGGGCCTCGGCCGGCCTGTTCCGCTCGTTTCTGTTGCTGCGTCCGGTGCCCGGCTTTTCCTGATACAGACGAACGGCAGCGGGAATGCCGCAGATCTTCAGCCCCTTCAGCGAGCGCACGATTCTCTCTGCCTGTGCGGCAGGCACGCCCACGACGCAGTGATCATCGTAGATCTCGATCTTGCCGATCTCGCGCCCGGGGATGTTGGCACGTTCCGCCACGGCGCTGACCACATGGTTGGGCGCGATGCGCTGCCTGCGGCCAAGGCCGATGACGATGCGACTATACCGGTCACCGTCCGCGCTCCTGCGCTCAAATACGATGTCCTGCAGCTGCAGTTCTTCCTTTTTCCAGGCGGCCTGCATGGCGGCTGCGGCAATGAGCTCGGGATCGCAGCCCGCCTCGATCAGCCCCCGCGCCATATCGCGGTACTGTTCGTCCACTCCGCCCTCGATGATCTGCGTCAGGGCTTCGCGCTGCCGCGCATGCTGCTTTTCACGGATCTCCGCGACGGTCGGAATCGGCGCCTGCGTGATCTCGGACTTGGCCATGTGCGCCAGATCACGTATCATATAATACTGGCGGCGGCCGGAGCAGATGGTCACGGCGCAGCCTTCCTTGCCCGCGCGGCCCGTGCGGCCGATGCGGTGGACATAATATTCGTCGTGTCCGGGCACGTCGTAGTTGATGACGTAGTCGATATCGTTGACATCAATGCCGCGCGCCGCCACGTCCGTGGCCACCAGTATCGGTATGCGGGCAGACTTGAACGCATCCATCACGCGCGTGCGCTGGCTCTGGTTCAGGTCGCCGTGCAGCGCCTCGGCGGGGAAACCGTTTTTGCTCAGGTACTGCGTCACTTCCTCGACCATCAGCTTGGTGTTGCAGAAGATCATGCACAGCTTCGGCTCGTAGGCCCGCAGTATGAGGTTGAGCGCGTCCAGCTTGCGCCCCATCGGCACGTCGATGTAAGTCTGGCGGATATTCTCGAGCGTGACCTGCTCGCGGTTGATCTCGACGATGTGCGGCTCGGTGAGATAGGTTTCGGTAATTTCAAGTATGGCGGGGGGCATGGTGGCCGAGAAAAGCACCGTCTGCCTTGTCTCGGGCACATCCTTGAGTATGGTCTCGATGTCCTCGCGGAAGCCCATGGAAAGCATTTCGTCGGCCTCATCCAGCACGACCAGGGAGACATTGCTCAGAGAGAGCGTGCCGCGGCGCATATGGTCCATCACGCGACCGGGCGTGCCGATGACAAGGTTGCACTTTTTCAGCCTTGCGATCTGCCGTTCCATCGGCGCACCGCCGTAGACGTCCGTGACCCAGATGCCGGTCATGAAGCGCGTCAGTTTCTTGATTTCGTCACAGCCCTGCTGCGCCAGCTCGCGCGTGGGGCAGAGGATGAGGACTTGCACGGTCGTTTCGGTCTCTTCTCGGTCGATCTTTTCGATGGCCGGGATGGCGAAAGCCAGCGTCTTGCCCGTGCCCGTCTGGGATTTGCCGATGATGTCGCGCCCCTCACGGATGCGGGGGATGGCCTGCGCCTGTATGTCCGTGGCACAGTCAAAGCCCAGTTCGTCGATGGCACGCTGCATTTCGGGGATCAGATTCAGTTCACTAAATTTTACTTCGCTCATATTCTGTCTCGATTCGTTTGTAATAATCCGATCATATAATGTTCGCATTACCAACGCTATCGATCGGCAGTTAAACTCAAGTGATGTTTGTGTTTGACCGACCGATTTCACCCGGACAGACTGCGATCTTACATAGATTTGATATTTCGCCGATAATTCTTTTGATACAGTGCGTCTATACTTGATCTCAGGATGAAGAATTGAAGCTGTGCAAAGGAGATAAATGCATGAGTATTTTTGACGTACTGAACATGATCGGAGGCCTGTGCCTGTTCCTTTTCGGCATGAACCTGATGGGGCAGGCACTGGAGAAGCGTGCGGGCGGCAAGCTCAGAACGCTGCTGGGCAAGATGACCGGCCGCAAGATGACCGGTTTCCTCACAGGTCTGGGTGTCACTGCGGTGATCCAGAGTTCATCGGCCACGACGGTCATGGTCGTGGGCTTCGTCAATTCGGGCCTTCTGACGCTCAAGCAGTCCATCAACGTGATCATGGGCGCCAACGTCGGCACGACCGTGACGGCATGGATACTGTCCCTGGGCGGCATCAGCAGCGATACGCTCTGGGTCAAGCTCCTGAAGCCGACCTCCTTTACGCCCATACTGGCGCTGATCGGCATCATACTCTACATGTTCTGCAAGAGCAGCAAGAAAAAGGACAGCGGCCTGATCCTCCTGGGTTTTGCGACGCTTATGTTCGGCATGGAAACCATGAGCTCGGCGGTTTCCGGGCTTAAGGATGTGCCCGGCTTCCGAGATATCTTTCTGATGTTCACCAACCCGATCCTGGGCGTGCTGGCGGGTGCTTTGCTCACGGCCATCATACAGTCCAGCTCCGCATCGGTCGGTATACTGCAGGCACTGGCGGTGACGGGTCAGGTCTCCTACGGCGCTGCGATACCGATCATCATGGGTCAGAACATCGGCACCTGCATCACGGCCATACTTTCCTCCATCGGCACCAACAAGAACGCACGCCGTGCCGCAGTGGTTCACCTGATGTTCAACATCATCGGCACCATCGTCTGGCTGAGCGTATTCTGCATCGTGAAGCTGATCTTTGCACCCGCGCTGCTTACTCAGTCGGCGAGCATGTTCGGCATCGCCGTGGCGCACTCGATCTTTAACATCCTCTGCACGGCTCTGCTGCTGCCGCAGACGGGAATGCTGGAGAAACTGGCCATGCGCATTGTACCCGAGGGCAACAAGAAGCATGAGGAAAGTGTCACGCTGCTGGACGAGCGCCTTCTGGCTACCCCGCCGCTTGCACTGGAGCGCTGCCATGAACTGGTTGAGAAGATGGCGCAGGATGCCAGCGACGCGCTGCGCAACAGTCTGAGCCTCGTCAGAGAATTTGATCCGCAGGTTGCCTGGAGCATCCGTGAGGCAGAGGACAGAACCGATCACTACGAGGATGCCATCAGCACCTACCTGATCAAGCTCAGCGCCGAGCCGCTGACGCAGGAGGCCGGCGAGGAAACCACCGCCATGCTCAAGTACATCGGCGACTTTGAGCGCATTGCCGACCATGCAGTGGATATTCTCAAGTCTGCCGAGGAGATGCGAGACAAGAATATCAAGTTCTCCGAAGAGGCTGACAGGGAACTGAACGTGCTGACACGTGCGATCGAAAAGATACTGGATATGACCTTCCGGGCCTTCGACGAAAACGATGCGGATCTGGCTGCGCAGGTCGAGCCGCTCGAGCAGGTGATCGACACCCTGAAGGAAGAGATGCGCACCGGCCACATACTGCGCATGACCAAGGGCGAGTGCAGCGCGGAAGCGGGCTTCGTCTGGGCCGACCTGCTGACCAATCTGGAGCGTACTTCGGATCATTGCTCCAACATTGCCGGATGCGTGATGGACATTGCATGTCATCAGCTCTCGCTGCACGATACGCTGCGTCAGAAGAAGGACGGCGGCGGCAACTTCGACAAGCTCTATGAGGACTACGCGAACGAATTCGCACTGTGATTTTTTCGGCAAAGCCGCGCATTCACGCAAAATATGTTGTATAATGAAGCCGGCGAAAAAACATTGGGGTGATTTGAATGATATTTTGTGTGGAAGACGATGCGGCAATCCGGAAGCTGATGATATATGCGCTGGGATCTGCAGGCTTTGAGGCCGGAGGCTTTGAGGAGGGGAGTGCTCTCTTTGAAGCACTCGAGCATGAGACGCCGCAGATGGTGATGCTGGATATCATGCTGCCGGGCGAGGACGGCATATCGATACTTAAGAAGCTTCGATCAAGGAGCGATACAAGGCGCGTGCCGGTCATCATGACCACGGCCAAAGGCGAGGAATATGACAAGGTCATAGCGCTCGATCTTGGCGCGGACGACTATCTGGCCAAGCCCTTCGGCATGATGGAGATGGTCTCCCGCGTGCGTGCGGTGCTTCGCAGAACCGCGCCCCGGGAGACGGAAAACACGCGCCTGCAGGAGGGCGAACTGGTCGTGGATACGCTCTCGCACCGTGTACTGGTGGACGGCAAGGAAGTCACACTCACGCTCAAGGAATATGACCTGCTGTGCCTGCTGATGAACAACCGCGGCCGGGCGTTCACGCGCGATGCGCTGCTCTCGGCGGTCTGGAACGATGATTTCATGGGAGAAACCCGCACGGTGGACGTGCATATCGGTACGCTGCGTGCCAAGCTCGGCAAGTGCGCCTACCTGATAGAAACGGTTCGCGGCGTGGGTTACAGAATGGGAGGACATAAATGATTCGCCGGATTTTCCGATCGATCAGTGTGGTGGCACTGGCGGTCTTCGCTTGCACGATGGTGCTGATCATGGATCTGCTCTACAACTATTTTTCCGAGCAGCAGATGCAGCAGCTTCGTCAGCAGGCCGATCTTGTGGCCCAAGGCGTATCGCACGAGGGCATGACCTACTTTGACTCGCTGGATATGGACGGCAGCCGGGTGACGTGGATAGACGGCGACGGCAATGTGCTCTATGACAACGAGGTCGATGCGGGCACAATGGACAATCATCTGGAGCGCGAGGAGATACAGCAGGTGCTCAAGGCAGGCGAGGGCGAGAGTGAGCGATATTCGACCACGCTGACCGAGCGGCAGATGTATGTGGCGCTCATGCTGGACGATGGCAGCATTATCCGCGTATCGCACACGCAGTACACGATACTGACGCTGCTGGTGAGCCTGTCGCAGCCGATCATCATCGTGGTGGCCATCGGTCTGGGCCTGTCGCTCTTCCTGGCTTCCCGTTTGTCCAAGCGCATCGTGAAGCCGCTCAACAGCATGAATCTGGATCATCCGGACGCCAAGACGGTCTATCCCGAACTGACGCCGCTGGTCAACCGTCTTTGCTATCAGCAAAATCAGCTGACCATGCAGAAAAAAAAGCTGACGCGCAAGCAGCATGAACTGGATGCGGCGACGGGTTCGATGCAGGAGGGTCTGATACTGCTGGACGAAGAAGGCCTGGTGATGAGCATCAACCCCGCAGCCCAGCGGATACTGGGCGTGACGGATTACTGCATCGGCAAGGACTTCATGCTCTTTAACCACAGCTGTGAGATGCAGAATCTGCTGCGCAAGGCCAGGATCGGCGAACCGGCCAACGATATATTTACCATTCATCATGTGCGCTATCAGGTCAACACCAGCCCCATCTGTTCCGAAGGTGCACTGGTCGGCACGGTGTTGTTGCTCATTGACATCGCCGAAAAGGAGAAAAACGAGCAGATGCGCCGTGAGTTCACCGCGAACGTGTCACACGAGCTTAAGACGCCGCTGCACACCATCGCGGGCTATGCGGAAATGCTGGCGGGCGGCATGGTGGCCGAAGGAGACGTGCCGAAGTTTTCGGAACAGATCCTGAGCGATGCCAAGCGCATGACGGCACTGGTCGAGGACATCATCCGACTCTCACATCTGGATGAGGGCGCGGAGGACATGAAGCGCGAACAGGTTGATCTGTACGAGCTGGCACTGCAGGCCACAAACAGCCTGCAAAGCTATGCAAGCGAGGCAGAGGTCAAGCTGACGCTGACTGGCGAATCCGCACCGCTGACCGGCATACCGCAACTGCTCAGCCTCATGGTGCGCAACCTCTGCGACAATGCCATCAAGTACAACCGCAGAGGCGGCAGCGTGAACGTGAACATCGAGAACAGCGCGGACGGTGTGCTGCTCTCGGTCAGCGACACCGGCATCGGCATCCCGAAAGATCAGCAGGAGCGCGTGTTCGAACGCTTCTACCGCGTCAACAAAAGCCGCTCGCGCGAACTGGGCGGCACGGGTCTGGGGCTTTCGATCGTCAAGCATGCGGCCATACTGCACAACGCGAAGATCGATCTGAGTTCCGTAGAGGACGAGGGCACGTGCATCACGGTCTCCTTTCCCGCGGGTCAATTGCCAAAATAAATGCAGGTACTTGGGAAAATATTGCCTTACATCCAAACTGCCGCGTCTCAGTCAAAGATTGAGGCGCGGCATCGTTATGGCAGAAAAGGCACCCTGCTGCTTTCTGCTTCATATTTTTTGTTGCTTCAATTTTATATTTGTGATACACTGAAAATGCAATCGGCAGGTACAGTTCAACAACAGCCGTATTTGGTGCAACCGAGGACGGAATGCGGTATTTGTAATAAACAACCGAATCTGATGACGAAAGGACCCTTACAATGAAAGACAGTGGGGGGAAGGACGAGCAGTTTGCACGAGGGTAATATGGACTACGCAAAAATACTATCCGAAGAGATGAATATTCGCCCCGAGCAGGCGCGTGCGGTCATCGATCTGATCGATGCGGGAAATACCATTCCGTTTATCGCGCGTTACCGCAAGGAAGCGCACGGTTCACTGGATGATACCGTACTGAGGACGCTGGCGGAGCGCCTCGAATACCTGCGCGGTCTGGACAAGCGCCGCGCGGAGATACTGCGAAGCATTGCCGAGCAGGATCGGCTCACGGCGGCACTTCAAAAGAAAATCGAGGCGGCAAAAACGCTCGCGGAGTTGGAGGATCTGTACCGTCCGTACCGACCGAAGCGCCGGACGCGTGCAACGGTTGCAAAGGAGCGCGGACTGGAGCCGCTGGCCCTGTTTTTGCGCCTGCAGCCGATGCGAGCGGACGTGAATGCGGAGGCAAAGAAGTATCTGTCTGCGGAAGTGCCCGACACCGAGGCGGCATTGGCAGGTGCGAGGGATATCATCGCGGAGCAGATCAGCGACGACGCCGAGGCGCGCAAACCGCTGCGTGCGCTTGTGAACCGGAAAGCCGTTCTGGTCAGCAGTGCAGCAAAGGACGAGGAAAGCGTTTACAAAATGTACTACAACGCTTCCGAGCCTGTGGCTCGCATGCAGGGGCATCGCATTCTGGCTGTCAACCGCGGTGAGCGCGAGGGCTATCTGAAGGTGAATGTCGTGATGCCGGATGATGAGGCGATCGCAATTCTGAAGCAGAACTATGTGCGCAGCGGTTCGGGGACGCAGGCGGAAATGAGCCTGGCCTGCGAGGATGCATGGGAACGCCTGATCGCGCCGTCTCTGGAACGCGAGACGCGTGCAGACATGACGGAGCGGGCAAACGAAGCCGCCATCCGTGTGTTTTCGGAGAACCTCCACCAGCTCCTGATGACACCGCCCATCCGCGGCCATGCAACGCTGGGCGTGGATCCGGGCTTTCGTACCGGCTGCAAGCTGGCGGCGATCGATGCGACCGGCAAGGTGCTCGAAACGGGCGTGGGGTATTTTACGCTGCCGATTCATGAAAAGCAGAAGGAAACTGCCAGACATCTGATCCTCGGCATGATCCGCCGCCACAACATCACTGCGATCGCCATCGGCAACGGCACGGCCTCTCGGGAGAGTGAACGCTTCATCGCGGAGCTTCTCAAGGAAGTGCCGAATGTAAAATACATGATCGTGAGTGAGGCGGGTGCATCCGTGTATTCCGCGAGTGAACTGGCGGCAAAGGAATTCCCGGATTATGACGTGTCGCTGCGAAGTGCGGTCTCCATTGCACGCAGAATGCAGGATGCGCTGGCGGAACTGGTGAAGATCGATCCGAAGTCCATCGGCGTGGGTCAGTATCAGCACGATCTGAAGCAGAGCAGACTGACCGAGGCGCTCGACGGTGTGGTGGAGGCCTGCGTGAACCGGGTTGGTGTGGAGGTCAGCACGGCTTCTGCGGCGCTCCTGACGCATGTCGCCGGCATCGGTCCGACGCTTGCGAACAACATCGTGGCCTACCGCGAGGAGAACGGCATTCCGAGCCGCGCGGCACTGAAGAGGGTGCCCAAGCTCGGCCCGAAGGCGTTCGAACAGTGCGCAGGTTTCCTGCGCGTGCGTGACAGTGCAAATCCGCTGGATGCCACGGCCGTGCATCCGGAGAGCTATGCAGTCGCGAAAAGATTATTGGAGCTCCTCTCCTGTGACATGAAGGCTCTGAAAAACGGCGGCATACGGGATATCGGCGTGCGTGCCGAGCACTACGGAACGGAAAAGCTCACCGATGAGCTGGGTGTCGGGCTGCCCACACTCCGTGATATTCTCTCGGAGCTTCAAAAGCCCGGACGCGACCCGCGCGACGATCTGCCTGCACCGGTATTCAGCACACAGGTGCTGGAAATTGCCGATCTGAAGCCGGGCATGGAACTGACCGGGACCGTGCGCAACGTGGTCGATTTCGGAGCCTTCGTGGATATCGGCGTGCACCGGGACGGGCTGGTGCATTTGTCAAAGATGTCCGAACGCTTTGTACGCCACCCGAGTGAGGTGGTCAAGGTCGGCGATGTCGTGAAGGTCTGGGTGCTGGATGTGGATGAGAAGAAGAAAAGAATTGCACTCACGATGGTCAAGCCGGGGTAAAGGATGTCCGATGTAAAGCAGGAGGAGCCCTGCCCTTTGCAGATGCAGCCGGTGAAGGGAAGTTCGGCAGTGCCATAAATTCGCGTATTTATATATGTAGAGATGCTGAATAAACGGTTGCAGACACACAACAACCGGATGAAAATCGCAACGTTTTCAGACACATACGCTTTACATCGGTGCCGATTTATCCTATAATGGGATAAGAAATATTTAGGATCCCCTGATTAATTCGGCGGCGAATCTGAGCGTGCCTTTCGTCCACCTGCTTCGTACGCACCTGTCGCACTGCCCAAGCCCAGCATAGCAGGTCTTGGGTGCGTGAATTGCAGCAGCGCGATTGCTGTTACGAAATTCACTGCTCAGCTTACCACCTCATTTAATTAATGTATCCTTAAGCAGGAACAGTGAAAAAGGAACAGCATCATGCTCTGTTCGACAAGCGCAAAAAGCATGGCATTACAGATGCCAGAAAAACAATTCCGCAAGGAGGGATTTTATATGAATGATATTATTCAGGCCATCAGGACACGTCGCAGCATTCGCAGATTCAAGCCGGACATGCCGTCCAAGGAAGATATACAGACCATAGTCGATTCCGGTCTGTACGCCGCAAGCGGCATGGGAAGGCAGTCGGTCATCACGCTGGCCGTGACCAACAAGGAAATGCGTGACAGGTTCTCCCATGCCAATGCCGCGGTCATGGGGCAGGGCAAGGGCACGGATCCGTTTTACGGTGCACCCGTTGTCCTAATTGTGCTGGCTGACAAAAACTGCCCGACCCATGTATACGACGGCAGCCTGGTGATGGGCAATATGCTCCTTGCAGCTCACGTGCTGGGCCTTGGCAGTATCTGGATTCATAGGGCCAAGGAAGAGTTTGAGACCCTTGAATTCAAGCAGCTTCTGAAGGAACTGGGCATTGAGGGTGAGTGGGAAGGCATCGGCCACTGCGCCGTTGGCTACATTGACGGTGAGGCCCCCAAGGCGGCAGAGCGTAAGCCGGGCAGGGTGTATTGGATAGAATAATAAAACCCGGGAGTCGATTCGCGGCTCCCGGGCTTTCAGTTGTCCTGCTGTAATTCCTTCTCGGTCATCCCGACCAGAACACTTGGTCTGACCCCCAGTGCTTCGGAGATCTTCCAAAGCGTGTCCAGACGAACGGTGCGTCGGCCGTTTTCAATCATCGCGAGATGGCTGCGGGAAATGCCGGCCAGACCGGACAACTTCTCCTGCGACAGCCCCATCTCGCTCCTGAGCTGACCGATTACGTTTCCGAAAGCTTTACTGTTATAGGGCATGGTTGCATCCTCCTTTTCTTTGCTCCTATAACAGTCCGTGTTTTTCCCGCGAACAGCCTCGCTTGAGCTTATTGGAAGATCACACCGCCGGATATGGTCAGGCTGAACGGTACGGGCGAGTTAAGCTGATCGTTTTCGTGCAGCCTGAGGAAAATGGTATCGGGGGATTCGCCCTCGTCCGGTGCGGAAACAATTTCCCATTCCAGCTGGTCTCCGTCTCCGCGATCGGAATAGACCGTGAGGCTGCCCCATTCGCTTCCCTCGGCCAGGCAGGTGTAGATGTACGTGCCTTCGGGAAGATCCTCACCGACGATGTACGATCCCTGGGGGAGCGTAGCTGTCTTGGGCAGACCACGCGAGACGAGTTCATCATTGAGCTGCGAGAGCAGCTCGAGTATTTCATCATCCGTCATGGACGTTAGATCCACCGATTCTGCCGAGGCGATCGATGTGATCGTGAGCATGACGAGCAATGAAATCAAGCAGCAGAGTCCTCTTCGCAATGTCCTGTTCATTTGAACAATCACCCTTTCCTACTTATAATACCTTGCAGTATTTTAGCACAATTCCAACATCCGACTGACCTTTAGGGATAACAGGATTAAGACAAAAAAGTTATATAGAAAATGCCATTTGCGTGAAAACATGTTGCTTTTTGCCACGATTTATGGTAGAATAAAACAGGATGAAAATAGGGGGGAGTATACCCAAACGCAATGAGAGACGCGAAAAATCCGGACGGAATCAAGCCAAAGCGCCCCCGCAGGGCTGTCAGGCGCGTGCTCGCGGGTGGGCTGGTCGTTGCTCTGTTCGCAACCGGCACTTTATACAACGCCACAAACGTTGCACTCAACGCCAATGTGCTTGCCAGGAATGCGGCCGTCGTTGCGGCCATGCAACTTTTGGAGAACGATGAATATGCAAACCTAGGCCGGTTCGGCAGAATGAGCCGGTATATGCAGGACTACCTGACCGTAGCAAGGGATTATGATGATTATGAACTGGGTGCAGCGATCGCCATTTCAAAGGGAAACTACGAGGATGCACTGGCCTGCACGGATCTGTCCATTGCAAACCATGAGGGTGATGAGACCGGGCTTGGCGATCTGTATCTGAGAAAGGGCTATCTGTATACGCTGCTCGAGGATTATGAAAGCGCAGAGACCTGGCTCAACAGGGGCATTGAACTTCATTCATCCCCGGAAGCGTATCTCACGCGTGCTCAGGTTCGCTTGAGTTTGGGCGATACGCAGGGTGCACTCGATGACGTAGGCGTCTACATTGACACTGCGGACGATGCCATGGAGCTTCTGCCCAACCTCATCAATGTCTATGAAGCAGCGGGAGATTATCAGACTGCAGTCGGTTATTATACGATGCTGCTGGATGACAAGACCTATCACAAGGATGACTACTATCTCAACCGCGCCTACTGCTACACCAACATGGGCAGCATGGAACTGGCGGAGGCTGATTGCGCGAGCTACAGCGCAGCCGGCGGAGCGGATGTGGCCATGGCCGACGTGATGCTTGGCATAGGCTGGATGCGCCAGGGCGAATACGGCAAGGCGGACGAATGCTTCCTTCAGGCACAGAATGACGGATATGATAATCCGGAAGCACTCAATTACTACATCGTGCTCTGTGCATACATCTCCGGGGATTATGAGCGTACCTGTGAATACGGTGATCAGGCAGTGCAGTCGATACTGGACGGCAGCGGCGGCCAAACCGCGAGCCTGCAGCTGGAGGAATCCACGGGCAAGCTTCAAGTGACGCTGGCGGAGACGGACCTCTCTTCGCTCTGCCTGATGACGGGCGCGGCACACGTTCAGTTGGGCGATTTCGACAGTGCGATCGACAGCCTGACGGCCTGCCTGAAAACCGACGGTAGTACGGTTTTTGCAAACTACCTGCGCGGCAGTTGTCTGCTGGCTGCTGCACGCTACGAAGAGGCATTGGCAGACTTCGATGCAGCGATTGAAGCGGGCGAGGAAGTTGAAAAGAGCAGGTACGGCCGGGGCATTTGCCGAATGCAGCTGGGCGACCGGGAAGGCGCGATGGAAGACTTCGATTGGGTGATGCTCAACGGTGAGGACGAAGACCTGTTTGAGACCACCTACGAAATGATGCAGAAGTTATTGACGGAAGATACAGACACAGTGGAGGACGATTGAATGAAGTTTGGAAAATTTCTGAAGCGTGCAGCGACGGGAGCGGTTATAGTGGCCATGCTTGCGATGCCGGCGCATGCGAGCGAGACGCAGAAACTGGATGCGTACTATTCGCTGGCACTGCGATATATCGAAACCGCCGAATACGACAGGGCGCTGAACTACATCAATGCCTGCTTTGATTATTTTGATGAAGCGGAAGATGTCGATCTGGCGGCAGACCTGTACCTGAAGCGTGCCTGTGTTTACACGATGCAGGGCGAAAACGAGACGGCGCTGCAGGATCTGGAAAAGACGTTGGAACTGGCACCCGAAACAGCCAATGCTTATCTGGTAAGAGCACAGATATATTCCGACTCCGGTCTGTATTCCGATGCAATCACGGATATGGAGAAATACATCGAGCTGACGGGCGACGAAAGCGTGTACGGATCGATGGCGCAGCTCTATGAGGCCTCCGGTGACTACGAGAATGCTCTGAGCAGCTATGACACCTATACCGCTTCGGCGGATGTCAGCGAGGAGGAGGCGGCCTATCAGCGCGGCGTCTACAAAATGAACCTTGGTCTGTTCTCGGAAGCCATCGCGGATTTTTCGAATCTGATCGAAGATGAGACCTTCGGTGTCTCCTCGCTGTACAACATCGGCGTGTGCAACATGAACATCCAAAGTTACGACGAAGCCCTGGCTGCGTTCACCGATTGCATTGAAGGCGGCGGCAGTTTCGATGGCCTGTATTACAACCGCGCCGTCTGCGAAATGACTCAGTCCGATTACGAAAGTGCCATTGCCGATTTTTCGACTTCGGTCGAATCTGAGTCCTACGTCGAGGATGCGCTCTATAATCGGGCGATCTGCCTGATGAGCAGCGGCAATTACGGCGATGCTGTCACAGACTTTACCACCTACCTGGGGCAGGGTGAAAACACCGAGATCGAACCGAAGGAAAACGACGTTGCGCTCTACTATCGCGCAGTTTGCGAGATGTCGATTCCCGACTACGATGCGGCAGTGGCCGATTTCACGGCTTGCATGGATGCAGGCATCATGCCGGAGGAAAGCCTCTTCAACCGCGGCTTGAGTTATCTGCAGTCCGAGAATGCGGATGCGGCCATCACCGACTTCACGACGGTGATCGAACAGGCCGAGTCCCAAACCGAAGCCGAAGCGACGGCGGCTCCCGAAGAGACCGAACAGACCGAAGCCGAAGCGACGGCGGCTCCAGACGAGGATGGGAGTACTGCCGAAGTGGTGGTCGATGACATCGCGGTCGATGCACCCCTGACCACGGAAACCGCTGCCGAAGAAGTGGATGCCTCCGATGAGACAGCGGATCAGACCACCGCCTCGCAGGCGGACGCGGCACGCTACTATCGCTCCTTCGCCTACCGCATGCAGGCGGATTACGATGCGGCGCTGGCAGATCTGAACCTCTGCATCGAACACGGCTACGATCTTTCAAACGTGTATTATCAGCGTGCGCAGACCTACCTTGCCATGGGCGATGAAGACAAATATTACGAAGACCTGGAAATGTCCGTAAGCTATTGATTAAAACGGGGAACCCGTTATCCAAAGGTTTTATGAGAGGTGCTTTCCATGAAGCGATCGTTCAAAGGTGAAATCCTGAAGAAAGGCAGCGCACTGCTGGCATCAATAATGCTGGCCCTGTTGGGGGCGAGCGGGGTTGTTGCGGAGTCAACGACCCATGTGCCGACAGTTGCGCAAAGCATGCCTTCGGAAGAGAATATCCTTACATCCGGCAGCAGTTCACACTTGAGCGGTGTGGCTGCTGCTGTCCCGGTTTTGGAGCAGGAGATATCTCTTGCAGCCGAGACAGAGGATGAGGATTCCCCGGAGGAAAAGGAGACACCCGATCCGGACGGTCAGACGGACGAAGATCCCGATGTGTCTGCTCAGGTCAAGCCCGGCAAGGCCACGATCACCGAGCATACGGCAATCGACGGGTCTTCTTTGCTGGACGAGGAGCAGTCGTTTGAAAACGGCCCCGATGAGGATGGGGACGATGAAGACGATTCCGAGGATGATTCCGCGGACGATGACGAAGCGGATGGCTCTGACGGCGAAGCGGATGACGAGGCAGAAGAAGACGGCGGCGGCACCGAAGAGGATATCGTCACCAATGCCATCCAGAAGGCCGTCGATGCTGCACTTGGCAGCCTGACGGATCTCTCCGACTCGATCACCGTCAAAGTCGAGTCCGGCGCCTATGACGGCGACATCAAAATCTCCCGGGACAAACTGTCCAAGGAGATCACGCTCGATAAGAACTTCACGCTCAACATCGTCGCGGATCAGGACGATGCCACGAACGGCGGCGCGGACAACAGCGTCAAGGTCAACGGCGATATCACCATCGACGGCATCGATGTGCTGTTGGCCGGCATATACCTCTCTCTCGAAAAAAAGACCACGGTCGCTAATGCCAATCTGCACTACGTCGGCACCAGGGAAGATGACAACGTCAATGTGGAACTCGGTGAGGATGCTTCGGCTACGATCGAGACCGGTGAGGGCGACGATATGGTTTCCGCCTCGGCCCATGCTTCGGCGGGTGACGCCGATATTTCCACCGGCGACGGCAACGACGAAGTGTCGCTTGAAGGCCTTGATTCCAAGACCAAGGACGGCGAGGCCGGCAGCGCAAATGTTTGCACGGGTGACGGCAACGATCGCGTGAACATTGATGCCTCCGTGGCCAATGCCTATGACGGCGTCAGCGTCGACGAAGGCGAGGGCTATGACCGCCTGCACCTCAGCGGTTCCCTGAGCGAAAGCGACGATGAGCGCATCAGCGGCGACAAGAGCGGCATCACCATGCGCAACGGTGACGGCAATTCCTTTGATGTTTCGATCGGCGACAGCGTTGAAAATTTTACGGATGAACTTGAAAACAAGGAGCAGATCGAAATCGGTGACGGCGATATCGTTGATGGCGTTTACACCGTGACCGGCGACATCTCCTTTACCGACTTCGTTCTGAAGACGGCCACGCAGCAGCTGACCGTCGTGGGCGGCGACGGTCTGCTCAACAGCCTGATTGTCGATCAGGGCGAGATCGGCGACAGTATCGGCGATATCGATGCCGGCAATCTGAACCTTCGCATCAGCGGCGCGGACATCACCATTGACGGTGCGCTCAAGGGCAACAACATTCTGATTTCTGCGCAGGATGAGAACAAGGTCGAAATTGATGAACTGAGTCTGGACAGCATCGGCGGTATACTCGCGGACATGGCTGCCAACTTCCTGGACCTGAAGCTGAACTCGAAGGTGACACTGAGCGAAAACGCATCCCTTGATGCAATCGCAGATGTGGATATTGAAGCCAAGGTCGAGCAGAAGGGCGGCATGCTCTCTCTTCTGGGCGAGGATTTCTCGAAGCTCGTCAACGTCAAGATCGGCAATGCGACCATCGACATCTGCGGCAGGATCGCGACGCAGAACGGCTCGATCAACCTTGCGGCGACCGCTGAGGCAGAGGTTGACACGAGCAGCCTGACGCTGCCGCTGGCAGTCAATGTGCTGGTGGATTCCACCGAAATCAACATCAGGGATACTGCGGAACTCAGCGCGGCAGAGGATATCAATGCCAAGGCAAGCGGCAGCGTCAGCCTTACGGCCAACGTTGAAGCGGATCTGCTGCCCGTCTCTCTGGCAGTCACTTCCGTGCTCAACGATGTGCACATCACTGTGGACGGTGCAAAGCTGGATGCAGCAGGAGACATCGACATTTCCGCAGAAGGCTCGATGAACGTGACCACCACGGCGGGCATCGGTGACGGAGAAGCCAAGGACAATCAGGGCGGCTACTTCGCCATCGCGGTGGCGCTGCAGGACGTGAGCGCAAAGCTGACGAACGGCGCGGTGCTGACTGCGGGCGGCGATGTCAGCGTCAGTTCCGAGGCAAGCTCCGAAGTGACCACCGAGGCCAAGTCTGCACTGCCCGAGGAAAAGGGCGGCGATGACGACGGCGAGGAGCTGTCTCTGGAATACGTCAAAAAGATAGGCATGCTTCTGTTGAAGAAGGCTGCGGAAGCTGCGGGTGAGAAGAATGAAGTAATTGCAAAGATCACCGCTGGCCTTGGCCTTTTGGACGGAGAATATGCCATCGGTGCCTGCGTGACCAACGATACGGACAAGGGTTTAGTCGCTTTCTCCGAACAGTATGCCGACAAGGGCGATGAAGTGAGCGCCGTTGTGACGCCCGTCGAAGGTTATACGGTCGATACCGTGAAGCTGCGCTACCTGGTGCCCGGCGCTGCAGAATACACCTATGAGACGCTGACCGCCGAGGAAGGTACGCTCGAGTACAAGTTCACGATGCCGGGTTATCCCGTGGACATCTGCGTTACCTATGAAGAAGGCGATGCACCGAGCACAGACGAAGATGCGGACTGGCTCTTTGAAGAGGACGAAGAAGAGGATGCCTACGAATTTGAAGACATCATCAGACTCTTTGACGATGCGACCGAGGGTGCAACCAACGACGGCGCTGAGATCGCTAAGCGTGCAACGCAGGACAGCGAAGACGGTACGCCCATCCGCTTTGACGTGGATGAAACCAGTTCGAAATACGGCGCACTGCTGACAGAAGCGGATATCACCAATGCCGACTCCGGTCTGGAAGTTGTCATCGTCTCCAATCCGAAGGACGGCTGCAGCATGAAGGACGGTTCACTGAAGCTTTCCTATAAGAAGGAAGACGGCACGATCGTGACGGTTGAGATTCCCGAAAACGACAACGGCGAGTATGTGTTTACCATGCCTGACGACGTCGATGAGAACGGCGTGACAATCAGTGCCGAGTTCTCAAGTGATGAGGCGGAAGACGAGGACAGCGAGACTGACAGCAGCTCGTCTCAGGTAACGGGTGCACTGGCCGTGACCGTTGCCCGGAACAGGAACAACGCAGTCGTGGATCTGGGTGCAGGCCGGATCGAAGCAGCCGGCAGCGCGGCGGTAAGCGCGAGCGCACAGACCGTGGTCTCCAATGTTGCGGACGGTTCCGCAGCTACGCGCAATGATGCAGGGAAGCTCCCCGAGAAGGAAGAAGAGGAAGGCGAGGAGAAGAGCTACGATGACAAGGCCATGGAAGTGGCCGTGTCGACCGATGGCGTTGAAGTTTCCCGGCCCAGAGCAGATGCCGGTGACACACTGAAGCTGAACGTTTCCGACGAGCAGTACAAGCAGGGCCTGAAGCTGACGGGCGCCACCATCAGGCTGCTGGATGAGAGCGGCGCTGAGACAGGTGACACGATTACGCTCGACGGTGATGATGAGTTTGTCGTTCCCGTCGAATGGAAGGACAAGGGCAGCAAGATTGCGATCGAAGCGACTGTGGCGGAAAAAGATGTTTCCGTCGAAGCAGACGAGGTCAGAAACGGCGCGATTGAAACCGCAACGGTGAAAGCCGACGCAGGCGAGCGCGTAAATGTGACGATCACGGCCGACGAAGGCTATCGCGTCAAAAGCGGCAGTGTCTATGCGGTGATCACCACCGATACGGACGGTGTGAAGAAAGAACAGTCCGTGCTCTGTTCCCGTAGCTCTTCCGGAAAGTATACGTTTGAAGTACCCGAGGGCACGGATGCTTCCGCGTGCATTCGCGTGACGGCAGAGTTTGAAGAGGGCGAGGACAGCGGCGACGACACTTTCAGCGCAGGAGTTGCGGTCGGCGTGGCAGTCGTACGTCACAGCAACAGTGCCGTGATCCGTTCCGGCGAGATCAGCGCGGCCGATGGCCTGACGATCAGTGCCGAGACCGGCGACGAAAGCGAACGCACGCACATCGTCAACGATGTCAAGGCCGGTTATTCCGAGGGCAACATCGGTGTGGGCGGCGCGGTCGCCGTCAGCGTGGACAGCGTGAAAACTTCCGCACTCATTTGCGATGCGGCAACGCTTGCCATCGGCGGTGAACTGAGCACGCAGGCCAATGCATACGTACACCTTGGCACGCAGGCGGATGCGTCGGGCGATCTTGAGAGCGGCAACACCGGCGTAGGCGCGGGCATTGCAGTGGCCGTGAGCGGCGTGGACACCAATGCGGCCGTCCAGGACGGTGTGGCGCTTGTCGATCCGGACGAAGCAGAGAGCGAAGTTATCGGACTTGACGGTGTGAGCGTCATCGCAAAGCAGGATATCAGCGACGCCGTGCTGGCGAAGGCCGGCAGCGCGGGCGGCTATTCCATCACTCCTGTAGTGGCGCTGGATGTCGCAGGCAGCGAAGCAACAGCCTACATGGGGCGCACTCAGGGCGCGACGATCGACATGGCACAGCAGGGTGAAGAACTTCATACCACGACAATTTTTGCACAGACTTCGGTCGCACACGATGTGGCGGCGAATGCATCCGCAGCAGGTTCCTCCGTGGCAGCCGGCGGCGCATTCGGCATCACCTTGTTCAATGACGGCGCAAACGCCAAACTGCTGGCCGATGTCAAAGCGAACGGTGTCTACGTCGGTGCTCAATCCGGCAGCGAGGTGAAACTGGTTTCCACCGCAAGCGCAGCCGGCGGCGAGAGCGATGACGAAAACGACGACGCGGATGATGCAGAGGGCAGCGCAGACAATCAGGCGGACGGCCTGCTGGCCGGTGCGGCAAAACTTGCCTCCGAAACCGATTCGCACAGTATGTCCCAGGAGCAGGTGAGTACACAGTCGGTGGGTCGCCAGCCCGCTCAGACAAGCGAAGGTTCTGTCGCAGCCGCGGCGGGCTTTGCGCTGAACATTATGAGCAATACTTCCGATGCAGCTGTTGACGGCGGAGCACAGATCAAAGCCGTGGCGAGCGAAGCCTGTGATGACGGCGAGGAAGACGAGGACGCCGAGGACTTCGAACTGGAAATGAACGGCGCGGTGCGTGCGGTTTCCAAGAATCGAACGCAGGCCGAAATCAAAGCCAACGCCAGCACCACCAAGGCAGCTACGGGTGTGGGCGCCGCGGTTGCGATCAACATCGTTACCATTGAAAATGTGGCGGATGTTGCCGGGGCAGCCATCGAAGCGGATACGCTCGAGGTGAGCGCAGTCATGCTCGAGCAGAGCGAAGACGAAGACGGGGATGAGGAAGACGACGACAGCAACGCATTTGAAAAAAGACTTGAGTCTGTTCTTGAGAACCTGATTTCCGGCCTGATCAAGGATTTGGGCCTGGACCGGTATCTCGACAATGAGTCCGTTGCCCGGACGCTTTCCGAGCAGCTCTCCGGCGTGGTCAATACCTTTGCGGAGGAACTGCTCGACGGCACCGGACTTGAGCAGCTGCTTGAGGTTGAGAATATTGAGGATACGTTTGCCGAGAACGCCGATGCAGCAAGTGCAGAACTGAACAAGCTGCCCGATACGATCGTTGCAAGTATCGGCGACATACTGAAGGACAAGTTCGGCGACACGCTGGACTACAGTGCGTGGGAAGAAACGCTCGGCGATGAGCTGCAGGCGAGCTTCTCCTCCGAAGAGATGTCCTCTGTTCTGCTTACGGTGGCCAGGGACGGCCTGCTCGACACGATTCTTGACTATGTAAAGTGCGGCGTGAGCGGTGAGAACTTTGACGAGAATCTTATAGAGGAAAACCTGACCGCTGCGATTGATGACGCACTGCAGACGCTAGGCGACAAGCTGACGGATGTTGTTGTCAATACAGTTGAAGCACATCTCCCCGAAGACGTCACCAACAAGAGTGTTTCGGAACTGAAAGAAGAGATCGGCGCATATCTGAAGAACGAAGTCGGTAATTTGGCTTCGAAACTCTATGAGCCTCTGACGGACGGCATGGTGGATGTTGACAAGCTCGTAGAGTTTGTCAGTGGCGACATGGCCGACAGCTTCAAGGACAATTTCACCGAAGCTGTGAGCAAGTCCGGCCTGGCACTGACGAGCGCCGCCATCGACATGCTTACGTCCTGGCTGGGCGTGCAGGTTGAGGTCGAGGATCAGAGTGCCATGCACGTCGTCAAGACCGAGAGCATCGCGGGTGCAGGCGAGTCGGATAACGCCATCGCGGGCAGCGTCGCGATTGCCGTGATCAACGGCAGGACGAGTGCCACGGTCAGTGACCTGGATGCAGGCGAGAAGGACAGCTTCGCGCTGCAGATCGCAGGCGACATGAACGTCAAGGCAGAGAATGTGCAGCGCGTGACAACGACGGCTTCGGCCTCTCTGGATGCCGACGGCGATGCGGACGCAAATGAGGAAGCAGGCGCAGCCGAGACCGAGGATGCGGGCAACGGCGGCGCAGCCAACGTACTCAAAACCGACAAAGCCGCGATCAATGTGGGCAACGGCGGCGACGCCGAAATCGCAGGCAACAGCGTGACCCTCAGTGCGGACGAAGGCTACAGACTGCCCGGTTCCGTCAGCTACAGCTATACAGACAAGGAAGGCAAGGAACATGACGGCAGTTTTGCAGTCGGCGCAGACGGCAAGTTCACGATTGTGATTCCGTCGGATCTGGCCGAGGACGGCAAGCTGTCCGTGGTCGCAGAGTTCGAAGAGGACGAACACGAAATCGATGCAGACAGCGCAGTGAGCGTTTCCGATCCGGAAGCCAAGCTCAACGATCCGGTGAAGGTGACGGTCAGGAACATCAGCGGCAGGAAACTGACGAAGCTGACCTATACCTATATGGAAGACGGCATACAGCAGGAGAAGGAAATCCTGGTTGTCGATTCCAGCACGGCTGCGGAGACGGTGTATTGCTTCAATATGCCCGATGCTGACGTGACCGTTCATGCCGAATTTGAAGACGTCGAAGAGGGCGGCAAGGCGGGCGCAGACGTTAAAAACGGCAAGGGCAACTCGGTCGGCGTGGGTGCGTCCTTCGCATTCACCTACGGCGAGGATACGACACAGGCCGGCATCGGCGACAACCGTACCACCCGGGCCGATACGCTCGAGATCCGTGCGACGTCAGATCGCAAGATTGAGACCGCCAGCGTTTCCGGTACCGATCCGCTCGAGAGCGGCGACGGCGATAATGCGGACAAAGATGACTCGGCTGAAGAGGAAGAGGGCAGCGACAGCAAAAATATCTCCGTGGATGCCTCCGTTGCAGTCAATCTGCTCGACGGCAAGGTTTACACATTCGTTGGAAAGAACACGGACATCACCACCACGGGTGAGGACACGATTGAGGTCGATCCCGACGAGGAGGATGGCGATACGGTCAACCTGCTGATGCTCGCTACTGAGACGGGTGAGGCAGTGGCCAATGCCAGTGGCTTCTCTATGGGAGAATCGACCGCAGTCGGCGCTGCGGTTGCGCTGAACATCGTTTCCACGGATATCCTCACACAGTTTGAAGGTAACGCAGATGTGAACGGCACGGCCAAAATCGATGCCCACAGCAGCAGCGCGGATACTTCCAATGCGATTGCGACGGCCATCGGCGCAGATCTCCAGCGCTATCTGGACAAGTTCGATTCGGCCAAGGGCAGCGCAGAGGATTTCTTCAACGGCAAGGATGTTCCTGAGAAAACCGACCGCAACAAGGACAACGATACGGCCGGACGTCTCAACGAGCGCGTGAGCGGCGAGGGCAGCGGTGAGCAGGCCCGCAACGACCTGCCGCTTTCCACGAACGTGCTGCGCAATCAGGATGCTCAGATCAGCGGCACGGACGTTGCTTCCGATGCAACGAAGACAGGTGCGGACAGTGCCTGTGATGCAGCCGACCGGGATATCACTGCTGCGGATTCGACCTCCGAGAGCACCAAACTGCAGGTGGCTGCGGCGGTTGGCCTGACGGTTTCCGAACACAAGGTAAAGACCCTGGCCTCCGGCACGATCAGTGCAGCAGGCGGCGCACAGATCAGCGCCGAAAACGAGGGCAACTTCCGCACGCTCGGCACGGGCGCCGCTATGTCCCTGGCGCGCAAGTCCGGCTCCGTTGCAGCGGGCGTTGCCGTAAGCGTCAACAATAATGAAGCAATCGTCGAGACCGACAACGCAGCGATTGAATCCGAAGGCGATGTCGAACTCTCTGCGACGCTCACCCAGAACATGAACGATGACTTCCGCGGCCAGCTTGCGGCACAGGCACTTGCAGGCGCGGTCAGCGGCAACGGCGGCAGCACGTCCATCGGCGGCGCGGTTGCGGTGCTGGTGAGCAATGCCAGGACGAACGTGATCACGGCGAATGGTACGGCGATCAGTGCCGACAAGCTGGCCATCTCCACTTCGGATAAGACCAAGCTGGCAGTTCGCGCGGGCGGCGTGAGCATCTCCAAGGGCTCGAGCGTCGGCATCGGCGCATCGGCTGCGGTCATCTATGCCAACAACCGGATCAGAACCCTCATCGGCGACGGCACGAAGATCGAGACAGGGTCGCTGGAAGTCAGTGCCGAAAAGCTCGGCGTGACGATGGACGACTACGAGAACGCCTTCGGCATTGACAAGCTGATCAGCGACACGAGCAAGCTCAGCGAAGACGAGCGCTCGGATGCGGATACCGGCATTATCAATGTACACAAGGGCGAGGACGACGAGAGCTACACTGTCTCCATCAACATCACAAGCTCGGATCTGCTCGAGGCAGTGGATCTGCTCAACTTCCTCAGCTCGACCAACTACTATGCCGAGGCCATCGCGGGCAGCATCATGGGCGGTTCGTCCTCCGACAGCAATGCCTCCGTGGCAGGTTCGGTTGCGATTGTCTACTTTAACAATACGGTCGAAGCGCTTGTCGGCGACAATGCCGAGATCAATGTCGGCGACGGTGACATGACGCTCGAGGCCAAGGATACGGCAAACACGCGCATCATTGCGGGTGCTCTCAATGCTGCACCCTCGAAGGCAGGCGTAGGTCTGACGTTTGCCTACCTGCAAAACGAGGACCGGGTCCGCAGTAGTGTCGGTGAAAGCAGCATCATAGATGTGGCCGGCAGTTATCTGCAGAACGCATCCACGGACATGGACACCCAGCTGTTCACGGTGGCGGCTTCGATCAGCACGTCCTCGGACAGCAAGGCTACCGTCGGCGGCGCACTCAATGTCATTGCCTCGAAGAACGAAACCGAAAGCAAGGTCGCGGACGGTGCAAAGATCACTGCAGGCGCGGGTATTGACGTGCTCTCCGTGACCGACATGGATCAGCTGCTCGTCTCCGTCAGCACGGCGGTTGCGGCGGGCGGCAAGGTTGCCGCCGGCGGCACCTTCGATGTGATCATCAATGAGGCCGTCACGAATACCGGGATCGGCAACAATGTCGATCTCACCGCCGATGCGGGTGATATCAATATCAAGGCAACCGACTGCGGGCGCTTGTTGTCCATGATCGCCTCCGTCTCTGCGGCAAAGGGCGCAAACACCGTCGCGGGTGCGCTGAGCGTACTGGTGTCGAAGGTGAAGGTCAATACCTTTATCGGCGACGGCAGCAGTATCGAAGCACAAAACGGCAATGTCAGCGTGCTGGCCGATTCCGATGCCTGGGCGCTCAACGGTGCACTTGCGGCAGCAGGTTCAAGCGGCGCAAATGCCATCGGCGCGACGGTCAACGTTAACGTGTTTGACCGCGATGTGCAGGTAAACATCGGCAGCGGCGCAACGGCCGAAAAGGTTCAACTTGTATCCGGACAGGATGTCCTGGCACAGGCCTGCGCCAAGGATGTGACTGTCGTCGTGGCAGTGGCCGCAGGTGTGTCCACTTCCGACGTGGCCTTCAGCGGCACGATTCCGGTCGTGGTCTCCGAAAGCCGCATCCACAACAATGTTTCCGGCAATGCGCTGATGCAGGCAGGCGGCAACGTTGGCGCGGCATCAAACTACGATTCCAAGCTCTATGCGGTTGCGGGCGGCGTGAGCGTGGCCACCTCCGGTACGGCTGCAGGCGTGGCAGCCTCCACCGTGATTCATCTCAACGTGGTTGAGACAATCATCGGCAGCGGCGCACAGCTCATTGCAGCAGCCGAAACCGCAAATGAAACCGAACTTGCCAGCAACCGCAAGTTCAAGGGCGTGTACGTCGGTGCGACCGGCAGGGAAACGGCCGTCATGGCCACGCTGGGCGTATCCGGCGGCAAGAGTGTTGCAGCGCAGGGCGTTGTCAACACCATGGTGGTCGACAACAGCGTCCGCGCAAGCGCGAACGGCGCAACCCTGATTGCCGGTTATGCAGCAGAAGGGGAGAGCAGCGCTTCGGGCGACGGAGACGTGACCGTCGAAGCGGACGATGACTCGGCAATATACAATTGCGCGGGCGCACTGGCTGCCTCCGGCAGCGTGGGCGCAGGTGCGACGGTCGTCGTGCTGGTGTTTGACAAGGACGTGACCGCTGAGGCGACGGATGCAAGAATCATTGCCGGTCGCGACGTGAACGTCACTGCAAATTCGAAGGATGACCTGTGGCTGCTGGCTGTCACCTTCGGCGTGGGCGCCAAGGTCGGCGTGGCCGGAGGCGCAAACGTCGCGACCTTCAGCGGCGTGACGAAGGCACTGCTGGGCAAGAATGTCGAAGCAGGCCGCAATGTGAACGTAAAGGCCGACAGCGACGAACGCTTCATCAATGCAGCCATGACTGCAGGTGTGGCCGGCAAGGCCGGTGTCTCCGCAGTCGCGGTTGTGACCTGCTTCAAGATGAAGACCACGGCCGATGTGCAGGTCAACGCCTCCGTAAATGCGCAGGGCGATGTCAACGTCGCTGCCAACTCCAAGGAATTTGTTACCTCCGATGCCGTCGGTGCAGCGGTGGGCGGTTCGGCCGGCGTGGGCGGCACGCTGGACCTGATCATCAATAAGGTAAACACCGCAGCCAATATCCTGGGCGGTGCGAATGTCACCGGCAAGACGGGTGCGGTCGGCGTTACCGCAAAGGACGACTATCAGCTGCTGGCCATCGTCGGCACCATCGCCGCGAGCGGCACGGCCGGTGTGGGTGTATCCGCACTGGTGAGCATTTCGAACAACAATGTATCTGCCGTGGTCGGCGAGGGCGCAAAGCTTGATGCCGGCACGGACGTGAACGTGGACGCCAAGGCGCTGCGCGATGCGGATGCCTATGTGGCTACGGCCGCAGGCGGCGGTTCCGCAGGCATTGCGGCATCGGTCACCGCGATACTCATCGGCGGCAAGCTTGACAAGGATTCCTCCTCTGCCATCTATGCGGACGGCGGCGTGAATCCGGAAAAGCAGGTCGGCGGTGCGTTCGGCAGCGCCAACGGTGCCGCCAGGGCCTATCAGCCCGATGACGATCTGGATGCGATGCTCAAGGCGGACGCGGACGACAAGGGCATGGCCGAGCGCGGCGAGGGCTACGGCAGCTACGGCCAGACCACCGAAGGCGACAGCAACGTCTACTATGACGGCATCGATGAGGACGGCAACGCCGTGCGCTATGTCCTCTACAAGGATGCAAGCGGCAACAAGTACTACAAGCTCAACGGCCGGTTCTATACCAAAGAAGAGAACGATCAGATGAAGCTTGCCTCGGTCAGCGAGTCCGCCCTCACGAAGGCAACGGGCACGTCCTCCTCCGATGCAGGCATGAACGAGGATAAATATGAGGAAACGGCTGCCGGCCTCGGCTACGGCGACACTGCTGTAGCAGGTCTGGTGGACGGCGTGTCCGCAGCCATCATGGCAGGTGCGGAAGTGAACGCTGCAGCGGACATCAATGTGCTGGGCAGTGATACACTTTCCGTCAACATGATTGCCGGTTCGCTGGGCATCGGCGGCAGCGCGGGCGTGGGCGCAGGCATCTCCTTTGGCCTGCTCTCCTCTCAGGTCAGCGCAACGGTCGGCGATAATGCGAAGCTCTCCGCGGGCAAAGATGTGAATGTGAAGGCCGTGAGCGGCGGCGCTGACGGTTCTTCCGCGAACGACAAGCTCGGCAGTGAAGCCAAGGAAATCAACGACAAGGCCGACGAGAAGGCAGGGGACAGCGCAAAGGCCTCCGCCATCCGCATGATCGGCGTGGTGGCCGCGGGTGGCGGCGCTGCAGGCGTCGGCGTGAGCGCAGGTGTGCTGGTGGTGAACGGCCTGGCTCAGGCGGTTCTCTCCGGCGATGTACTCACTGCAGAAAACGTCAATGTCCGCGCGGAAATGAACTTCAGACAGGTGTTGACCACCGTCGTGAGTGTGGCAGTGGGCGGCACGGCCGGCATCGGCGTCAGCGCAGGTGCAACCTATTTTGAGGGAAAGGTACTCTCTGCCATCGACGGCGCAGCCAGGATCGGCACCGGGGACAACCCCGTCGATAACGTCAATGTGACAAGCGGCGGCGAAACCACAGCGATCGCCGTGGCTGCGGGCGTCGCAGGCGGTACGGTCGGTGTTGCAGTCAACATGGCACTGGCCATCAACAAACTGGATATCGATACCTTCATCGGCAAGGGCGCAACCGTCTGTGCAAGCGGCGATGTTGCGGTCAGGTCCGACTTTGAAACCACGTCTCAGGCATTCCTCGTATCCGGTGCCGCAGGGGCTACCGCCGTGGGCGTGTCCGTGGTGGTGAACCTGTCCAACGCCGACAGCCGCACCTACATCGGCACAGTACCCGGCAAGATTGCAAACGGCATCTCCGGTTCGGTCAATGCCGGAAACGTGGCGGTTGAGGGCAAACTCAAGGCCAACATTGACATGACCGCGCTGGGCCTCTCTGTGGGCGCAGTGGCCGTCAACGGCCTGGTGGCCATCGGCATCAACAAGGCAGCGAACATTGCCGCAATCAGCGCGGCAAACATCAGCGCAAGCGACAAACTGAGTGTGGCCGCCAATCTGGCGGGTGATACAAAGGTCTACGCGACGAGTGTCGTCGGCGGCGCAGTGGCCGTGGGCGCGACCGTGGCACTGGCCTATCACAAGAGCGTAAACGAGGCCTGCATCGATCTGACGGACGCACAGGTCGATGCGGGAAGCATCGAACTGAACGCAGGCAGCGAAAGCGATCCCTACAGATCTACGGCACAGACGCTGGTCGTGACCGGCTCTGCGGGTTCCGTCGCCGTGGCACTTAACTTCGGTGTTGCCATCAATGCTTCCGAAAACAGTGCACGCATCGTCGGCGACGGCGGCACGCTCAATACGCAGGGTGACCTGAACATGCTCGCCTTCGGCAACACCGAGGCCTACAGCGTCGTTGCCAATGCGGGTGTGGGTGGCATTTCCGCCAACGTATCGATGGCACTGGCTACGATCAAGTCTGTCCAGAAGGCTCAGATCGAAGCAGTGTCCGAAATTAAGGTCGGCGGCGCACTCGATGTGGCGTCCTACCAGAATGTCCTGAAGGACAGCACCAACGGCTACAAGCGCCGCAGCATCTCCGTATCCGTCAACAGGGAAGGCATCCCGTCGCTGAGCTTTGGCACGATGGCAGAGGCCTACATCTTCTCTGCATCGGCCGGCATGCTCTCGCTCAGTGCCAACGCAGCAACCGCCATCGCCAACGCGACGGGCATTGCGGACGTGAATGCATCCACTCTGACGGTCGGCGGCAACATGAGTGTGCGCAGCTACGGCGACTCCCATGCCGTGGCCAAGGTTGACAAACTCACCGTCACTGCACTCTCCGTTGGCCTCATGGCAGGCTATGCCTACGCCTCCGGTGATTATGAGGCGACGGTTTCGACCGGCAATGAGATCAGGGTCAACGGCGGAACGCTTGAGATCGAAGCAAAATACATTGCCGATGCGGCGGCCAATATGACCCCCGCTTTCGGCGGCGTGAGCGTATCTCTCGGCGATGTCGGCATCAACTTCTCCTTTGCACAGGTCAGGACGATTGCCCGCGCAGGCATTTCCGGAACGGGGAAGGTCAGCGCAAACAACGTAAATGTCTATGCACAGGGCAAGATCACGGCTACAGCAGAGGTCGGTACGCCGCAGCTCAAGGTCGGCGCTGTGACCATAGCGCTCTCGAGCAGCGTGGCCACGCTCAGCGCGGACCAGCAGGCGGCGATCAAGGGCGTTCGGATGAATGCCGGCAGCGTTTCCGTCAGCTCCGACATGAACGACGGCAGCGAATTTACCGACAAGAAGAAGGGCGCAAACGCCTACATCGGCGCAACCGGCGGCGGCCCCGGCGTATCGCTCAGCATGGCCAATGTCGGCGTAAACGTTGCAGTGGCGATCGCCAATGCCAAGAACATCGCCTCCGTCGAGGATGGCGCAAACGTCGGCTCCTCCGACAACTACGGCAACCTGAACGTCATCGCCCGCGGCACTGCCTTTGCAACCGCGGACGTGGCCAAGCCGGACGTGAGCGTATCTCTCGCATCCGTCACCGTAAACGTGCTGATCGCCAAGGTCAAGAGCAGTTTCAATGCGACCGTCAACGGCGGTGAGATGTACCTGCAGAATCTGAATGTCAAGAGCCTGCCCACGACCGAGGCCAGAGCCTATACGGCATCGTCTTCCTACGGTGTCTCGGCATCCCTCGCCAAGGCCGACACGAACGTTGCCATTGCCACCAACGATGCACAGTCTGTTGCGGCGGTGACGGGCGGCAGGTATCACATCAAAAACAGCAGCAACGCGGATGCCGTGAACGTAGCGGCCGAAACGGATGCAAACGCCATGGCCGGCGTGCGCAACGGCGCGGTGGACGCATCTGCCGTGAAGCTGGCCGTGAACATTGTCGAGGCAGCGCTTGCAGGCACGAACGAAGCTTTTATCAAAAATGCGCAGCTGATCTTCGAAGAGAAGGGGCGCGTCAATGTCAGCAGCCGCTACAACCTGTCCTCCGACGGCAGCACCGTCACAGGCAAGGCAAATGCGGTCATTGCGAGCGCCATGGTTTCGGCAAGCCTGTTCAGCGCCAGTTCGCACACGGCCAAGGCCAACAGCAACGGCACATCCCGCGCGTACATCAGCAATACCGGTATCGAGAATGCCGAGAAACTGAACGTCACCACGACAGGCGCTTCCGTTGCACTCCCCGAACAGGGCAACGCCGCCGTGTCGGTTACCGGCGTCGGCGCGGGTCTGGTGCTCCTCTACGCCAATGCCGACGGTACGTTTGAGGCGTACATCGACACGGGTGATGCAACGGTGCAGGCCGATGCAGTTGACGTGAACGTGCGTCACGAAGCCAAGGCAGATGCCGTGCTGACCACGCCCAAGAACGGCGTCAGCGCCAGCCTTGCTTCCTTTGAGACCAACATTGCCCGGGCAAACGTCGGCCTCAATGTCATGGCTGCCATACTGGGCAACGGCACGATCTCCTGCTCCGGCACACTTAACGTCATGGCTAACGGCAACGCAGCGGCCAAGGCTGCGGTGACCAAGCCGAGCGTTTCCGTCAGCGGCGTGACGGTTGCTGCGAATGTGCTCACATCCGGACTCAGCGGAACGCAGAGTGCTTATACCGATGTCAGAAACCTCTATGCGAAGGACGTCAACATTACTGCCAATTATAATGCAGGAAAGTCTCGTAGCAATGCGGCATCCCGGGCCATTCTGGGCGACACGGCGGTAAGCGTGTCTCTGGCCAACGCGCAGGTGCACGTGCTTACCGCAAGGGATGCATCCATTGTCGAGGCACGCTTCGGCATCAGCGGAAACGCAGAGACCGGCAATGTGAATGTGCTGGCCAACGGCACAACCACCGCAAAGGCGGGTCTTGAAGTGGCCTCCGGTTCGGTGAGCGTATCGCTGGCGGGTGTTGGCGTTGTCAAGACCTATGCCAAGGCCAGTGCTTCCTTCAATGCAAGCGCCAACATATCAGAGGGTGCGAGCGCAACCACCGGTGACCTGAATGTGAAGGCCACCTACACGGCAGACTCCTACGCCTCCGTTGCGCAGCCTGCAGGCGGCGTATCGGGTGTCAGTGCCAATACGAATATCGCAGAGGCCAATGTCGCCCCCGTTAGCGGCAGATACTCCGGCTTTGCCGGCATCTCCGGCACGGGCACCCTTCAGGTGAAGGGCAATGTGAACGTACAGGCACTGGCCACCGCCAATGCACTCTCTGAAATCCCGTCCTCGAAGATCTCCATCAGCGGAGTATCCGTCGCAGTCAATGTGGCGACCGCCAACATGAAGCTCGACCAGCAGGCCGACATAGGCGGCGTGACGCTCACGGCAACCGGCAAGGTCAACGTGGAAACGAAGCTGAATGCGGCAAGCGCACGGGCCACCACCGGTTCTGCCGGCGGCACCAGCCTGTCTCTGGTGGGCGCGGATGTCAACGAAGCCTACGCCAACGAGAGCGCACGCAGCGCTGCGGCGATCAGCAGCGGCAACATCACGGCCGGTGGGGCAGTGACCGTCCTCTCTGACATCGTATCGCAGGCGAAAGCGGATGCCAAGAACGCCATGAGCATCGGCCTTGCCTCCTTCGGCGGCCTGTATGCCAAGGCAACCACGAGCGACAACAGCAGCGCCACGGTCAAGGGCGCAAACATTCACGCGGCATCTGCCGACATCCGTGCAAATGCCGATACCAACGCAGAGGCCAGCAGTGACTCGCCGGGTGGCGCATCTCTCGTCAGCGGCTCCAGCGGAACGATGGATGCCTACGTTGGCACTTCCGGCAACAGGCAGACGGCAGTGGTGACTGTCAGCGACAACGCGCACATCACCACGACCGGCAGCATCAGCATTGCAGCTGCCAATACCGCCACCGCCAACACGGCCATGAACTCCGGTACGACGATTGCGGGCATCTCGGTTTCCAAGAACAATCTCGTGACCAACAGCTACATGGACACGCGCGTGACCATCGGCCCGGGCGCAGTCCTGCGCACGACGAAGACGGGCGGCGGTGTCACGCTCAAGGCTTCTGACAAGTTCAATGCGCACGAGAATGCCAGCAGCAAGACGATCGCAGTCGGCAGCGTGGCGCAGCCTGTGGCTCAGAACAATGTCGATCAGAATGTCGTCATTGGTATCTACGGCAGAATCGTTGCAATGGGCAACATCAGTTCTGAGGCTTCGTCCGACGCAAATGTGACATCTGTTCTGGATGTCGACGCAATCGGCATCTTCGGCAAGGGGACGGTCAAGGCATTCAACTACCTCAACCGCAACGTTCAGACCATCGCCGCAAGCGGTTCGGAAATCAGGTCGAACTTCGGCGATATCGAAATCGGCTCGTACTCCGGTCGCGAGGATTATATTTCCGCCACCACCGAGGGCAAGTCGATCGGCCTGGTCGGCATCAGCAACGGCTACTCCCTGAGCAGCCTGATTGCCAAGGTCGGCGTGGATATCCGGCGTGGCTCTGAAATCGACGGCACGCAGGGCACGGTTACGATTGCCGGCTACGGCGGCAGCAAATCCATCTCTGCCGAGACGGACTTCTCCGGCGGCGGACTTTCGGCCAGCAACAAGGTTGAGTCCGAGGTCCACTTCGGTGACAGCGGCAATTCGAGCATGTCCCGGGTGGAGATCGGCGTTTCCGGCAGCGGTGCGGATACCGTCATCCGCGGTGGCAACGTCAACATCCTCTCCCGCATCTATCGTCTGAATGCGGCGGCCGATGCCGTCAGCAAGACGGCCGGTGCACACGCCGTGGCAAAGGCCTACAGCGATGTGTACTTCAACTTCGATGCTTCCGTGAACGTCGATCATGCCGACATTCAGGCCTACGACGACCTGAAGGTACAGTGCGATCCCACACCCGTCGTATCCTCCAACAACGCCACCGGTGCGGAGGCCTTCGCAAAGATCACGGCCTTCATCGGCAAGGTTGTTGCCGATACCGAGGTGCAGGGCCGCGTCACTTCCAACCTGAGCTTCACGGACAACACCAAGGTGCGTGCCTCCGGTGCAAGCATCGTCGTGGACAACTTCGGTGGCGGTGTGGACGTGTACTCCAAGGCTGTGCGCCGTGCACTGGCCACGAAGAGCGAAAACGAAACGACGAAGGGCCTGAGCGTCACGCGTTCGAACTCGTTCGGCAGAGCGCAGTTCACCATCGGTGACTCGGCAGCCGGTATTGCCGTGAGCATTGATACAAACGGCAAGGTGTACTTCATCGGTGCAAACGGTTCGGCGTCCCGGTCGGACGGCAAGATCCGCATTTCCAAACTGCAGAACAACGGCAGCGGTACGCTGAACTTCTGGATTACCGGCAGTGACAGCATCAAAAACATCACGGTCTACGGCATCCGCCATGTCCAGGACGTGACCATCAAAAACTTCAGCGACTATGAACTGGTTGTGGGCGACATCGACGTATTCAACGAGGCCTACAGTGCTCCCGTTGTCAAGGTCAACGGCCGTTCGATGGGCAGCGGCAACTTCAGCGACAACCGCGGTGTCAGCGCAAAGGAGACGCCCGAAGTTTCGATCATCAGCTACACCGGTGCGGACATTGAAATTGCAGGCCTGATCTCCAACGAAAACGGCAGCGTCACCATTGAATGGAAGGATTACGAGGAAGCCGGCAACAATGTCAGCGGCAACCTCACCACCCAAATGGTGGCTTACGGCGGCGGCAGCGTGCTGGTTGCTCCGATCTGGGCACACAAGCTCACGGTCTCTGCGGCTGACAATCTGGGCACAAGCGAGGACGACAGGGTACAGGCCTACCTCAATGTCTATAACGGCGAAAAGCCCGTCGTCATCATCGATGCACAAAACGATATCTACCTGAATCTGACGCTAGCAGAGATCACTGTGGCAACGCAACTGCCTGACAAGGTTTCCGAGGCGAGCATAGACACGGGCATGCTGCTCAAGAATGTCTTGGCAGATGGTCTGGTCAACATGAAGCTGGACGACCCGATCCGCCTCTGCTACAAGGCGAACGGCGAGAGCTTCTCTGCCTCCGTACTGGGCGGTGTGCAGTTCACCGAGGACAGCGTCAAGCTGAGCGGCGATGCGACAATTACGCTCGAAGCCCTGGGCCGCTACCTGAAGTCGGCTTCCACGGCCTATGCGGATAACGGCACGAGCGTTGAGCAGGTCGAGGTCAAGACCTATGTGCTGCCCAACGAAGTCGAGATCGTGCTGCATGACGGCAAGATCAATGAAGTCATTATTCCCGACGGCGTGGACTTCAGCGTGGACGAATACCGGCTGACCGGCGACATCCTCAGCATGGAGAACGGCAGGGTCACGCTCAACATTCAGACAGGTGAACTCAGAGTCAGCGATGACTATGTCGGTTCCTTCATCATGAACGTGAAGCACACCTCCGACGGCTGGATGCTCGACGGCAATCTCTATCACCTGACCGCCTACGAGACCATGCAGGGGACGGAGACCATCGAAAGCAAATTCTGGAAGACTCAAGGCAAGTACAACTACTATCTGGTCAAGGCTTACACCGCGGACGAGCTCTTTGACGCCGACGGCAAGTATTATGTCATCCGCATGCAGCTCAAGGACGGCAAGGAAACCCTGAAGGACGTCTACGAAGCCAAGCACAAGGACAAGGACAACTGGTCGGCCTCATTCAGCGCAGCCGGTTCCCAGACGAAGAGCTGGAACATCAACGGCGCAACACTGACGATGACCTTCAGCTACGACGGCAGCAATGTCGCAAGTTCCCTGAGCATCAACGGCACAGGCTATGCCGTGCAGAACAACCGCCCCGTGGGCATCGATGATGCTCTGGCTCTGACGCTCGAGGGCGTACTGCTGAGCATCAGTACCTCCTCCGCAAGCGGATCCGTCACGCTCAAGCGTATCGACCTGGATGAGCAGGTGGAGCGCGAACAGTGGTCGGAGAGCTACACCGATGAGGTGACCGAAGAAGTCGTTTCGATGAACCACACGGGCTACAAGCTCGATGACAACGTCAATGTGATACTGTACACGAGCATGCTCTATGTGCCGACGCAGGATACCGCGACCACGTACGAGATCGTTGCTCAGTCCGGCGAGGCCTTCTTTGAGGAAAATAATACGCCTTCCGTCGGCGAGATCGAACTGGGCGCAGGCTCGGTCATCACGCTCAAGAGTGAGGATGGCATCTACTTCCTGAAGGACGGTTTGCAGGTCAGCGACGCAGGCATGATGCAGATGACGGCCAACGGCCACACGCTGCTCTTCAACCTGCTTGACGACAGCCTCGAATACAAAACCGTCAACGCGGGCAAAACGCAATTTACAATTTCAAGCGATGCAGACGGTAAGCTCGAAAAGGTGACGATCTGCGAAGGTGAAGCGGTCTATCTGGAGCGCATCACCGACGATCTGGCCAAGGTTGTGAGTGCAGGAGAGGATCAGGTCACGTACAAGGCACTTCGAAACGGCAACCGGGTTGATTGCACGGCCGAAACGGGCGCGGACGGCCGGCTGATCATGCTCGGCGATACGACGGTTCTCGGCCTGCGCACGGTGGGCGAAGTGACCTATTACGACATCTACGAAAACGGCATTCTCAGGTTCATCCTCGGAACGGACGGTTCCTTTGCAAACGCTCAGCCGGTGGAGGATGCCGTGGCTTATGTCAAGACACAGCAGAACGAGGACAAGCCGGAATTCTGGATTGACAAGCTCACCTCCGGCAGCGATATGCTGCTGTACGTCAACGGTTCAAACACGAGGCTGCTCGATGCCAACGACGACGGCACAAGCGATGAGACCGGCAACCTGACCGTCGGCGGCAACCTGATTGTCCATACGGAAAGCTCGAGTGGCTTCGGCACCACTGAGGATCCGCTGGAGATGGATATCACCGGCACGATCATGATCAACAATGACAGCCATGACCCCGACGAGCAGACGATCGTCAAGACCGACATGTACTACAACGTTGCTGCCGGCAACAGCTACCAGATGGGCTACATCGTGGTGGACGGCGTAACGCTGAAGATTGTCGGCAACGGTACGGTGCTCGGTAAGACGGTCAACGTCATCAACGGCGGCAAGCTGATCATCGACATCCTGGGTGACTTTAAAATGGACGGAGAGATCGTTGTCGAAGACGGCGAAATGAATGCCGTCGTCGGCGGTATCGTCAACATCGGTGACGTGCTGACCGGCAAGGTTATCACGAAGGCTGCAGGCGAGGCGGTTGAAGCCGACAAGATCTATTACAGCCGCACGGGGCTTGGCGTCAAGGACTGCTACGACTATACCCGCGTCAAGGATCCGAAGGATGAACAGAAGCTGTACAGCCTGGAAGGCAAGGGCATGTTCAGCCTGAAGACGACTGAAACCGAAATCGTGGTGGATGACATCTACGGCGACGGCGGCGTGGCACTCGAGAGCGTCAAGCAGTACATCACCATCGATGAGATGCTAACCGGCAGTGACAGCTCGCTGACGGCTGCAGGGGACGTGACGATCAACCGTGACGCAATCCTCTCCGGCGGCACAAACAGCATCACTGCGGGCGGCAGCATCCGTAACGCGGATTCCGACATTGAAGCGCATCCGCAGTTCATCATCGAAGACGCAAAGCTTGACATGACGGCCGGCAAGGACATCTGCATCTCGCATCTGTTGCAGCAGACTTCCGCAGCCACCATGAAGGCCACCACGGGCAGCATCACAAGCAAGACCTGGTACATCCTGGGCAGCAGGCTCAAGGCCGAAGCCGAGACCGGCATTGAAGTCATTAACATGGCCGACAAGGCCGAAACGCCTGCCGTGCAGATCTATCATTCCAACGATGATCTGACGAACGCACACACCGGCGAGAGCGGCAACCTGGGCGTGTATCTGACCGTCAACAACGGCGACCTGACATTCCGCACGGGCGATGCCGGCGGCAATGCCGACAATTCGGCGGACATTCTCGCTGTGGCAAGCACGATCGATATGGACGTGAACGGTTCCGTGAATATTTCGGAGATGCGTGTCAATACCGATGAAGGTGATCACGGCGACACCGTTGAGAGCGGAAAGATTTACAGAAACAACACGGCTATGACGGGCGGGATCGCGCAGAGCAAACGCGCGTACGGCTCGGAAATCAACATCAAGGCCGTGAACGGCAGTGTGCCGGTGGGCAACTGGACGATCGCGGGCGCACGCCTTGCGGACGGCAGCCTGAATGCGGGCATCGGCCGGAGCAGCATTAACGTGACGGCGCTCGGCGATATCGCTCTGGACTACAACCTGCTTGGCATCGATGAAGCACAGCGCATCGCCGCGCAGGAACTGACCGTCACGGACGGCAGCCGCGTGACGCTGACCTCCACCGAAGGCGCCGTGACATTCACCCGTGACGCCGACAATACCGACACTGCAGACTTTGTCATACTGGGCGACGAGGCGAGCAGCACACGCTCTGAACTGACGGTTTACAGCGGCAAGGATCTTGAGATCTCCGCCGTCGAGAGCACGTATGCGGACATTGCGCTCCGCTCGACGGCAGCGGATGTGCACTTTGACCGTATCAGTGCCGTGAAGACGAACCTGACGATCGAGGCAGCAAACGACATACTGTCGCGCCACGACAGGCACAACATGATCAGCTTCAACGATGCCTCCGGCCGCATAGACGTGCAGCATCCCGAGGAGAATGCCTCGCTGACACTGAGCGCAGGCGGCGACATCGGACAGAGCGACCGCTGGCTGTACGTCAACGTGCCGGAAGAAATCACCGTGCGCATCGATCGGGTGACTGACCTGTTCATGGACGGAAGCGAACGCGTGGACGATGAGACGCAGCGCAGGATAACCTACGAGTACCTCATCGAAAACGGTTATGATGCCGTGCAGGCTGCAGGTGCACTGCTGGGCGGCGACTATGCGGGCTATGCGGACGAGCGTTTCTACAACGTGCTCCTGTCCGAACTGGATGCCTCCACGCTGGCTCAGTGGCTGCTGGATCGCGGCAGCGAGGTGTATGCCAGGAGCACGAAGCCCTATGTGTGGCAAAACATGACCGATGTGGATCTGAGTGACTACATCCGCGCCATGGTGACGGACGATCAGGGCAATATCAGCGACGAGAGCATCGCAGCCGTGTTCGGCAGCGAATTTGTAGCAGCCGCCAATGCCGAGAGTGCCAACGCCGAGAGCAGCTACTATCAGAAATCCGTACTTGAGATTCTGACGGACGCAGTGCTTAACGGCAACGAAAATGTACCCGAGGCGGATGCAGGCATCGTCTACAACAAACTCTATGCGGACGGCGAGATTGCCTATACCTATGACCTTGCGGGCAACGCAGTCAAGGAAGGCACGCTGCAGGATCTGATCAACTTCCTGATCAACAACAGCAGCGATGAATACCGCGCGGCAATCACGAACGCCGCCAGGCAGACGGCCATTGCAACCGACGAAGAAGAACTGAATCGGCTCAATACCGAAAAGGCCGAGCTCGAAGCCAGGCGCGATGCAGCCCGGGCCGAGGTTGAGGCGCTGCTGAGTGCACGTGATACCGCAAGGGCCAACGTGCGCAGCCTCGAAGGACAGCTGGCAGACGAGCAGGCACGCCTTGACAATCTGACGGCGCAGAGCGCAGCTCAGAAGGATATCAAGGCACAGCAGAAGATCGTTGATACCGTCAATGAACAGCTGACGCTGGCTAAAGAAACGCTGACCGGGACCGAAACTCAGCTCGCAGCCAGGCGCAGCGAGGCAATCGAGGCTCAGACGCAGATTGATGGCATGCTGGTCGAGATCGCACAGCGCAGCGCAGCCTATGTCGGCTATGACCGCATAAACGGCAGCAGGAGCGAGGCGGATGTCCTCTCGAAGACCGGGGAAGCCGAAAAGGCAGTGCAGAGCGGCACTACAGGCGATGCACTGACCGCACTCGAGGCAGCGCTGGCAGCAGCCAATGCCGAAACCAACTACAATGAGGCATCGCTCAGCCGTGCAAACGCACGCGGCAAGCTGCTCAAGGAACTGTCCGAGACGATTCCGCCGCGTGCCAAGGCAGAGCTTGACGCGGCTGAAGCAGCGCTCACCGCTGCGGAGAAGGCCTACAGCGACAAGCAGCCTGCCGGGACCCAAGCTCTGATCGCCTTTGAGAATGCAGAAGCAGCGCTGAAGCTCTGCAAGGCAGGAACGGCAGAATATGAGGCTGCTCTGACCGAGTACAACAGTGCCAAGGAAGCACTCGATGTCTGTGAACAGGATCTGAGCGCAGCCGAAGCGGTCATCAGCGGATGTCAGACGGATCTGGTCGAGGCCCAGTCAAATTACGACCGCGCCCTGAACGCCAGGCAGAATGCTACCGCCTACGCTTACGGCATGGCCAACAGCTACATCGACTACGATGCACGCGACCTGACCGTATCCATGGGCAATGCGAACGGCGAAGTGTACATCTGTAACGAGGGCCATATTGACCTGAGCGTGGATAACGGAGATGTCACGATCGGCAATATCTTCTCCGAACGCGGCGATATATCCGTGACGGCCAAGGGCGGTTCGATCCTGGGTGCAGCCCTCGATGACACGAACGCCAACTACGCAAACCAGGAAAGCACGTACATCAACGACGGCGACAAGATCGCGCACATCAACGGCAGGGTGATCACCCTCTCCGCCATGGCGGATATCGGCAGCGCGACTCAGGACCTGATCATTGAAGAACGTGCCAACCGAATCGACAAGATCGCCAATGCAACCGATGTCATCCACACCGGCAGAAAGCCGGGCAGTGCCAACGCCAACACCGAGCTCGGTTCCGTTGTGGGCATCGAGACGGCACAGCGCTACGAGGAACTGCTCACGCCGGAAGGCAACTGGCTGGATGAAGCCTACACCGTGGTGCCCGTGACGCTCATTGATGCAAACGGCACGCGCGTGGCGGCTGAGATGACGCTCAAGGATCTGAGAAGTGCCTACGCTCTCTCGAGCGTAGACGACGAGACGATCTACGTCACCTTCGGCGCATTCGACGAAACCGATACGCAGGTAGGATCGGCCATGACCGTGGCGCTGCGCTACGATTTCCTGCACACCTATGACAGCGCGACAGGTACGAAGCTTTGTGCCGAAGCCAGGGAAGGCAGTATCTATCTGACGGAACTGACCGGCGAAATCGGCGTGGGCGAGATCCTCGCAGCAGGCGATGCCACCATCACCGGTGAAATTGCCTCCACAGATGAGGAACGCACGACCGTGGCCGTCGGCGGTACGCTGACCGTGAATGCCCAAGGCAGTGTCAGGCTCAATGCTGAGGGAGATCTCACGCTGCAGTTGAACACGGATGAGAACCACGTGGATGTGACTACGCTGGGCGAAGGTGATATCACCATCAACAGCGACAGCGACAAGACCCTAACCGGCACAGCCATCTCCGGCGGCAGCGTCAACCTGAGCAACGGCGGCGACATCGGCGAGAGTGCCGAGGAAACGTTCATCGTTGCCAGCGATGCAGCGAATGGAGGCAAGGTTTCGCTCTTTGGCGGCAACATCAATGTCAGCCAGAGTGAGGGCGATATGCGCTTGGGCGAGATCGATTCAGACGGTAACCTCAATCTGGATGTTGCCGGCAGCGTGATCGACACCAATGCAAATGACCTCAACAGCGCGATCGACCGCGTCAAGCAGGCCGAGAAGGCAGAAACCGATGCAAGGCGTGCCTACGAAGAAGCGGCAGACAAGCTGAATCTGCTCAACTACGCCGATCAGTTTGAAAACGCCCGCACAGCCCTTGAGACCGCCAAGACCGAGGCAAAGAACGCCGAAACTGCAGCAACGCAGGCCAATGCAGCCCTTGAGACGGCAACGCAGGCCTACACCGAGCAGGTGGAAAAGAGCGGAGAAGCTTCCGAGGAAGCGCTCGAAGCTCTGCGCAGGCTCAACGAGGCACAGCAGAACGCCGATCAGGCCGCAGTTGCACTTGAGTCTGCCAACGCAGCTCTCGAAACGGCGAAGGCCGATCCGGTGAATGTGCTCGATGAAGCACTGGCAGAAATCGAAACCATGCGTGCAAACGGTGCAAGCGAGGCCGATGTAGCAAAGGCACTCGATGCGGCTGTGGCAAACTACCGCAGTTCCTACACCGACAACGCGGAGCACACCGACAGCGTGAAGCTGCGTGAACTGGAGCTTTTGCTGGCCGAGCAGAATCTGGCAGCCGCCAAGGAAGCACAGAGCAGCTTGATCGCCGAGGCACAGCAGCGACTTGAGGAAGCAACTCAGGCCTATGCGGCCAACCCGAACGATCCGCTTGCCAAGCAGGAACTTGCGGACGCACAGCAGGCACTCGAAGATGCCGAGGCCAAGGCTGAGCAGCTTGCAGACGATGTGACGGCGCTCGAAGAAGCGAAAAAGGCGGCAGAGGAAGCGCTCGAAGATGCCCGTAGCGAAACGGATGCGGCGGCGGATGACACAAATGCTGCCAAGGCGACATGGGATCAGGCAGCAGCCACCCTCGACTATGCGAAGGGCGTACTGAGTGCACAGCTGAAGGTGAACAACGCCGAAGACGACGAAACGCGTGCAGCGGCAGAGTATCTGCTCAGCGCAGAGGATGCAAGCTACAATGCGTACCAGAACTATATTCAGAACCCGACGGCTGAAAACAAGGTTGCCTTCGATAAGGCCTGCGAGGCTGTGACGGAAGCGCAGAAGCTGCTGGATGCCGTTGAGAACGGCGATGAGGCGACACGCGAGAGCGCAGCGGATGCCATCGAGGCTCTCGGCGAGGCAGCGGACAACGCCGATTCCGAGAAGTATGCTCAGGCCTATGCCGAGGCACTTGCGGCTGCCAAGAAACTGGCAGAAGCGCAGCAGAATCGTGAGAATGCCGAGGGTGCACGCGACACGGCTCAAACCGATCTCGAAAATGCGACCGCGCAAAAACAGGAAGCCGACGAGGCGTATGAGAATGCACGCAAACATCTGGAGGATTTGAACAACGCCGATCAGCTGCTCGAGGATGCCGGAAAGGCACTTGAAGAGGCAAATGCAGCGCTTGAAAGCGCAAAGCAGAGCGGCGATCAGGCAGCCATTGAAGCAGCTCAGAGCAATGCAGATGCGGCCAACGAGGCCGCGAAGCAGGCCAAGGCACTGGTACTCGAAGCCAAGACGGACAACGGTCAGGCACAGCAGGCACTCGAAGAAGCCTACAATGCCAAGGCGCAGGCCGAGCAGGCGAAGACCAAAGCCGAACAGGCACTGGCCGATGCCGAGCAGGCGCTCAATGATGCACAGACCGAACTCGGCGATGCCAGGCGCATCATGGACGCAGCCGAAAAGCAGCGCGACAGTGCCGAAGCTCAAAAGGCACTTGAACAGGCTGAGGCTGAGCGCGACGCACTCGCCGATGCACCCGAGAAGCTGACCGAAGCTGAGCAGGCACTCAACGATGCACAGAAGGCCTACGATGAGGCGTATCAGGCGTATGTCGATTCCAACACCGATATCATTCCTGCGGATGACGGCTCGGACGATGTGCATTCCAAGCTCGATGCACTCGATGAGGCTCAGACCAAACTGGATGCAGCCAAGACTGCCTACGACAGCGCAGTCGCCCGAAACGAAGCCTATGAGGAGGCCGGGCAGTCAGCGGAGGATGCCAAGACGAACGCCGATGAGGCAGCTCAGGCAGCCAAGGATGCGCTCGATGAGGTCGGCACTCTTCCGACGGACGAAATCGGATCCGATTTCGCGCCCGATCCGGAAGACAGAGAGAGACAGGCGACCATCACCGCAGACGGCGATGTGACCATCATCTCCGGCGGCAGCGTCAGCGGCGAGAATGGCGAAAGCCTGACCATCGACACCGCCGGCAAGGTAAAGATTGATGCGAAGGGCGATGTAAGTATCACGGATACGCAGGACCTGACCATCGACGAGATCATCGCAGACGGCGGCAATGCGGACATCACCACAGTCGGCGACATCACCTCGACCGGCAACGATCCCGCAATCACTGCCGACAAGATCGAACTCGATGCCATCCAAATCGGCGATGAACCGACGAAGATCGGCAGCAAGGACGACCCGCTGCACGTTTCCACCGATGAAATGGGCGTACGCGGCGGCGATGTGAACGTGGACGATGACGGCTCCGTGATACTGGACGACGTGATCGCGGATCACCTCGGCCTGAATGCGGACGGCGATATCAGCCAAAAGGACGGCACCCGTGTTGATGCCAAGGAACTTGAAATTGAAGCCGACGGCAACATCGGCAGCAAGGACAAGCCGATTGAAATCGACTCCGACCGCATTTCCGCAAAGGGCGACGATATCTTCATCGACAACAAGTCGTCCGATCTGATCGTTGATGAGATCGCCGGCAGGAAGGTTGAGATCAAGACCGACGGCAACATCAACACAGCGCCCGACGGCAAGATCACGGCCAAGGATCTGGTCATCGATGCACGCGATGACATCGGCAAGGCAGATGCACCGATTTCCATCGATGTCAGCGGCAAGCTTGTGCTTGACTCCCTGCGCGGCCATACCTACGGCGATGTACGCAAGACCGGGCAAAAGAAGGCCAAGGCAGATGTGCTTACCGACCCCGAGAGCAAGATCAAAGTCATCGGAGAGTTCCGAAACGGCGCGTATCTCGAGGTGATCAACACCAACCATCTCGCGCGACTGCTGCATGCGGCCTTGCTCGAGCAACTGAAGTGCGAATGCGAAGGCCTGACGCAGTACAGTGCGGACTGCACGGCGTGGCACGATGCCCTGGCTCTGCAGACCCTGATCGATATGGCAGATTGCGACGGCTGCAGCTTCCTCTGGAAGCTGATCAGCGACGGCAAGACGCTCTACGATCTTGCACTGGGTATCTTTGGCACAGTGGATGAGCTCTACGACGGATCGCTGTACTTCACCTTCGATCCGGAAGCACTGGGCGGGAAGCCCGTGGAGCAGCTTGAGGGCGAAACGCTCTATGTGCTCTGCTGCGTGGACGGTGAAGTGATCTGCATCGAGACCACGGTCAAGAATGGCGGCGTGAGCTTCACACTGGATGCGCTGGGCGAAGCAAACCTTGGCTATACCGAGTTTGTGATACTGGATGCCGAAACGTTTGAAGCCATGTGGCAGGCCGATGAGATTCCGTCACAGACGCTGCTGAACGAAGCAGGCCAAACAGTTGAATCACTTTAAAACGACCACCCTTGCCGTTCATTGCGAACGGCAGGGGAAATTTTAGAATGGAGAGAAGATCAAAGTGGAACTGCGTGAACTTCGGGACCTGATCAACGGCTACCTCGAGACGCAGCTGCGTCACGACAAGGATGAACAGAAACAGGCGAGAAAGCTCTTTCTCGGTGAAAGCAAAACGTCTTTTATTTCTCTTTGCAAGAAATATCCGGGCAAGTACGACATTGCCGTTCGTGAGTCCGTCACGGCCTACAAATCCAAGAAACAGGAAGCTATAAACCGCTACAAAGGCCTTGTGGCTTTCTTGAACGGCAAAATGCCTGAGGAGATAAAAGTGGATTGGCCACCCGTAGATATATCAAGCCGCTTGGACAGGGTAATCTACATCATGAAGCGCTTTCAAACAGAGCCTGAAAAACAGGAAGGGTTGAAGGGAAGCACGATTGCGGAAACACTTGCAGACGAACTGTGGATGAGTACGCGCACGATTGAAGATGATCTGGCATCCATACAGAACAAAAAAGGAAGCAATTCGATCAGCTTTCTCGACCGGAGTCTTGCCATTAACGGACTCAAACGTTCCGGCGGCACTATCCACTTTCTGTCCTCAGTACACCCCATATTTCTCATGGAGAATTTGACCGGTGTAGTCGTTATGATACACGCCCTGCTTGAAAAGGCAAAGCAGCCTGCACGGAAAGGTTGGGCAATGGCCACGGCCGGTCATGCATGGAGTCAGCTTACGGATTATGCAAAGGAGCGCGTGGAAAAAACAACACGCAACCTTTATGCCGGTGATCCGACTGTGCTGCGCCTCTTTGAGGAACTGAAGGCAATGCCGGTCGAAGGGTACTTTATGACCGAAAGGGAGATGACAAAAGGTAATATTTGCAATCTTATCGGCTACTGTGAAAAGGCCGGAGTTATGTGCATCTGCTCTTATACGGATGAAGACGGCGCCATCACGGAAATAATCGGTTATCCCTGTACCACGGGTCCGGACGGAAGTTTGCTGCACATGCGTCGTCCGGACGGCTCCGAAAAGATAATCCGCGTTTCCGATGTAAAGTACTGCGAAAAATCGGAGGACTGAAACCGGGTTTCAGTGCGCTCCGGTTCATTCGCTGATATACTGGCATTACAGCAAACGATTGGAGGATGAAGCAATGAAATATCCGTTTATGCGTACCGGGACGGTTGATCTGAACACCTGGTCAGAGATAAACCACGATTTGAAGAGAACGATGGAAGCGGCAGTCAGCGGGGAATATACGCAGGCAGAACTGGCAGATTTTTGCCGTCAGGCCGTTCGCGACGGAAAAGCACTGCCCAAAGATGCAGACATGGTTTTCTGGGGCTTTGACGATCCGAATACGATGCCATCCGAAGCCCGATGTGAGTTTTTCTACCTGCCGACCTATCTCATGGTGCTGACGTTGATTGCAGGTATCAATCGCTATCCAGAACTGATGCAGATCGAGGGGGTCAGGGACATTTTGTCACGCGGCCTGTGCGCGTGTACCGGCCGTGGTTTGAGCGGCAGCGGCTACGACAGCTACGCCATCCTGCTGGAAAACCTGAAGATGTTCATTGGCGTCGATGTTCCCGCCTTCCTTCGCAATCATCCGGGCATCTGCGACAGCTTTTGCGAGATGTTTGACGATCTGATTGAACATATCCGCAGAGACTATAACAGGGGCCAACATGTCTTTGACTGGAACCGTGATTTCAGCACCGAACAAAGGGAGGTGCTTAAACTCTACGACGAAAGACTGTCCCTTGGGCGCGAAAATCGGGTATGGTACGTTGCCTACGGCTCGAATCTTCTGGAAGACAGATTGAGGAGTTACATTGTCGGCGGAAAATGTACTTATAATCAAAAGAATTATTCGCCGTGCAGCGATACCCGCATGCCGGAACGTTCCGTTCCCGTGACCATACCGTATTCGATGTACTATTCCAATTACGACAGTGGCTCGTGGAAAAACAGTGCGGTATGTTTCCTTGATACTTCAAAGCCGGGAATGGCCTATGGACGTGCATATCTGTTGAGTGAGGATCAGCTCAAATGGATTCACATCCAAGAAGGGAAAGGCTCCAACTGGTATCCTCAGTGCGTGCGCCTTGACGATATCGACGGTATTCCGGCCTATACGTTTTCCAATCCGGCAGAAAAGGAACATCAACCGTTCGACAAAGTGTCCGCAATCTACGGTATTATTCTCTTTCGGGGCATGAAGGAAACTTATCCGAATATGGCAGATGACGCCATCCTTGATTATCTGATCAATTGCGGCAGATAACAGGAAATGAACGGAGCTGTTGCAGTGCATCTGCTCTGCAACGGCTCTTTTCTATTTTGTGGGAAGCTGAAAAGTGCAGCCAGACAACAGAAGTGTAAAATAAAAGACACCACGCATTTATCCGTGATGTCTTTCACAGGACACCATACTCCAAATAAGGAAATGGCGGAGAAGGTGGGATTCGAACCCACGAAACGCTTTTGACGTTTACACGATTTCCAGTCGTGCGCCCTCGACCAAGCTAGGCGACTTCTCCATATTCAATTTTCAACATAAAGGCGGTCAACCTCTGCGCTGTCAACATTTGGTATTATACCACAGATGATGTGGTAAAGTCAATACATAATTTCAATTTTATTCAGAGACGAATTGTAAAATGAAGTAGTGCCAATTGTCACGTGAATTCCCAAAGTAAATGCCACAGTGGAAAAGATGCTGCATTTACTGCAGGAAATGGCGGCAGTTAGTCAGGGAAAAGTGAAGAGAACTACGAGAAGCATGGGCAAAAGCAGTCAGATCTTTGGCAAAAAGGCATGGCAAACAAGCCTGAGAACGGAATTCCCCAAACTAAATGCAGTCGGTATGGCATTTACTAAAGGATTACTTCAAAAGCTGCGGGCTTTGAATGACCTTCCTCGGTTCAATAAAAGAGATGCCCAGGGCTTGCGCCAAAGCATCGGAATACGCAAAGCAAAACATCTCGTAGGCACTTTTCCCGTTGAAACTTTTGTGCAGCACTCCGTTGACGTGGGAGAAAATCAGGTTCACCGTTTCCTGCGTGAAGTTGTCGAAGGAAGTTCCGCCGGGAACGATGTCCCTGAAAAGCGTGTGATTGTTTTCAACGTGAGGCTTCTGATACGGCGCATTCGGGTCGCAGAAGAACACGGAATATGTAAGTTTGTTGTATACTGTCGTGCGGGTAATACAGATGACGATTAAACTCAAAACACCGGATCTCAAGCAATTTGCTGAAGATCTTGAGCGCTTTCGCAGGGGAATGCTTCCCGATGACCCCAATATCAACGGCGGTTTCTACATGATTCAGCCGAATGAACTGTATGCCGATGAAGAGATCGACAACGAAATCATCGGCCAATTGGACAAGCTGGTTTGCCGGTATGAAGGGCATCACAAGCTTCTGGAAAAATGGCAGCTGGCCAAGGGTGTCCGCCTTGCATGGGGTATTCACCTTGAGGATTCACTGACCTGAGCCAGTCTTTTTTCCATGGCATTCCCTGCACAAAGGTTGCCAGTTGCCCTGATCCCAGAACAGCCGCCGATTTCCACGGTGCG
>CAVINP010000006.1:0-27278 GCA_963643985.1 bacterium
GCATTTTTGCCCAGCCCGGCGACAGCGCGGAGGACATCACCAAGCGCTACGGCGCTGTGCTCTATATCGAGCCTGTGGATCGCTACACGGTGACGGCGACCACGGAGAAGGCCTACAACAGCAGCGCGACCAAGTATGTTCATATCGGCGAGAAGGTGTATCTCAGTTGTACCTCGGACGGTACGCATCAGGGCAGCGCCCGCGTGACGAGCGTTGAAAATGCGGATGAGGCGGGTGTGACCAAGTACACGCTGGAGGTTATCGGCGGCGAATTCTACATCAGCGAGACGGTCGGCATATTCAGAAGTGCCGACTACGCCGCTTCAAGCCGCATCGGTCGCGGTACGGTCAATCAGGCGACGGCCATTGCCGTGGAGGGCACGGGCAGCGTCCTCAAGATTCACGTTGCGTCAGGCGATACGGTCGAGCGCGGTCAGCTGCTCTTTGAGTGCGTGGACGGCACGCTGGACGGGCTCTATGCGGGGGACAGCGATGTTGCCTCGGATATAGCGGGCATTGTCGCCACAGTGGACGTACAAAACGGCGCGACTGTCACCAAGGATGCCAACTTGATCACAGTTTATCCGCTGGATTCTCTGCAGATTGAGGCGCAGGTAGACGCGCTGGACATCGCTTCCATACATGCGGGCGATAAGGTGGAGATCGAGTTCGACCTCGATCCGGATGCCATGCAGCGCTATGAGGGCACGGTCGAGAGCATATCCTATGTGGCTTCGGGAGAGGGCACATCCAAGTATTACAGCGCCTATATTTCATTTGAAGCAGACGAAAATGTGCGTCTGGGCTTGCCGGTCATTGTCTACCTGAAAGATTCCGAAGATTAAATTAAGGAGAAACAGAAATTCATGAAAAAGTTGATGATCGCACTTTGCATCCTGATGTTGGCCTTAACGGCATTTTCCTGTGCGCTGGCCGCAGAGGGAGATGCAAACATTGCCATGAACATTGAAGACGACTACAACGATTCCGTCTCCGGCGGCTGCGTCGTGGGCGATACGCTCTATCTGCAGGGCTACCGGAATCTGTATACCTGGAAACAGGGCGAGGCGGATGTCACGGCCTATCCCTACGACATGGATCGTTATTCGGTCGATGACATGGATTATTCCAGCGTGCAGAACGTCATCAGTGACGGAGAGAAGATTTACGCGCTTGTGGCGGTTCAAAGCTCCGAGCCGGACGAGGACGGTTCGTATAATCAGCGTCTTCAAATCGCTGAGATGAGCATCAAGGACGACAAGGCCTGCTTCGGTGAGGCTGTCGAGGCGGACATAAGCGATCTGATGGTCAGCTACACTTCCGACGGACAGAGCTACAGCTATATGGCCTCTGTCAGCAACGCCGCGATGGTGGGCGATACGATCTATCTGGTGATATGGGACAACGATGGCGATGCAAAGATGTATGCCATGCCGAAGGACGGCAGTCGTGGCAGCTTTGCGGACATCGAGTATCCCTATCTGGTCACGCCCTACAAGGACGGTCAGCTGCTGGTGGAGACACAGGACTACAACGGCGGCGAATCCGGCCTGTACATCTATAATCCCGAAGATGAATCCGTTACGACGGTGAAGGTCTTTGATTCGTATGATGATATGCTCTACGGCATCGTCTACAGCACGGAATCGGATCGGCTGTTCTACATGGCAGACGGCTACGTCATGGCCGTGGAGGACTTTGACTTTGAGAACGCGACCCAGGCCGCACAGCTTTCGACGGCTTACTACACCAACCTACCGTCACTGCTGATGCCGGGCGACTACTATGTCAGCAGCACCTACTATGCGACCTGCGTGCGCAACACCGATCCGACGGCGCTGCCCACAAGCACGATCAATGTCGTTTCGAGCTACAGCAATGCGCTGATCTCGGCCTATTACAGCTACGGCAATTCGCATCCGGAGACGGGTGTGATACTGAGCACCGACGGTGTGTCGGATGATGAGCTTATTCAGGCGATGATGAACCATGATTCTTCCGTGGACATTTACGAGATCAACGTCAGTTCCCTGGCCTACGATTCCCTGTTTAACCGCGGCTATATGGCGGAGCTTGACGGCAGCAGCACGCTGACAGAAGCAGTCGATGGTATGTATCCAGCCATACAGGAAGCACTCAAAAAAGATGGAAAGCTCTACGCCATACCGACGATGACGAACAGCCAGACGATGGGCTACTATGCAAAGGCTTTTGAAAAAGTTGGCATCACTGCAGAAGAGATGCCGGACAACTGGCCGGATTTTCTGGCCATGCTGAAGGATCTGGAGACGCAGTTGCCCTCGGACGGCTCTGTCACACTCTTTGATTCGGAGATCGCCGTCACGGATGCCAAGACAATGATGCTGGGTGCCATCTGGGACAGCTATGCCTATTATCTGAACATTCACGGAGAAGATACGGGCTACAACACCGAAGAGCTTCGCAGCCTCATGGATGCGGCTCTGAACCTCGACTACGAGGCACTGGGTTGCCTGCCCGATCCTGAGGAGACCGAGGACGGCACGTCCTATTACGGCGCATCGTTTGTGATCGGTGGGAGCAGCGACAGCAGCACATTGCTGGATTCCTATTCCGGCTGCACGATCGGCGACATGACGAGCGATCTACAGCCGCTGCTGCTCTCGATCGTCAAGGGAGAGGAAGCACCCCTGCCCGTGCAACTGATGGTGGTCTTCGTCAATCCCTACACCGAACACATGGAAGAGGCACTGGCCTACATGGAAGAGGTGTACGCGCGTTTGCCCGAAACGGTTCTGTACAATCTGTCCGATGCACTCAACGAGCCTCAGCGCTATTCCGGCTACGAAAAGAGCGTCGAGGAGAGTGAGAAGCAGATCGCCGAGGTCGAGACCAGGATCGAGAGCGCCGACCCGGTGGACAAGCCGGTGCTGGAGCAGTACAAGCAGGATCTGGAGTCTAGCCTTGAAAGCTACAAGGAATATGCCTGGGCAATCAGCCGGACGGAGATCGACTGGTATCGCGCCCATGCCGACAGGCTGCAGATTTTGCATTACAATTATGCCTATCAGAACTACAGCGTCTATTCGCTCATGTCTGATCTTCAGAGCGGAGCCACCACTCTGGACGACTTCCTGCAGGAGATAGATCGCACATCGCGCATGCAGGCGATGGAGGGAAATTGATCAATAGAAACCGAATCCGCATAGGGAGGCACTTGTTTCTTGTTTACGCGCAAAAAATCGTTGTATCTGTTTTTGCTGCCACCGATGATCGGCCTGCTGCTGTTCTACATTGTGCCATTCTTTGGCGGCATATACTACAGCGTGACCGACGGAAGCTACAAAAACGAGTTTGTGGGGCTGGCGAACTACATCGGCATCTGGAAAAATGAGATGTTCGTGCTGGGTCTCAAGAACACGATGGAGCTGTCACTGATCTGTGCGCCGACGGTCTGGCTGCTTTCGCTCATCATAGCCATGCAGCTCAACCGCCTGCGCCCGAGCGGAAAGCTTTTGCGCAACAGCATCATTTTGCCTTATCTCATGCCGGCCTCTGCCATGCTGCTGGTGTGGCTGCTGGCCTTTGACTACGGCGGTACGCTCAACCGCATCCTTTCGATATTTGGCATCGGGCGCGTGAACTGGCTGGACGGCTCGGTCATGCGCCTGCCGGTCATACTGATGTTCATATGGAAGAATCTGGGCTTTGCGGTTGTGATCTTCCTGTCGGCACTGCAGACCGTGCCCGAGCCGCTCTACGAGTATGCCAGACTGGAGGGTGCCGGCTTTTTCCGCCGGTGCTTCTCCATTACGCTGCCGCTGATCATGCCCAGCGCTTTTCTGGTCATCATCGTGGAGTGGATCAGCGCCTTTAAGATATTCCGCGAAGTCTACTTCATCGGCGGCGCTTATCCGTCAGAATCGGTGTACACGCTGCAAAACTACATGAACAACATGTACAACAAGATGAACTACCAGAACGTGACCACTGCGGCCTACACCTTTGCCGCCATCGTGTTTCTGCTCTTCGGGCTGCTGTTTTTCATTCAGCAGCGTGCGCAGAAGCACCTGCGCTGATCGGGGAGGCATGTCTGCATGAAACGCAATCGCATCTGCCGCAGGCGCAGGCATACGCTGCAGCGCTTTCTGCTTTGGCTGCTGGCCGTGCTGGTGCTCGTGCCGGTGATCGTCACGATACTTTTCTCCTTCTTCTCGCCCGCTGAGATCAAGACCATGATGGGGGAGCGTGGCTCCCTGGACGCGACCAAATGGATGAACCTGCATCTCTCACCGCAGATGTTTTCGCTCAGTCAGTATGAAAACATACTCATCACCGACACATCGGTACTGCAGATGTTTGTGATGTCCGTGTTCTACACGGTGATGATACTGCTGGGGCAGGCAATATTCGTGCCGATGCTGGCCTATGCGCTCAGCCGCTTCAGGTTCCGCGGCAGGCGCGTCATATTCGCCGCGATATTGCTGCTGATGCTGCTGCCGTATCAGGTTACGATGGTGCCCAACGTGCTGACCCTCAAGAAGATGGGCCTGCTCAATACCGTCTGGGCGGTGATCATGCCCATGTGGTTTACGCCGTTTTACATCTTCCTGCTGCACCAGTTCATGACCGGCATACCCGGTGAGATGATCGAGGCGGCCCAGATGGACGGTGCTGGCACGATACGCTGCTACTTCCATCTGGTTCTGCCGGTGAGCAAGCCGGCCATCGGCGCAGCCATCGCGCTCTCGTTTGCGGATTGCTGGAATCTGGTCGAACAGCCGATGACCTATCTCAGCCGGCGCACGGATCTGCAGCCGCTCTCGGTCATGTTCAACCAGCTGGTGCAGTCCTGCAGCGGCGTGGAGTTCGCGGGTGCCGTGATCTATATGCTGCCGGCGCTGTTCATATATTTCTATTTTCTGGATGATATCCTCTCCGGCATACAGCTGGCAGAGCTGAAGTAGGGGTTGAAGAAACATGAAATTGAAAAAAATCGCCCTGCGCGGTCTGATAGGTCTTGCAATATTCGTGGCGCTGTGCATGTTTTTCTCGGGTACCATTCAGAACATTACCACGCCCAAGGTGAAGCTGGTGCGTGCCTCGCGCGGCAAGTTCTCCCGGAAGATAGAGCTTTCGGCGCAGGTGGCTTTCCCGGATGCCGAAGAATACCGCACGAGCGTGCCGTCCGGCCAGACGCTGACCATCAACCGCGTAAATGTGCGTCCGGGCTATTCGGTAAAGGCCGGCGACGTGGTCATTGAGGCAGGCGTGACCGGCTACCGGAGTGCGCATGATCAGTTGCAGAGCGAGTATGACGCCGCACTCGATGCGCTTCTGGAGGTAGACCGCAAGAACAGCGGCATCAAGCTCCACCGCTCCGAGCAGGCCTATGCGGACAGCTACGCCGCGCTGCGCACTGCCGTCAAGGCGGCCTCGAACGCCGAAATAGAGATGAACGTGGCGCTCAAGGAAGCAGGGCTGACATACACCGAGGAAGGTTATCCCGAGGGCGCAGGCGAAGAAGTCTGTACGCTGATTGACAGCTATCGCACGGCAGCGCAGGCGCAGACACAGGCGCAGACGGAATTTGACCGTCAGGCGCGTCGCGGCATCGACGATACCGTGTGGAGCTACATATCCGAAAAGCAGGCAGCTCAGGAAAAGCTGGACGAGTGCAGCGAAAATCTTGTGGATCTGGAGGAACAGAACAAAGCAGCCGCCTCGATCTGTGCGCCGCATGACGGCTATATTGCCGCCGTCAATGTGCAAAACGGTGCGACCTATGACGGCTCGACGGTGCTGTATTCCATGACGGCCGAGGGCGAAATGCCCGTGCTGCGCGCGGATATCTCCGATATCAAAAATCAGGAGGTCGGTGTGGGCATGAAGCTGACGCTGAGCACGCCGGACATGGGTGAATTGCAGACGCAGATCGCCGATGTCGCGGTCAATGAGGCCGGCAAGCGCTATGCCGACATCACCGTGACCGATGAAATCATCAATGCCGAGGGCGGCCTGTATGCCATGACGCAGAACTCAACGACCTTCAGCATCACATTCAAGGCAAGCGACAGCACCTGTCTGTTGCCGTCAACGGCGGTGCGCGGCAGCGGTGACGAGCGCTACGTGTACACGGTGGATCGCTCCACGACCACCTTCGGCAAGGAAAAGCTGACGCTCACCAAGACGACCGTGACGGTACTGGCCGAGGCGGACGGCACGACTTCCGTACAGGAGGATATGAGCTATGCGGATGTGGCCTACATGGAGGATCGCAGCCTGAGCGAGGGTGCCACCGTAATGGAGTACGTGGATTGAGGTCGCCTATGAAAAAGAGATTCAAACTGCGCTATCTGCTGTTTGCGTTGGACGCTGCGCTGATCCTGTACGCGCTGATCTCGATACTCGGCACGGATGACATGTGGATATATGCCATCGTTGCGCCCGATGTCCAAATGACCGCGACGCAGGATACGCAGAGCATCGACAGCGGACTTGAAGAACTTGTCAGGCAGCGTGACAGTATGGCAGAGAAGCTGGGCGAAGAGGTACGTGCTCTGACCTGCGGCGGGCAGACTCCGAATGCGGACATCAGCTCCGAACGCACGGTGGAGGAGCAGATCAGCCTCTATGCCGTGGACGTGTGCTGGCTCGAGGTGCACCCGCAGCGCCTGCTCTACGGCCGCTGGATGGACAATACCGAACTGCGTGCGGGAACGTGCGTGGCCGTTGTGGATCGCAAGACAGCGTTTGCACTCTTCGGCACGGAGGACTGCACCGGGAGCAGGTTCAGGATCGGGGATCGGGAGTATCGCATCATCGGCGTGACGGAGAAATCCGCAGGTCTGGGCGAGACAGGTGAATACCGCGTCTGCATACCGCTCCTGGCCGCATCGGATCAGGGTATTCAGCTGGAAAGTCTGGAGCTGAGCGCACTGCCGCTCAACAGGGAAAATTTGGGCACAAGTTTTGAAACGGCCGCCCGGGAAGCATGGGGCGAGGGCAGCTATTACTGCGTACGCCGCGAGGTGACGGGGCACACGATGCTGCTGCGCTGGATGGCGTTTCTGGCAGGTATGCTGCTGGTATCAAAGCTTTTCCGCGTATGGCGCAGGCGTACGCGTGAACGGATTTCGCAGATTCGGGAGTTGTGCCGGCTCAAGTATCTCTATCAGGTGCTGCGTCCGGTTCTGCTGAAGGTACTTGCGATGCTGCTCGGAGCCGCGGCGCTGCTGGGCGCGGTCTACGGCCTGCTGGTATTTATGATTCAGCCGGTCTACATCTTTACGGAATGGGTGCCGGAATCGCTGGTGGCCATATCGTCCTACAGCAAGGTTTTCCTGAACCTGACCCGCACGGCATCGGCAGCGGTGACGGTGCAGACGGCGGATATTGCACGGCTTGAACTGCTGGGCAGATTCCTGAATTGGGGATGCATACTGCTGTTGCTGTCACTGAGCGGATACGTCATCCGTTTGCCAAAGAGAATCGAAGTTGAACAATAAAGGAACAGACCAAAGTCTGAAATTCAGTGATTTCAAACTTTGGTCTGTTCGTTTTTGATGCGCCGTGCATTGGCCAGCATCAGTTTCAATCTGTTCTCCTGATTGACCTTCGTCGCACCCGCGTCATAGTCTATGGGCACGATGTTCACGTTCGGATTGCGGTCCTTGATGGGCTTGATCATGCCCTTGCCGCAGATGTGGTTGGGCAGGCAACCGAACGGTTGGGTACAGACGATGTTTTCGCAGCCTGATTTGGACAACTCCAGCATTTCACTGGTCAACAGCCAGCCTTCGCCCATCTTGGCACCGATGCCCAGATAATCCTTGGCCAGCGTGACCGTCTCCTCAAACGGCGTCGGTGCACGAAACCGACCATCGTCGCGAATGCAGGCGATCATGTTCCGCTTGCAGCGCAGCAGAAAGTGCCATGCGATCTTTGCTGCCAGATACCCAAGATACGTCGCACGGTGGTACAGTTTGTAATCCTGTATGTTGTTGTAGACGCAGTACAGGCAGAAATCCAACAGTCCGGGCACTTCCACCTCGGCGCCCTCGCTCACCAGAAAATCTTCCAGATTGTTGTTGCCCAGCGGCGAGTATTTCACAAATATTTCGCCGACCACGCCCACACGCACGGTATCGCGTTCGACGCACTCAATCCCCGCAAAATCGTTCAGTATGGCGCGGTAGTTGCGCTTGAGTTTCGTCAGTGCAAGCTTTGATCCTGCGCCCAATTCACGCCCCAGGCGTTGCGTCCACTGCTCGGCCAGAGCCTGTGCAGTGCCCTTGTGAACCTCATAGGGGCGAACCTGGTTGACCAGCATCATCAGCAGATCGCCGTAGAGCACGGCGCAGCTCATGCCGCGCAGCTTTCCGATCGTCAGTTTGAAGCCCGGATGCTTCTCGATGCCGGCCAGACTGAATGAAATGACAGGCACATGCGCATAGCCGGCCTTTTCCAACGCTTTTCTCAGCAGCGGGATATAGTTGGAGGCGCGGCAACCGCCGCCGGTCTGGAACAGTATCAGTGCGACCTTGTTTGTATCGTAGCGCCCGGACTGCAGCGCGTGCAGAAACTGGCCGATGACCAGTATGGCGGGATAGCAGGTATCGTTGTGCACGTATTTCAGCCCGCAGGCACTCACCTCACGCCCCGAGTCTTCCAACAGCTCCATCTTGTAGCCGTAGGTACTCAGCACACTGATGATCATTCTGAAGTGCATCGGCAGCATGGTGGGCACCAGTATGGTGTAATCCCGCTTCATTTCCTCCGTGAAGGGAATATAATTCGTCTGCATGTCAGCTTTCACGCTCCTCAAGTGCGCCCAGAAGGCTTCTCAAGCGGATTTTGACCGCACCCAGATTGGTGATTTCATCGATTTTGATCTGCGTATAGAGCTTGTCTCCCGATTCCAGTATGGCACGCACTTCGTCGGTGGTGATGGCATCGATGCCGCAGCCGAACGACACCAGTTGCACCAGCTCCACGTCCTTGTTCTCCGCGGCAAAGCGGGCTGCGCGGTACAGGCGCGAGTGGTAGGTCCACTGATTGAGCACGCGTACGTGCTGGCGCGGTTCAAGCTGGCAGATGCTGTCCTCGCTTACGACGGTAAAACCCAGGCTCGAGGCGAGCTTATCGATGCCGTGGCAGATCTCCGGGTCGACGTGGTAGGGACGGCCGGCCAGTATCATGATGCGGCTGTGGTTGTCCCGCGCATACTGCAGCGCACGTTCACCCTCTGAGCGTATCGTCTGCATCCATTTATCGTAGGCGGCAAAACCGGCAGCGACCGCTTCTTTGATCTCACGCTTGGATGCGTTCACGCCGTACTCCGAAAAAGCGCGATGCAGCGTAAAGCAGAGCGCCTTTTCATTTTCCACCGACAGGTAGGGATGCCAGAAACTGACATCGCGCAACCGGCTCATGTTGCCGTTCAGAACCTCCGCGTAGTAGGCGACCACGGGACAGTTGAAGTGGTTGTCTGAGGCATGTTCGTCGATGTTATAGCTTAGGCAGGGGTAGAATATGCGCTCCACGCCGTCGTCGATCAGTTCCTCGATGTGTCCGTGCATGATCTTGGCCGGATAGCAGGCCGTGTCCGACGGAATGGAGAACTGACCGCGTTCGTAGGTCGCACGCGTGGAGAAGCTGCTGAATACCACCTCGAAGCCCAGCTTCGTAAAGAGCGCATGCCAAAGCGGCGCCAGTTCCCACATGCCCAGCGCAAGCGGCAGACCGATTCTGCCGCGCGGCCCGGGAACACCCTTCAACGTTGAAAACAGATCGCGCTTGAAGGCATAGAGATTGGGCAGCGCCGAGGAGACATCCTTCTTGCCCAGACCTTTCCGGCACTGGTTGCCGGATATGAATTTTCGTCCGTCCGGGAAGAGGTTGACCGTCAGTCTGCAGTGATTGGTGCAGCCCTGACAGACGGCACTGCGTGCGCTGTGGCTGAAGGAGGCAAGCTCCTCGGGCGAGAGCAGGCTGCTCGTCTTAAAGCGCATGGCGTGAATCGCAGCGCCGTAGGCCCCCATCAGCCCTGCGATGGACGGCCGTATGACCTGCGTGCCCACTTCCTTTTCAAAGGCACGCAGCACGGCATCGTTGAGGAAGGTGCCGCCCTGTACGACGATGTTTTTGCCGAGTTCTTCGGGTGAATTGGCTCGGATGACCTTGTAGAGCGCGTTTTTCACCACAGAGACGGACAGACCTGCGGAAATGTCCTCTACGGTTGCGCCGTCCTTTTGGGATTGCTTGACCGAGGAATTCATAAACACCGTGCAGCGCGTGCCCAGATCCACGGGAGCCGTGGCTTTCAGACCGCGTGCGGCAAACTCGGCGACCTCGTGCCCCATGGAGCGCGCGAAGGTTTCGATGAAGGAACCGCAACCGGAGGAGCAGGCCTCGTTGAGCATGATGGAGTCAATTGCACCGTTTCGGATTTTGAAGCACTTGATGTCCTGTCCGCCGATGTCAAGTATGAAATCCACATCCGGCCTGAAATGCCGCGCCGCCGTGTAGTGGGCGATGGTCTCCACCAGCCCCTCGTCCGCGCGGAATGCATTCTTGACCAGATCCTCGCCGTAGCCGGTGACGGCACATCCGCAGATCCGGATGCGATCGGCGCACAGTTCGTATATTTTATTCAGCTCGTTTCGCACCAGTTCCACGGGGTTGCCGCGGTTGGGCGAATAAAACGAATAGAGTATCTCGCAGGCCTCGTCAATCAGTGTAAGCTTTGTCGTGGTGCTGCCGCAGTCGATGCCCAGCCAGGCCGATCCGCTGTAATCGCGGATGTCGCGTGTGGGCACATTGGCACGCGCGTGACGCGCCTTGAAGGCCTCGTATTCGGCCTCCGATTCAAAGAGCGGCTTCAGTCTGGTTGATGCGGGGGAAGCGTTCATACTGTCGCGTATGGCGGCAGAAAGCATCTCATATGTATATTCCTTGCCGGACTGCATGGCGTACAGGCAGGCACCGCGGGCAACGGCGAAGCGGCCGTATTCGGGAAAGAGCGCGTGCTGCTCATCGAGCTTGAGTGTTTTGCGGAAGCGCTCGCGCAGTCCCTTGCAGTAGTAGAGCGGTCCACCCAGAAAGGCGACATGGCCTTCGATCCTGCGGCCCTGTGCAAGGCCTGCAATCGTCTGGTTGACGACGGCCTGATAAATGCTGGCAGCCACGTCTTCCTTGCGTGCACCCTGATTGAGCAGCGGCTGAATGTCGCTCTTGGCAAACACGCCGCAGCGTGAGGCGATGGGGTAGACGCGCTCGTGCCTGAGGCTGGCGGCGTCCATTTCGGCCACCGTCATGTTCAGAAGTACCGCCATCTGATCGATAAACGCGCCCGTACCGCCGGCACAACTGCCGTTCATGCGCTCGTCCAGACCGTGGTCAAAGAAAATGACCTTTGCGTCCTCACCGCCGAGTTCAATGACCACGTTCGTCTCCGGGGCATATTTCCGGATGGCCTCACCGGTGGCAAAGACTTCCTGTACAAAGGGCACGTTCGCTGCCTCGGCCATGCCCAGACCGGCGGAGCCGCTGACGGCGCACAGAAAGCTGCGCCCGTTCAGATAAGAGTGTGCATCCCGAAGCATTTCAAGCGTCTTCGGGCGCACCTGGGAGAGATGTCTCTCGTATTTTTCATAAAGTACGCGCTCGCCCTCCATCACGCAGACTTTGGCCGTTGTGGAGCCGATATCAATGCCGAGCGCAAGTTTTTCGATGTTTGTTCCTGCCATATGATTCGCCTGTTCAGTTCCTGTGTTTACGGTATTTATTTGCAATAAAACCCACACTGAATTGTATATTTCGGATGTTAATTGAATATAAACCGGCGGAAAACAAACTAAATTTAGCAGAATCCGTGCATTTGACCGGACACAGCTCGGACACGTTCGGACGGAAAACGTTTTGCCCAAACTTTCCCGAAAAGAAATTCCACATAAATTTAAAAAAACACTGGACTAATCGTAATTTTTTGTGTATAATAGTTAATGTATGAGGTGAGTGCCAAATGAGGTGTGTTTTCTGCAATTGTCTGCAGAGCCGCGTGATCGATTCCCGCCAGAGCGAAGACGGCACAAGCATCCGTCGCCGTCGGGAATGTGAGAACTGCGGCCGCAGGTTTACGACCTACGAACGCATTGACCTGGTGCCGCTCATGGTGGTGAAGAAGGATCAGACCAGGGAACAGTTCGATATCAACAAGCTCAAGTCCGGGATCATCAAATCCTGCGAGAAGAGACCGATATCGCTTGAGCAGATTGATGCGCTGGCCCGGGAGATCGAGCAGAAGCTCTATCGCCAGTCTGATGCCGAGATCACCAGTGTTATGATCGGGGAACTTGTGATGGACGCTCTCAAGCAGCTCGACGAGGTCGCCTATGTACGCTTTGCGTCTGTGTACCGTCAGTTCAGAGATATTCAGTCCTTCCGCGATGAGCTCAACAAGTTGCTCCCCGAATATGAATCGGGTACTGCTGATGGCGAAAACGCCAACAGATAATGCCAATATACAAAAAAGAAAGAGGATACGCACATGGCAAACGAACTGATTCTGGCCGTAGATGACGAGGCTCATATTCTTGAGTTGCTCTCGTTTAACCTGGAGGCTTCCGGATACCGTGTTGTCACTGCCGCCACAGGCGAAGATGCGCTGGTGGTTTGTGCGCATGAGCGTCCCGCGATGGTGCTGCTCGACATTATGCTCCCGGGCATTGACGGTATGGAAGTGTGCCGCCGTCTCAAGAGCGCTCCGACAACCGCGGACATTCCGATCATCATGCTCACAGCCAAGGGTGACGAAGTTGACAAGATTCTGGGCCTTGAACTCGGCGCAGACGACTACATCACCAAGCCCTTCTCCGTACGCGAGCTGATTGCCCGTGTGAAGGCGCTGCTGCGTCGTGCCGCTCCCCAGAACGAGGAAGAGGGCATACTGCATGTCGGCGGCCTGACCATCGACGTGGGCAATTATGAGGCCTTCCGCAACGGCGAGAAGCTGTCCCTGACGCTCAAGGAGTTCGAACTGCTCAAGCTGCTCGTGCTCAGCCGCGGCAAGGTGCTCACGCGTGATTTCCTGCTCGACCGCATCTGGGGCTATGAGTTCTACGGTGAGACCCGCACGGTTGATGTTCACATCCGTCATATCCGTCAGAAGCTGGGCGACGATTCGCACTATATCGAGACCATCCGCGGCGTGGGCTACAAGTTCAACGATCGCCAGGAGAATCGCATATGAAAACAAGGGTTGCAAGTATTGTAACCCTGTTTACGCTGGTTGTTCTCGGCGTTCTGCTGGTGCGGAGCTGTTCCGTTATCGCGCAACGTGAAAATTTAAATTATCAGGACGAGCTTTCTCTGGCCCGTCATGCCTGTGGTGCTTCTTTGGAGGGCGTTGCCCCCAAGGAGCGCCTCGGTGTTGCACAAAGTATGCTGGAAGGGAAGGATATTTCACTCGGTTATTACAGTGCCGAAAATGAGTCCACCTATAATTCCGGCGATACCCTGATGCAGCCTACGGAGGAAGACTTTGCCAATGCGCGAGCGGGAAGAGAGACGGTTTATGCCCACAGCAACGTCGACGGTATAGAAGCATACTACGCCATCTGTCTGTTTGAGGATGGCGATTTTTTGCTTATATCCAAGACCTGCGCGAGCGTTTCAGGGGTATTTTTCGACAGTGGGCTTCTGGTGGCTTCGACGGCCTGCGTCGTTGTGCTCTTTATCTACCTTCTGATAGTATTGCACAACATCGATCAGAAGGAAAAGCTGGCCCACCAGGTTATGATTACTCTGGATCATTTCTCGGACGGCAAATTTGATTCCAGGATAGAACCCATTTCCGGCAAGGATACGGATGTCGGTGTGTACAATGCCATCATTGGCCGCATTCAGGATCGCGTGGTCAAGCAGGCAAGCCGCAACAACGCCTTGAGCGTTGTCATGAACCAGATGCAAAACGGCATCATCGCGGTGGACGAAAACCTGAAGGTGATACTGGTGACGCCCGTGGCCAAGAAACTGCTGGGCATAATCGGCAATCCCGAGGGCAAGAACGTGACGGACGCTTCCAAGGATGTAAAGATCGATGATGTATTCCTGGAAGCCATGCGTCAGGGCGGCGTGTATACCAATGAGGTGGCAGCCCGGACGGCCGATCGCCGCGGCCATCGCCCGCTCAGGCTCTATGTTTCGCCCATGCGCAATGATGGCAAGGTTGTCGGCGCATTGGCCATGGTCGAAGACATCACCGAGATCCGTCGCCTGGAACAGGTGCGCACCGACTTTGCCGCCAATGTCTCGCACGAGCTGAAGACGCCGCTGACTTCCATCCGCGGCTTTGTGGAGACGCTGGAGAACGGAGCAATCGACAATCCGGAGATGGCGCACAAGTTCCTCAAGATCATCATGTTGGAGACCGAGCGCCTCACGCGCCTGATCAACGACATACTTTCCATCAGCAAGCTTGAATCCGGCACGGATGAGGTCACGGTGGAGCGCATACGTCTGGACAAGATGGCATTTGACATTGCAGACATGCTTTCGATCCATGCGGGTGAGAAGCAGGTCACCATCGATTGCCACCTCAACAGCGAACCCGTGAACATTATGGGCAATTCCGACCGCGTTGAGCAGATGCTGATCAACCTGATCGAGAATGCCATCAAGTACAACAAGCCCGGCGGGTCGGTCACCGTGCAGGTGTTCTCCAACGGTGAGGAAGCCAATGTGGCCATCTCCGACACGGGCATCGGCATCGCCGAGGAGAATCTGCCGCGGCTGTTCGAACGCTTCTACCGCGTCGACAAGGGCCGTTCGCGCCAGATGGGCGGCACGGGCTTGGGCTTGGCCATCGTCAAGCACATTGTCCGCTCCATGAACGGCGAGATCGAAGTGCATTCCAAGTTTGGCGAGGGCACGGAATTCCTGATCACCTTACCGCTTGCACCCAAGGATGATCCCGACAGGGACAACATTTTCGGGGATGAGGTCTAAGGATACACTGATTAAATGAGGTGGTAAGCTGAGCAGTGAGTTTTGTTCCGGATACGATTGCAGAAATCGAAGGTTTACTGGGTGTAAATCGAGATTTTTGCAGGAAGCAGACGGACGAAAGGCACGCTCAGATTCGCCGCCGAATTAATCAGGGTATCCATAAGTTCCGAACAGTAGTATATGCCGCATCGCGCATCCTTGTGTCCGACGGGCGCAGGTGCGCGATGTGTCGTTTCAGCAGAGGAGTCCTATTATGGCCGGAAAGAAACAAAAGAAAAGCCTGACGTGGCCGCTTGCGCACGACAGCGTGGCGCTTAATAATGACGGTAACCTGCTCAAGCTGATTGCCATGCTGACGATGCTCGTCGATCATGCCGGCAAGATGCTGTTTCCGCAGTATCGTATCATGCGCGTGATCGGAAGATTGGCCTTTCCGATTTATTGCTATTGCCTCGCAATGGGCATGGTGTACACGAAGGATCCGCTGAAATACCTGAAGCGCATGATTGTGCTGGCACTGATTTCGCAGCCGATCTATGCGTTGGGGCTGGGACATACCGTCACTGCCATGTACAGTGTATCCTTTGCAGACAATCCCGTCCTTGCTGTGTTCAATTTCTACATGTACAGCTGGAACAAGCCGAGTATCATGCTTACGCTGATATTGGGGCTGTTGCTGCTTTGGGCGCTGCGTGAGAGGCAGATTGCGCTCTTTGCGGCACTGGCCGTGCTGTGCTGGTATATTCAGGGCAAGATTGATTACGGCCTGAAGGGATTGGGCCTAATACTGCTATTCTATATCTTTATTGATCGGCGCTGGCTTTCCTTGCCCCTTGTTCTGGCCTATATGCTCTGGTGGGGGATGAGCAGCGGCGGGTATACGGTCTTTGGCGTAAGCTTTGGCATTCAGACGTTTGCGATCTTCGCGCTGCCGTTTATCTACGCCCGGTCAAACTTATGCCTGAAGATACCCAAATGGGTTTCCTATCTTTTCTATCCGGCCCATCTGGCCGTGATTTATGCTATCTGCCGCCTGGTTTGAACAAGTTACATTAAAAGCGCCTGCCTGAAGCTTGTTATGTTTCAAACAGGTGCTTTTTTGTGCGCTTTGAAGTGTAAAATCGGCTCGTACAGACAAAAATCGAGTATGGCAATTAAATTAAATTTATATGGCAAAATTAGAAGTGCCTAAATAAGTGCAAACTTTTGCATTTATACGGGCTTTTTGCCGATGCCTAAAATTTACAGATATTGTAATTAGCGCCGACAGGGGTTATAATAGAGTAAACAATGTTGATGTACATCATGCTTACAAGGGAGGAGGGATAGTTCACGGCTTGAGAAGCACCGGCGCGTGTGACGTTTTCGCGAGGCGTTGCATCTTTGACCGGGCATGATCGGGCGTGAATAACGTGGGATATCCGAGCTAGGATACAAATTCCGATGTGACTGAACACTGACATAATGTAACTGATTTATGAAATAAGACGGAGGGGACAACATGAAGAAGTTTTTTGTACTGCTGATGGCAGTTGTAATGTGCCTAAGCACGGTGGCCTTTGCGTCCGAGTACGAGGGCAAGACCACGGAAGAACTGATTGAGATCATCGAGGGCCTTGAGGCTGAGATTGCTGAGCTTCGCGGAGAGACGCCTGAAGAGACAACCGAAGAGACGGCAGAGCCTGAGCCGACCGAGGTGCCGGAATATATCGAGCTTACCAAGGGCAGCAAGGGTCAGGAAGTTGTGAATATGCAGAAGCGCCTGATTGAACTGGGCTACCTGACGGGCGGCGCGGACGGTGCCTACGGCAACGGCACTGCAGGTGCTGTCAGCAAGTTCCAGAGCCAGCATAACCTTTCTGCGACCGGCACCGCTGATGTCGATACGCAAAAACTGCTCTTCTCGGACGAGGCTCAGCAAGCCATAGTTTATGAAAAACTGGATTATAAGGGTTGCTCCCGTGACCCTGACGACTATGAAGGCAGGTACGTCAGCTTCAGCGGCAAGGTTTTGCAGATCATTGAATATGATTCCTTTGTTTGCTTCCGCATTGCAAGCCGTGGCAGCTACAACGATGTTGTTTTTGTGCGGATGACGATTCCGGAATCCTACAGCCGCATCCTCGAGGATGACAAGGTGACGGTTTCCGGTACTTACGGTGGCCTCTATTCCTATGAGACCGTGCGTGGCGATACTCTGACCATCCCTATGGTCTATGCAAGCACCGTTACACTGAAGTAAGAGCTATTATATCCCGTTGGGCGCTGCCTGATTTGGGGGCAGCGCCCCACAAATTATTTTACTGTCGGAGGAACAAGTGTTTATCGGTGATTTGATAAGCGATGGTCCTTCCCGGATTATTCGGTGACGATTGTCAAAAGAGGAATGGGAGGGAAGGCCGTCATGGCGAAGGCAACCTACGCGCAGCGGATTTTTGCGATAATGAATCTTTTGCGCGATCAAACCGATGAAACGCATCGAATGGATGCAAAGGAAATTGCGCGTGAGCTGGAGTTGCAGCAGGGGCTGGAAATCGACCCGCGCAGCGTTCGACGTGCAATTAATGAGATGATCGAGGGCGGCTGCCCAATCGATGATACGCGCAAATACTATTATCGCGGTCAATTTACGAGCGGCGAACTGGAGTATCTTCAGAAGGCTGTTCGTTACGGAACGGGGCTTACGCAAGCTCAGCGGGCCGAACTCAACCGCAAGCTTGCTCGGGTGGACGGCTATGACGCACAGCTTGACGAAGTATACCTCAGCAAGAGATCCGGCAATCCCAATATGCTGGATACGCTGGCCCTGCTCAAGGTAGCCATGCGCGAGGGGCGGCAAGTGACCTTCAGTTACGGCTATTACGATGTAGACGGACTGCTTAAGCCCATCATGAATGGCAGCAAGGAAAAAACCTACAATGCGAATCCGCAGGCCGTGGTTATGGCCAACGGCCGCTATTATCTGTTGGCAACGGTCAATCGGCATACGGAGCTGTCACACTACCGCATCGACAGAATCATCGATATAAGGCAGCGGCGGGCGAAGATTCGTCCTTTTGAAGAAGCAATCGATGCAGAAAAATATATAAACGAGCATTCTTCCATGTATTCCGGACCGGCGAAGCTCTTTCGCATTCGAGTCAAGCGCAAGAACCTCAATGACGTGTTTGACTGGTTCGGGGACAATGTCAAATTTGAGAACGTAACGGACAATTCGGCGGACGCACTCGTATGTTCCGATCAGGCGTCCATGGATTTCTGGCTCCACAGATACTACAAGGCAGCCAAACTCATCGAGCCGGAAGCTGATGAATAAAAGGACACAGCGAAGCCTGATATTATGCTCCGCTGTGTCCTTTATTTTGCGCATATGACCAGATCCACGGGCACATCGTGCGCATCGACATCCAGGTGATCAAACATCTGAAAAGGATAACAGAGTGCGACGAGCGTATGCTGCGTATGCTCAGCCAGATATTTGTCATAGAAGCCGCCGCCGTAGCCTATGCGGTGTCCTTGAGGATCGAACGCGAGCCCGGGCATCAGAATCAAAGCCGTTTCATCGTCGGCCACAGGGGCATCAAACGTCGGCTCAGGGATGCTGTATGCGCCCGGGGTGACCTGCGTGAAGTCATCCAGCCAGAGAAAGCGCATTACATCGCCGTATACCTTGGGAACGGCCACGCGCTTCCCGTCAGCCTTGCAGCGGTCCAGTATCTGCCAGGTTCGCACTTCCTGATTGTAGGGAAGGTAGGCGTAGACGGAGGCAGCGTTTTTGTAATACGCGGTTTCGTACAGCGCTGCAGCCAGTTCGCGGCTGTAGCACTCTATCTGTTGAGTCGACATTGCTTTTTTTTTCAATGCGATCTCATGGCGCAGTGTTTTTTTATCAAGCATATTCATTCACCCTTCTATTAATAAAGGAGTGGAGATTTTTCTCCACTCCTTTAAAGGTATTGAATCTTACATCAGGGGCTCCATGCTCAGAACCGGATGGCCCTTTTCGGTCAGGAAGGCGTACAGCTCTTCCATATCCTCGGTGATGGTCTCATCGGCGATCATGTCGGTGAAGTTGTCGATGCCATAGAGCTCCTTCGCAGTCTCGTTCAGGCGATCCGCGATCTGCTCCTTCAGGGCCTTCGGCAGCCAGACGATACGGCCGGGGCCACCCTCAGCACGCATGAACTTCTTGGAGGAGATGAAGTGCTTGCCATGGCCCATGAAGCCGGGGGTCTGTACGCCGCCACCAGTCATGGATGCCATCTCGGAGAAGCTCATGCCCAGAGGCGTCATGCCGGCATGCTCGCGGTTGACGATGACAACGCCGTTGGACATCGGCTCGATGCCGCAGATGCACTCGAAGCAGCCGCAGGAGGTCATCGGGTCTTCCATGATGGAGTACAGCGTCACGTGCTCCAAAGCGCCGTGAGAGTACTTGTTGACGGCCTCGTCCACATCCTCGTAGGAGCCCAGACGCTCGTCGATCGGACGGGTCTTGGGAACGATCTGGCAGGGGCCTTCGGGATCGAGCTCGTTGGTTGCCTTGGCGTCGAGCCAGGAAACGGCACCGCACAGGCCCAGACGCTCGGGGGTAACGATGCAGACGTGAGACGGGGAGAACGCCTGGCAGAGGATGCAGGTGTAGAACACATCAACGGATTCGTCGGTCAGCGTACGCAGACGCTCGTCACGCAGATCGAAGACGTGGTTGCCTTCCGCACGCAGTTCCTTAACCTTCTCGGGATCGGTGTAGATGCGCACCTGGCACTTGTCTACGACGGCATCGAAGTCGCTCTTCACCTTTGCATACAGCACCTCGCCCAGATGACGGACGCGGAAGCCAGCATCGAACGCAGCCTTGCTCACGCGGATACGGATCATGTCGCGCTGGCCGGTATGCATAACGCCTTCAACGCAGTTCAGCCAGGAGTGGAACTTACGCTCCATAACGCCTTCGAAGTCGGTCTGCATGTTCTTGCCGGCAACATCCACGATATAGGCGATCGGTATCTTGCTGCCGAATTCGAATGCATCGAAGTCGGGGCCTTCCACGATGATGCGATGGTCTTCGATCTCGGAGGCTTCCTTGGTCTGAACCAGCTCGAGGCAGTCCACGCGGGAACCGTCCATCTCGATCTGCATGTCCTTGCGACGGATGATTTCGCCCTCGAATGCAGAGGAGAAGGCGACGGGGATTTCGATGTTGGTGATCTTGATCTTGATGTCGCGGGCTTCCAGAGAGGTCTCGATCCAATCCTTGGTGTTGGTATTGATGATCAGGGACTTCGGAACTGCCCACATATCCTCGGTATCGTTGGTGATGACCGGGAAGCCCATCTTGATGGCGCCTGCGCCGCAAGCCACGGTGATGTCATTGACCGGAGCATAGGCGTTGACGAAAGCGAAGATGCGCTTGAAGGTGTAGTCGTGGAATGCAGCCGCATCGCCGGGCTCGGTTGCGCCGAAGATCATGGTGGCGCGGGTAACCAGCGAAATGACGTGGCCGACGGACCAGATGTCATCGCCGACCGGCACGACGCGTACCGGGAAACCGGTGGCAACGCCTGCAGAGTGAATCTGATCGATGATACCGCCGATCAGGAATACGAAGATACCGCGGGACTGATAGCCCTTCACGGTCTCAACGGCCTCTTCGGTGGACGGCGCGGGGCCGATCATGACGACGAAGCCGGGGATGTCACGGGTAACCAGCGGAACGCCCAGCTCACGCACTTCGGCATCGGTGAAGTGGCCATGATACTGCGTGCCCTCGTAGGGGGCAGCGGTGCGGGCATACTTGCAGGCTTCGATTACTTCTGCGCAGCAGGCGGTGGCAACGCCGGAATCGAAGATGGACTTGGTACGATACTCGCGGCCCATCATGGCGCGAAGTTCGGCCAGCGCTTCCTTCAGCTCGCCCAGGGTGGTGACTTTCTTGCCGAGGTAGGCATAGATGCAGGCGAGGTAGTAAGCGGTGTCGGGCATGGTCATGGCGGCGTTTTCGCCGAGCTCGGCAATAACCTTATTCAGCTCCGATTCAGCCTTGAAATACATTTCATCGGAACCACGGAAAACTCTGTCAAACAGACCCATCTATGTTTTCATTCCTTTCCATGTGTCATTTTTTCTCGTCGTCGATGCGATTCTTGATCGCCTGAATTTCTTCAACAGCACCCTTGCTCAGGTCGAAGGGGGAAAGCCCGCGGCGATCCGCCTCGATCACGTCTGCATTGTAGTGGATCATGCCCAGCAGCGCATCCTCGGGAATGCGGCTGCGGATGTAGTTCTCGTCATCCTCGTTGCGAACCTTGTTGGCGACCACGCGAACGCGCGTGATGCCGAGATCGGCTGCCAGCTGCTTGACCTTTTCGTAGGTCTGCACGCTGCGTGCGCCGGGTTCGATGACGACAATGAACTGATCCATCATGCTTGCGGTACCGCGCCCCAGATGCTCCAGACCGGCCTCCATATCCATGATCACCACGTCATCCTTGCGGAAGACGAGTGCGGAAAGAATGGCCTTGAGCATCACGTGCTCGGGACAGACACAGCCGGAACCGCCGGTTTCGACCGTGCCCATCACCAACAGCTTTACGCCGTTGATTTCCTTGGCATACTTGTCGGGGATGTCGCTCACCTGAGGGTTGAGTTTGAAGAATTTGTTCAGGTTATCTGCGCCCGTGCGCTCCTCAACCAGTTTGCGCATCTTGGAAATCGGAACGATGGAATTGACTTCCTCCTCCGAAAATCCGAGTGCGAGGCCGAGATTGGCATCCGGATCAACGTCCGCAGCCAGCACGGTGCGCCCTTCACTTGCATACAGGCGTGCAAGTACGGCAGAGAGCGTGGTCTTGCCGACGCCACCCTTGCCGGTAATCGCAACTTTCATAGTGCAAAGGTCCTTTCGGCTTTAGTGTCAGATGCCCAGTGCGGTGCGCTTTTCTTCGATGCGCTCGATCATCAGATCGCCGAGCTTCTCGATGTCGGTTTCGACGGTGTAGTTCGCGCCGACCCAGTCCTTGATGCTGCCCTGCAGCAGCGCCTCAACTTCGGGGCCGCCCTTGGTGTAGGGATTGACGCCCAGGAAGGTGTCAATGCCGGTGGCGACGACGTAGTTACCGATGGAGACGGCCTTCTCAGACATATATTCCGGAGCGCAGCCGACGACCGGCACCTGAGAAATTTCGATGCCCCAGTCCTTTGCGATGTCGCTGGCGAGGATCATCATACGGGAAATATCAACACAGGAACCCATGTGCAGAATCGGCGGGATGTCAACCAGTTCGCAGACGCGCTTGAGGCCTTCGCCGCAGAGTTCCTTGGCTTCCTTGGCCAGCAGGCCGGCCTTGGCGGCAGCCTGAGCAGAGCAGCCGGAGACGATGACGATGATGTCGTTGGCGATCAGCTTCTTCATCAGCTCGATGTGAGCGGTGTCAGGGCGAACCTTCGGGTTGTTGCAGCCGACCATTGCGACCGCGCCGCGCAGCACGCCGGACTTGACGCACTCGATCAGCGGCTTCATGGTGCCGGTCTCGTCAACGTGAGAGTTGGTGACACCGTCCAGGCACTTTTTGATGGCTTCGACGGAGTAACCGACGGTGGCATGGGTCTTGAGCTTGGGAATGTTGACCAGGTCGGGCTTGCGGTTTTTGAAGTTCATGACGGCCATTTCCACGATCTTCTTCGCATTCTCGCCGGCGTTTTCCTCGTGGAACTCGATGTAGTCGGAATCCGGGATCTGCGCGATGGGGGAAGTGGTGACGAACTTGGTGTGGAAGCACTTGGAAAGCGGGCCGAGGGCGGGGAAGATGCACTGCACATCGACGACGATGGCTTCGCAGGCACCCGTCAGAACCACGTTTTCCTGCGAGAGGAAGTTACCGGCCATCGGAATGCCGTGACGCATGGCGACTTCGTTCGCGGTGCAGCAAACGCCTGCGATATTGATGCCCTTGGCACCCTGGGCCTTGGCCAGAGCGATCATCTCGGGATCATTCGCATAGAAAACGATCATTTCGGAAAGGGACGGATCATGGCCGTGCACGATGATGTTGACCATGTCCTCTTCCATAACGCCGATGTTGGCGGTGGTGTCAACCGGCTTGGGCGTGCCGAAGAGCACGTCGGAAAGCTCGGTGCCCATCATGGAGCCGCCCCAGCCATCGGACAGGCCGGCACGCAGCGACTGACGGATCAGAGCTTCGGGCTGGGAAGAGCAGCCCATATGGGTCATATGCAGAGACTGGGCAACCTCGCGGTCGATGGCGCGGGGTTCGATGCCCTCGCGATGCCAGATCTCCTGACGCGCTTCGGGAGCACGCTTGAGGAAACGCTGAGTGCCAAAGGGCTTGCCGTATTCCATCAGGCCGACTTCTGCCACTTCGTGTGCGATGTCATAGATATCGCGGTTCTCGGTTTCGATGCCCCATTCCTTGGCAATGCGCAGCAGCTTCTCGGGATCCTTGACCTGATAGTTGCCGCCTTCCTTGGCCAGATACAGCGTGTGTGCGATGCTGCGGCCATGGTCGGAGTGCGTTGCGGAGCCGCCCGCGGTAAAGCGCAGATAATTGCGCGCTACGATGCCGTTGGCGTCACAGCCGCAGATGCCGCGAGGGGATTTCGGGGTGATGCGGCAGGGGCCCATCGTGCAGATGCGGCAGCAGGTGCCTTCCGTACCAAACTTGCAGTGAGGTGTCTGATTCTTGACACGCTGCTGCCAGGTATCAGCGCCGACCTTTGCTGCGGTTTCGAGCAAAGCATCGGTTGCTGCTTCCATCTGCTCGATCGTGATAAAGGTGTTATTCGTTTCCATTAAAGCCTCTTCCTCCCAAAAGATTATTGGTGAAACAACCTCAGTATCCGTGTGCGAACTGGTTCATGCGCGTTTCCTGCCAAAGAGCAGACGCGCACAGCCGGATCGGATTGATGCCACGGCGCAAAAACCCAATCATGGATGCTTACATTTTACCAAATCAGGCGTTCAAAGTCAATGCCCATATCCCCCCTCAGGGCATTTTATGTGAATAAAAACAGACTTTTTTTGACGAAAAATGCACGCTAATCCGATCGTTTTTATCGGGGATTAGCCCGAAAAGACGACTTTTTCCCGCTGTCGGGGGGACAGAAGGGGCGTATCGCGTCAGAGCGATATCAGCCCCTCATTAACCATCATCTGCACCGCACCGGATATGCCGATGCGGCCGTGTGCATAGGTGAGTGCGCCCTGCAGATAGGCGATGTAGGGTTCGCGTATCGGCGCGTCCGCGCTCAGTTCCACCGAAGCACCGGAGACGAAGGTACCCGCTGCCATGATGACCTGATCCTGATAGCCGGGCATATCCCAGGGTTCGGGCAGTGCCTCGGCATCCACGGGTGAGCAGAACTGTATGCACTGTATAAAGCGGATCAGTTTCTCAGGGCTGCCGAAGCGTATGGCCTCTATGATGTCGTTGCGCGGCGCATCGTAGGCGGGATTGACGGGAAATCCCAGCAGTTCAAACACGCGGGATGCGAGTATGGCACTCCTGACCGCCTGCGCCACGGTGTGCGGCGCCTGAAACAGTCCCTGATAGAAGGGCTGATAACTGCCGGCATAGGAGCCGATTTCCGCGCCCACGCCGGGAGAGGTGAGCCTGCAGGCCGCCAGCTCGACGTACTTGCGCTTGCCGGCGACGTAGCCGCCCGTGGGGGCCAGTCCGCCGCCGGGATTCTTGATCAGGGAGCCGGCCATGAGGTCCGCCTTGGGTTCCTCACTGTCGGTAAACTCGCCGTAGCAGTTATCGACCATTACGCATACGTCCGGCCGCACGGCATGAACGGCATCGATGGCCTCATTCAGTTCGGCTACCGAGAGCGACGGCCGCCAGTCGTAGCCGCGGCTGCGCTGCAGCAGCACCAGCTTCGCATTGGGGGTGAGGGCGGCGAGTATGCCGGGAATATCAATTTTGCCGTCCTTGAGCTCCACCTGACGGTAGTCAACGCCCAGATCCTTCAGCGAGCCGAAGCCTGCCGTGCCGCTGATGCCGATGACCTCTTCCATGGTGTCGTAGGGCTTTCCCGCGCCGGAGATCATCAGATCGCCCGGGCGCAGCACGCCGTAGAGGCAGAGTGAGAGCGCGTGCGTGCCGGAGGCGATGTGCGGGCGGACGATGGCATATTCCGTCCCCAGTGCCTCCGCCATGATTTCGCCCAAAGTATCGCGGCCGATGTCATCGTAGCCGTAGCCTGTGGTGGGTGCAAAGTGTCTGGATGAGACGCGATGTTTCTGGAACGAGGCAATGATGCGCCGCGTATTGCCGAATTCAATCCTGTCGACGCGCCCGAACGCGGCTGCACAGTCCGCCTCCGCGCGCGAAATCAGTTCTTCCACGCCCGCGCTCAGCTCGGGCAGTTTGATGTTGCTCATAATTGATCCCCCGATTTTGATATGATTTCATCTGCGATTTCGTCCGCGCTGCGCCCCTCGGCTTCAATCCAAATCGAGCGCGGGTCGCGGCGAAACCAGGTCAGCTGCTTTTTGGCATAGTTGCGCGAAAACTGCTTGACGAGCATAACGGCTTCGTCCATGGACAGAGCACCGTCCAGTGCGGCGACGATTTCCTTGTAGCCGATGGCCTGAAGCGCGGTGGGATGCCGTGCTTCGCTGTCGTGCAGGCGCCTGACTTCATCTACAAGCCCCATGTCGAGCATGCGATCCACGCGATCGTCGATGCGTTTATACAGCACATCCCGCGGCCGGGAGAGCACGAAGAGCTTTTCGTTATAGTCGCCCTCACGCTGTGCATCGAGCTGTGCCTGTTCGCGCTGCGTGCGCCCGGTCAGCCTGTAGACCTCAATGGCACGGCTGATGCGGCGTACGTCGTTTTCATGCAGCTTCCCGGCCGCCTCCGGATCGATCTCGGCGAGCATTTCGTGCAGCCTGTGTCGCCCGCCCGGCGCATCGGCTATCTCCAGCAGCGATTTGCGCAGCGCCTCGTCGCAGCGCTCGGAAAAGTTCATCGGGCGCGTTACGGCGTTGATGTACAGCCCGGTGCCGCCGCACATGACGGCACGCTTGCCGCGGAAGTGTATATCCGCGATGCAGGCATTGGCCATTTCGCGGTAACGCGGTGCGGAATATTTTTCCGCAGGATCGGCCACACGTATCATGTGGTGCGGCACGCCGCACATTTCGTCTTCCGTGGGGCAAGCCGTCAGTATGTCCATGCCGCGGTAGATCTGCATCGAATCGGCCGAGACGACTTCGCCGCCGATCTTTTTGCACACGGCCACCGCAGCGGCAGTTTTGCCGGAGGCCGTCGGCCCGGCAATGATCAATAGCTTTGGTTTAGTCATGATTATTGTATGCGCTTGAACATCTTTTCCAGATCGCGCCTGGAGATGACCTTGACCACCGGCCGCCCGTGCGGGCAGGTCGCAGGTGCATTTGTCGCCATCATCTGCGCAATCAGGGTCTCGATTTCGGATTGTGAGAGCACATCGCCGCCCTTGACTGCGCTCTTGCAGGCCATCTGCATGATCTCGGCGCGGCGCACATCCACGGTTGCCGCCTTGAGCTGCCCCAGAGACTGCAGCATGTCCAGAAACAGCGGACGGATTTCTGCCTTGCCCATCACAAACGGCACGGCCAGCACGCGGATGTCGCTGTCGCCGAATGGCTCGATGCGATAGCCTGCCTCCTGCAGCAGATCCATATTGCCCTCGAGCAGCGCAATTTCGCGTCCACTCAGGTGCAGCACCAGCGGCACCAGCAGCTCCTGGGAGGCCTCGCCGGCCTGCGCCCTCTGCATCAGCTTTTCATATTGCAAACGCTCGTGGGCGGCATGCTGGTCGATCAGCAGCAGCTTATCGTCCGCTTCGGCCAGAATGTAGGTCTTGAAGGCCACACCGATCAGCCTGAACTCGATTGGCTCGGGCTTTACTTCGGCCGCAGGCGGTTCAGCCTTGGCTTTTTCACTTACAGACGGCTTGGGTTCTGCCTCCGTTTCTGATTTGACATCGCTCGGGGCGGACTTTTCCTTCTGCGCTTCATAGGTCTTGCGCAAGGGGGAAGCAGTGCTGGTCATCACCTTCAGGGGACGGTTGTCCAGATCGGCAAGCACGTCCTCTCGCAGTATGGCCGAACCATTCGGTGCAAAGCCCAAATGCATCTGCTCCGGCTTGGGCGGCTTTGCGGGTTGCGGCAGGGTTTCGGGAGCCAGCGGGATTTCGCGCACGCTGCTCTTGTGCTCCACGACGGGCGCATCCTGCACAAGCTTATCCACCTCGAGCACGCGCTCACCCTCAAAGGC
>CAVINP010000006.1:27288-45284 GCA_963643985.1 bacterium
GCGCGCATCATGTCCTCGTCACGAAAGCGCACCTCGAGCTTGTTGGGGTGCACGTTGACATCCACGGCCGTGGGCGGCAGCGTCAGATTCAGCACGCACATCGGATACATGCCGATCGTTACGCGCGAGCGGCAGACGATTTCCAGCGCACGCGAAAGCAGGGGACAGCGTACGCTGCGTCCGTTGATGAAGAAGAACTGATGCGACCGCGTGGCCTTGGCCAGTTCACCCACACCGATCAGACCGCTGATGTGAACGCCGCCCTCAGCTGCATCCAGTTCAACCATCTTTTCGGCTGTCTCGCGCCCGTATACGGCAAAGACCGCGTGGCGAAGCTTGCCGTCTCCGAAACTGTGATAGAGCGTACTGCCGCCGCTGATGAAGCGCATGGAGATGCCGGGATTGCCCAGCAGCATCCTTGCTGCCACATCGCTGACCAGACCGCCCTCGTAGGACGGCTTCTTCAGAAAGGCGCGGCGCACGGGCACGTTGAAGAACAGGTCGCGCATCACGATGGTCGTACCCTGCGGACAGCCTGCCTCCTGCAGTCGGATATTCTGACCGCCCTCGCTCGTATAGCGCATGCCCGAGGGCTGATCCTTGGCCCGCGTCGTCATCTCTACCTTGGACACGGCCGCGATGGAGGGCAGTGCCTCGCCGCGAAAGCCCAGCGTGCGAATGTCGTCGAGCTGTTCCGCACGCTGCAGTTTGGAGGTGGCGTGGTTCTCAAAAGCCAGGCGCACCTGACCCGGCTCTATGCCGCACCCGTTGTCAGTGACGCGCAGATAATCGATGCCGCCGCCGCGGATCTCCACCGTGACGGATGTGGCACCGGCATCCAGCGCATTTTCAATCAGTTCCTTCACCACGGAGGCGGGGCGTTCCACCACCTCACCGGCGGCGATGCGTCCGACCGTCGCGGCATCCAGCACGCGAATGGGCATGCGATCATTCACCTCAATATATTTATTCAGATTCTCCGAGCCTTCTCCTTGAGTTCAAAGAGCTTGTTCAGCGCTTCGATGGGCGTCATGCTGACCACGTCAAGATTCGATATCTCCTCAACCAGCGTGATCGGCCCGATCTCTTCAAAGCCGAGCTGGCGTTCCCTGGTGACGCTGCGCTTATCGAGTATGCTCTGCCCGATGGAGCCGTTCACCTGATCGTTGACCTCCAGCCGCGCCATGATCTGTCGCGCCCGCGTGATGACCGACTTGGGCAGCCCGGCCAGTTTGGCCACCGCGACACCGTAGCTCCGGTCTGCGCCGCCCGGGACGATCTTGCGCAAAAAGATCACGTCTTCGCCCATTTCACGCGCCGTGATGCGGTAATTGACCACGCCGGGCAACTGGCCCTCCAGTTCGGAAAGCTCGTGATAATGGGTGGCAAAGAGGCAGCGTGCGCCGCATTTATCCCCCGCAATGTACTCAACGGCTGCCCATGCGATGGACAGACCGTCAAATGTGGAGGTACCGCGCCCGACTTCGTCCAGTATCAGCAGCGATTTCGGCGTGGCGAACTTGAGTATCGTGGCCATCTCGCTCATCTCCACCATGAAGGTGGACTGGCCGCCGTAAAGGTCGTCCGAGGCACCGATGCGCGTAAAGATACGGTCCGTGAGCGCAATGTCCGCACTGTCGGCGGGCACGAATGAGCCGATGTGCGCCATCAGCACAATCAGCGCCACCTGACGCATGTAGGTGGATTTGCCCGCCATGTTGGGACCTGTGATGATCATGACGCGGTGTTCGGCATCGAGCGTGGTGTCGTTGGGAACGAACTTTTCGCGTCCGATGGCGTCCTCTACCACAGGATGTCTGCCGTTTGCGATTTCGTAGCGTCCCTCATCGTTGATCGAAGGCCGCGCATAATTATACAGCGATGCCACGCGCGAGAGCGACAGCAGCGCATCGAGCAGTTTCATGGACTGGGCAGTGACCTGAAGCCTGGGCAGCATGTCCTTCATCTGCTTTCGTATGTCGCAGAAGAGGTTGTATTCCAGACGCAGCGCACTCTCCTGAGCGCCCAGTATCTTGTTTTCCAGTTCCTTGAGTTCCTGCGTGATGTAGCGCTCGGCGTTGGCCAGCGTCTGTTTGCGCGTATAGCGATACGGCACCTGATCGGCCATCGAGCGCGACACTTCGATGTAATAGCCGAAGACGCGGTTGTAACCGATTCGCAGTGTCTTGATGCCGGTGGCCTCGCGTTCCTTCTGCTCAAGTGCCGCAAGGTAGGATTTGCCGTTTACGGCGATCTCGCGCAGCTCGTCCAGTTCGGCATTGTAGCCGTCGCGGATCAGCCCGCCGTCACGCACGGAGATCGGTGCCTCGGGGTTGACGGCACGCTCCAGTACGTCCGCCAGTTCCGGCACTTCGTCAAGCAGGTCAAAATTGCTCCTGAGCAGCGGGGAATCAAAGACTGCACCGCATTTTTTGAGTGCAGGTACGGCTTGCAGGGAAGTCTTGAGCGCCAGCGCGTCCCGACCGTTGACGGCCTCGTAGGCAATGCGGCTGAGCAGACGCTCGACATCGTAAACGCCCGAGAGTGTTTCGCCCAGCTCGGCTGCGGCCATCGGCTCGGCGATCAGCTGCTCAACGGCATCCAGCCGTGCCTCAATTTCCGCCTTCTGCTGCAGCGGACGTTCGATCCAGGCTCTGAGCATGCGGCTGCCCATGGCCGTCTCGGTCTTGTCGAGTATCCACAGAAGAGAACCTTTTCGCGCCTTCGTGCGTGTGGCTTCGGTCAGCTCCAGATTGCGCAGCGCAACCTTGTCCAGCGCCATGTATTTCTCACTCTCGTAGCGTGTGGCGTGCAGTATGTGCGCAAGTGCATTCTTCTGCGTTTCGTTGAGGTAGGCCAGAAGTGCACCCGCGGCGCAGACGGCAAGCTTCTGATCCTCAAAGCCCAGTTCCCCGATGCTTGAGGCGAAATGGGCGGCCATGCACTTGCTCGCGGCAGCATACTGAAATGCGGCTGCATCCGGCGTAAAGGCCGCTGCGGCATGCTCACTGTCCATTTCCCGCAGCGCATCGACGTCGCTTGCAATCAGTTCACTGGGGGAGATGCGTGCCAGTTCGTCCGCGATGCAGTCGCGTGCATCGGCAATCTGGTAAAGATTGAATTCGCCCGTTGAAATGTCGCAGAAGGCACAGCCGGCCTGATTTTTGCGGATGGCCAGCGCACAGATGTAGTTGGCCCGCTTCTCTTCGAGCATGTTGCTCTCGATGACCGTACCCGGCGTGATCACGCGGGTCACCTGGCGTTCGACCAGACCCTTGGCCAGCGCAGGGTCGGTCATCTGTTCGCAGATGGCAACCTTGTAGCCCTTGGCGATCAGCTTCTGCACGTAGACATCCACCGCGTGATAGGGCACGCCGCACATCGGCGCACGCTCGGACAGGCCGCAGTCGCGCCCCGTGAGCGTCAGATCCAATTCGCGCGATACAAGCTTTGCATCGTCAAAGAACATCTCATAGAAATCACCGAGACGATAGAAGAGTATCACGTCCGGATACTTTTCCTTCGTATCGAGATATTGCTGCATCATCGGCGTTACCGGCATGCGCTTCTTTCCTCCGATTTAATTCATCAAGATCAGTGGCATCCCTTGCAGCTTTCGCAGCTGCCGCTGCACTCGCTGCCGTCGTCCATGCGGCCGGTCACGATAAACTGCAGCACCTGATTGATCTGACCGATCAGACCGTTGAATTCGCTTCGGGCCTGCGTCAGCTCCGCGATATCATCCACCATCTGAAGCTTTTCGTTGAGATCGTCCATTTCGTCCGAGAGGCGCTTCAGGGCTGCGGGATCGGGATTTTCCGTCTCCATCATTTCCTGAATTTCGCCGCGCTTTTCAAGGTAGGACGACATCAGTTCGGCCGCATGGGCATTCTGCATCGCCTTGTCCTCAGCCGCCTTCATGCGCTTGTATGCGTCGCTCTCGAGCAGTGCTTCGCCCAGTTCACGGGTCTTTTCAAATACCTTATCCATGTTTATCTTCCTTTCAGATTATATCATTGTTCCGCGCAGCGTGTTGCGCCCCGCGGAGGTGATTTCGACCTCGACAAATTTGCCGGTCAGATCGCGGCAGCCCTCAAAGTTGACCATGTGACCGCGCGGCGTCCGGCCGCCCACGGCCTGTTCGTTGCGGGCGGAAACGCCTTCCACCAGCACCGTTTCGCGCTTGCCGACCTGCGCCCGAAGCGTTTCGGCCGTGATGGACTGCTGCAGATCGATCAGGCGCTGTATGCGCTCGGATTTTTCCTCTGCCGATGTCGGATCGGGCATCTCCGCCGCCCGCGTGCCGCGCCGTGGCGAGTAGATAAAGGTGTACGCCGCATCGTATCTGACTTCGCGCACCAGAGACATCGTATCCTCGAACTGTGCCTGCGTTTCACCCGGGAAGCCTACGATGATGTCGCTCGTCAGGCCGATGTCCGGCCGCACGCGCCGCAGCTTTTCGACAAGCTCCAGATAATGTTCGCGGGTGTAGCGGCGATTCATCTGACGGAGTATGTCGTCATTGCCGGCCTGAACGGGCAGATGCAGCGCGGGCATCAGGTGGGGGAGTTCGCCGTAGGCTGCGATCAGCTCGTCGGAGAGATCCTTGGGATGCGAGGTCATGAAGCGTATGCGCGGTACGCCCAGCGCATCGATGCGCCGCAGCAGGTTTGCAAATTCCGCGCCGCCGCCTCGATAGGAATTGACGTTTTGTCCCAGCAGCGTAATCTCCTGTGCACCACGCTCCAGCAGCCCCTCTATTTCGCGCAGTATGGCATCGGGTTCGCGCGAACGTTCCCGGCCGCGCACGTAGGGCACGATGCAGTAGGAGCAGAAGTTGTTGCAGCCGTACATGATGTTGACAAAGCTTGAGAACACGCTCTCGCGCTTTTCCGGCAGCCCCTCGACCACCTCGCCGTCCGTCTCGATCACCGATACGACCGGTGTGCGCGTGGTCAGGTAATCGTACACGTATTCCGGCAGACGGTAGAGATTGTGCGTGCCGTAGATCAGGTCAATGAAGGGATATTTCCGCTTCATTTCCGCGGCCATGCCGTGCTCCTGCGTCATGCAGCCGCCGACGCAGATCATCATGTCCGGCTTTTCCTTCTTGAGTTCCTTGAGCCAGATCACATTGCCCAGCGCCTTGTTCTCTGCATTTTCGCGCACGCAGCAGGTGTTGTACAGTATCAGATCCGCCCTTTCACGCACGGCCTCGTGGTGCATGCCCATCTCCTCCAGCATGCCGGCGATGGTTTCCGAATCGCGTGCGTTCATCTGGCAGCCCATCGAAACGATGTGATAGCTCTGCGGCCTATGTTCGATTTCGCGCACCAGACGCATGTATTCGCGCTGCGCCTGCATTTCCTCCGGGGGGATGATTTTTGTTTCTCGCATTGCGCTTCTCTCCTAAAAGCTGATTTCAAGGCGGCCTTCCGCGCCGCTGCCATCGATGGTAACGTCCATGGCCTCACACAGACCGATTTGCCGCATGATCTGCGCCGTATCGGCATCACAGTATACGTGCGCGGGTGTATGATCGCCGCGTCTCCTGCGCCGTTCGACCTCGCGGGCTGCACGGTAGGCCAGCGTCCGGCTCGTCATGATGCGTCCGTTGCCGCGGCAGACGGGACAGTCGTGCAGAAGCTGGCGCGACAGGGGCTTGCGCACTTTCTTGCGTGTCATTTCAACCAGCCCCAGATTCGTCATGCCGTGCACGTGCGTGCGGTTTTTGTCGGACGTGAGCGCTGTGTTCAGATGCTCCAGCAGTGCTTCGCGGCGTTCGCTGCCTTCCATGTCGATAAAATCTATGATGATGATGCCGCCGATGTCGCGCAGGCGCAGCTGGCGGCAGATTTCGTCCGCAGCCTCGCAGTTGAGCTGAAATATTGTCTCCTGCAGCGAGGCCTTGCCGGTAAACTTGCCCGTATTGACATCGATGACCGTCATGGCCTCGGTTTCGTCGATCACCAGTGTGCCGCCGCTGCGCAGACGAACATGGCGATCCAGCGCCATGTCCAGCTGATGATCTATGCGCAGCAGGTCAAACAGCGGCGTTTCAAAGCTGCACTTCTGTATGCGCGACACGAGCGCAGGAGTCATCGCCCCGGCATGCTCCAGAAGCGCATTGTAAATTTCCTCATCTTCGGTGCGCACGCAGTCGACGCTCTCATCCAGCATTTCGCGCACGACTGTCAGCGCCAGATCGCCGTCGGGCTGTATCAGCCGCGGCACGGCACTGTGCTCGGCTTCGGTCCGGATGTGCCGCCACATGGCCGCCAGGCGTTCAAAGTCCGCGCGGATTGCGGCTTCACCGGCGCCCTCGCCCGCAGTACGGATGATCGCGCCGCAGCCGTATTCATCAAGCAGTGCCTGAGCGATGCCGTGCAGGCGATCACGTTCGGCCGCATCTTCGATCTTTTTGCTGACACCGGCATAGCCGACCGTGGGCAGCAGCACGCAGAGCCGACCGGGCAGGGTCGGGTTGCAGCTGATGCGCGGACCCTTCGTGCCGCCGGCCTCCTTGACGACCTGGCAGACAATCATCTGCCCCGGGTGCAGCATCTTTTCGATGCGCATGTTCTCGAGGCGCGCCCGAAGCTGATTTTCGCCGCGCGTGTCCAGTGCAATGTCGCCGACCGAAAGAAAGGCATTCCTGTTCAGGCCGATGTCCACGAAGGCCGCGTTCATACCGGGCAGGATATTTTGCACGCGCCCGGCGTAGATATTGCCCGCCAGCTTGGTCTTGTCACCGTACTGACAGTATATTTCGCACAGGCGGCCGTCTTCCAGCACTGCCAGCCGCGTCCGGTTGAGCACGCGCTCCAATACAATTTCTTTTTTCACGCTCACAGCTCCATCAGCGGTACAAGATCACCCGCTGCGTTTTTGCTCAGCAGACTGACGCGATGCACGCGCATCTCGGGCGGATCGACACCGGCCATGTCTGCCAGCGAGTGCATGAGCAGGTCGGGCTTCAGCGTCTCCTTTTCGGTGAGCATCAGGCGCGCGAAGATCGTGTTTCCGTTTGCTTCGAGCCGCAGCGCGAGGGGACGGATGTTGATCTCCTTTTCGCCGGACTTCGTCTTTTTCATTGCAAGTACGGTTTCCTCAGCCAGAAACGAAGGAATCCGTTCGATCACGGCCCGGGCGTTGTCACCGCTGAGCACAATGCGATAGTCCGAGGCGATGACGCCGGCCATCACGGAGGGGTAGCGATCATCGACAAGTTTGACCTCCAGCACCGGCAGATCCTCGGGCAATGCACGCCGCATGCATTCCTCACACTTCTTACGGCCCATCGGCGCTGCCAGACGCACGTCTATGATTTCGTATTCGCTCGTCTGTCCCAGTGCCAGCGCAGAGCCGAAAGCCATCTGCGGATGCGGATTGAAGCCCTGGGAATAGAGTATCGGAAGTCCTGTGCGGTTGAGCGCCATGTGCAAAAAGCGCTGGATGTCCAGATGCGAAATGAAGCGCAGGCGGGCATTTTTGCCGAATCTGACCAGCATTCTCATTTGCACACCCCCTCATAGCGCTTCATGCCGCAGCCGACGCAGCCCTTGCGGCAATCCTGCGTTCGTTCGCCGCGCCTGGCCTTTTCCCACTCGCTGCGCAAAAAGGCCTTTGTCACGCCTGCATCCAGATGATCCCAGGGCAGGGTTTCATCCGCGTCACGCTCACGCAGCGCGTAGAAATCGGGATCGAGCCCGCATGCTTTGAATGCTTCCAGCCACAGATCGTATCTGAACTGATCCGACCAGCCGTCAAAGCGGCAGCCGCTGCGCCAGCCGTATTCCAGCGCGTCCGCCAGACGGCGGTCACCGCGGGCAAAGACGGCCTCAATGTAGCTCAGATCGGGCGCATGATATTTGAAATCCACGCCCTTGATCTTGCGCAGTGCCTCCTTGAGCATATTCTGACGGCGGATCACCGTCTCACTGTCAAGCTGCGCACTCCACTGGAAGGGCGTAAAGTTTTTGGGCACGAATACGGAGGCGCTGACCGTGATGCGCAGTCCGGGGCCGCGCTGTTCCTTGGGTATGGCAAAGTAGCAGGCGCGGACCTTCTGCGCCAGATCCGCAATGCCCATGACGTCCTCATCGGTCTCGGTGGGCAGGCCGATCATAAAGTAGAGCTTCACGGCCGACCAGCCCTGGGAGAAGGCATCGGTCACGGCGCGAATCAGATCGTCTTCGGTGACACCCTTGTTGATCACATCGCGCAGTCGCTGCGTTCCGGCCTCGGGAGCCAGCGTCAGCGCGGTCTTGCGCACTTTCTGCGTCTCCTTGAGCGTATCCGTCAGCACGGCATCGATTCTCTGCGAGGGCAGGGAGATCTTTACACGCTTCTTCGCAAATTCTTCGACCATGCTGTGGGCCAGTGCGGGCAGGCAGGAATAATCGCCGCTGGAGAGGCTCATCAGGGAAATTTCGTCATAGCCGGTGTTCTCGACCAGCGACCGCGCCAGTTCCATCAGGCGGGGCATGCTTCTCTCGCGCACGGGGCGGTAGATCATGCCCGCCTGGCAGAAGCGGCAGCCGCGCGTGCAGCCGCGGAAGATCTCCAGCATGATGCGGTTGTGGACGATCTCGCCGTAGGGCACGATGAGTTTATCCGGATACACGGCGCAATCCAGGTCGCGCACGACGGCCTTTTTGACCACGGCGGGTGCGCCGCTGCCGGCTTTGGGCACAACGGCGGCTACCGTGCCGTCTTCGCTGTAGCTGACATCGTAGAGCGAGGGGACATAGATGCCCTCGATACCGGCCGCACGGCGCAAAAACTCTTCGCGGGGTGCACCGCTCTTTTTCCAGTCGCGGTAGAGGTCGATCACTTCGTTTGTCTCGTTTTCACCGTCACCCAGTGCCAACAGGTCCACAAACGGCGCAAGCGGCTCGGGATTGAACGCGCAGGGACCGCCGCATATAATGAAAGGATAGCCCTCGCCGCGGTCCGCGCTGCGCAGCGGTATGCCGGCCAGATCCAGCGATTCCAGTATGTTGGTAAAACTCATTTCATACTGGAGTGTGATGCCCAGCAGGTCAAACTCGCGCACGGGGGTGCGGCTCTCAAGCGTAAAGAGCGGAATACCGTTCTTGCGCATCGCCTCGGACATGTCCACCCAGGGCGTAAAGACGCGCTCGCACCAGCTGTCCGGGCGCTGATTGATGATGTGATAGAGTATGCGCATGCCCAGATGCGACATGCCCACCTCGTAGGTATCCGGGAACAGAAACGCAAAGCGCACGTCCACTTCGTTGGCATTCTTCATTACGGCGCCGTATTCGCCGCCTATATACCTTACCGGCTTTTGAACATCCGGCAGCAGTCGCTCTATGCGATCGGAAAGCTCCACCGTATTCCTCCTCAGGGACACAAATATCTAGTCTCAACTTTATCACGAAAACCGTTTTTCTTCAACGGTCAAATGTTAAGAATCAACAGGGATCCGAAGCGCCTCAAAAATTTACATGCAGAGGGCTTGCCACGCAGGGGGGAGCGTGCTATAATATTCCGGTAAGCAGAAGCGACCACTTCTCACCCTGCGAGCATATTGCAGCGGTTCGATCATCCCAGACAGAGGATCTTTCAAGAGTGGCGCTTTGCGCTGCTCTTTTATTATACCCGAACTTTTAATAGGAGGTGCATCCGTATTAACGATCTCATGATTAACGAGGAGATCCGTGACCGTGAAGTGCGCGTCGTGGATCAGAACGGCGAACAGCTCGGCGTTATGCCCATCCGACAGGCCCTGAATCTGGCAGATGAACACCAGCTGGATCTCGTTAAAATCGCGCCCCAGGCCAAACCGCCCGTGTGCAAGCTGATGGATTATGGCAAGTATCGCTTCGAACAATCCAAGCGCGAGCGCGAAATCCGCAAGAATCAGAAGGTCATTGAAGTTAAAGAGGTGCGCCTTTCCGCTACCATCGAAGATCATGACATTGATGTGCGCGTGAAGAACGCCGTCAAGTTCCTTCAGGATGGCAACAAGGTGAAGGTAACGATTCGCTTCCGCGGCCGCCAGATCACCCATTCCGAAATCGGACGTGAAGTGATGCGCGATTTTGCGGAACGGGTCAAGGAGTATGGAACGGTCGACAAACAGCCCATCATCGAGGGCCGCAACATGTCGATGTTCATTAGCCCCAAGGATGCGAATTAGCGCATAGCCATTGATGAGAGGAGGAAACCCCAATGCCCAAGCAGAAAACACACAAGGGCGCAGCAAAGCGCTTTGATTTGACCAAGTCCGGCAAAGTAAAGCATGCCCAGGCCTTCAAGCGTCATATCCTGACCAAGAAGCCCACCAAGCGCACCCGCAACCTTCGCAAGGCCGAGTATCTGACCACCACCGAAGGCAAGACCATGAAGAAACTCATTCCGTACAAGTAAGGAGGCGAATCAAGAATGGCAAGAGTAAAGCGTGCAGTAAACGCACAGAAGAAAAAGCGTAAGGTTATGAAGCTCGCCAAGGGTTACTTTGGCGCAAAGAGCAAGCAGTATCGTGCAGCCAGCGAACAGGTTCGCCGTTCTCTGAGATATGCATACATCGGCCGCAAGCTGAAGAAGCGCGACTTCCGCAGCCTGTGGATCGCCCGCATCAATGCCGCAGCCCGCATCAACGGCCTGTCCTATTCCAAGATGATCAACGGCCTGAAGGTTGCCGGTGTTGACATCAACCGCAAGATGCTGGCCGAACTGGCCGTCTCCGATTCCGCTGCATTCGCGGCACTGGCCGAGACCGCCAAGAACGCCTTGAAGTAAGGATTCACTCACTTCATTCAAACCGCTTCGATTTCGAAGCGGTTTTTTGTATTGTTGCTGCAAACAATAACTGTGTATTTACACATGATTAATTTTATAAACCTCCACTTGCTTGACGCTTTGCACAAAAGTGAATATAATTCAGGTGTAATATCAGATTTTTCACAGAAAGGTATGTGAATAAATATGTATCTGGATCATAGAATCACTTCCAAAGTGGCTCGTATTTTGGATATGATTGACCTGAACGCACTGCTGCTGGATGCCAACGGCAACGTTATTCTGCCCGAAGGCGATCAGCGCGTGTTCAATCTTCCCGAGGCCGTTCGCAAGAATCCCACCATGCCGCTCATTTACGGCGGTGTGACGCTGATCGGCACCTGTGAGGACCAGCCGGTCTACATCTGCCTGCACGGTGATACGGAAGAGATCAAGAAATGCTCCGTGCTCTGCGCGGAACTGATCAATATGGTGCTGCGTGAGGACATGAGCCATACCAGCCGTGAACAGTCGCTGCGCCTGATGCTGCGCGGCGAGATCGAATCCTCCGAGTTCGAAACGCTGGCGGCTGAACACAACATTCCGCTTGAGAAAAAGCGCTGCGTGCTCTATTTCTACTTTGTGGATATCGAGGCTGAGGCTGCCGCCAAGATCCTGACCGACAGCCTGCAGGATGAAAATGATCTGCTGGCCGAGGTCGGCCGTCACTCCCTGGCGATGCTCAAGGGTGTCGATGAAGAGGTCAACTTTACCGAGCTTGAGGAATATGCCAAGGCGATTGAAATGAGCTTCCTTACCGAGTATGCCACGTCCGTGTATGTGGGCATTTCCGATCCGCGCGACGATATGCTCAGCATCCCCGAGGCCTACGAGGAAGCCCGTAGCGCGATCAACGTCGGCCGCGTCTATCACAGCAACCGTACTGTGTTCGTCTACCGCAACCTGCTTCTGGAACGCTTTCTCAACGACGTTCCTCAGGATATGTGCGGCAATTACAACGCCATGATCTTCAACCGCAAGACGGCACGCCTGTTCAATGATGAGATGGTGCACACCATCGAGAGCTTCTTTGACAACAGCCTCAATCTGTCCGAGACGGCCAGAAAGCTCTACATCCACCGCAACACGCTGGTCTATCGTCTGGAGAAGGTGCAGCGTGCCATCGGTCTGGACCTGCGCAACTTTGACGATGCGGTCACGTTCAAGATGATGATGCTGCTGGGCAAGAACACCATGCCGCACAAGAACCGCATGTAAAACCTACTATACTATCATTCCCCAAATGCGACGGCCTTATCTGTGCCGCCGCATTTTCCGTTTACTTGGAGGACGCAAATGAAAGATAATAATAGAGCCTGCCGTGTGGCATTGATCGTTTGTGCGGCGCTGGCGGTGTTGCTGTTCAGCGGCGTGACCGGCCTTCATGTGGTGAACGATTCCGACTATACTATCATTGACCGCTATGCGCGTCTGGAAGAAATTCGCCAAACCCTCGAGAGCGACTACTACCGGGACGTGAATGACGATGTGCTTATCAAGGGAGCAATCGATGGCATGATGGCTTCTTTGGGCGACAGGTATACTTTCTACTACACACCTGAAGAAATGACAGCCCATGACGAGGCGGAGGAAGGCAGTTTCGTCGGCATCGGCGTGCTCGTACAGCAAAATGAAGACGGCGAGATTGAAATCGTGCGTGTATACGATGGCAGTCCCGCGCAGGAAGGCAAATTGTCGGTGGGGGATTGCATCATCAGCGTGGACGGCGAAGCCGTGAATGCACAGGACGAGCAGAGCTTTACAGAGGGTGTCAATCGCATTCGACGTGAGACAGGAAAGGCAATTTGCCTAGGCATCAAGCGCGGTGTGGAGCAGTTTGAGGTGATACTCACCTGTTCGGACGTCAGCGTGTCAAATGTCGAAAGTTTGATGTTGGACGGGCGCATCGGCTATATCGCCATCTATCAATTCTCAGGCGACGATGTCACGGCCTTTGAGGCAGCGCTCGAGGAATTGCAGAACGAGGGCGCACAGGGGCTGATCATTGACCTGCGCGACAATCCGGGTGGTCTGCTTGATGACGTGGTGGAGATCGCGGACGAATTGTTGCCCGAAGGTTTGATTGTCTATACGCAGTCGCGAGACGGCGAGCGCGAGGAGTTTTATTCGGATGCGGATTATTGCGATCTGCCCATGGTCGTGCTGGTAAACGATATGTCAGCCAGTGCATCGGAGATACTCGCCGCCGCACTGCAGGATTACGAACGCGCCACCATCGTGGGCGTAACCACCTACGGCAAAGGCATCGTACAGACGATGGTTCGCTTCGGCAGTGACGGCGCGGGGATGCAGTATACCTCGGCCTGCTACTACATGCCGTCGGGTCGTAGCATTCACGGAGAGGGCGTGATACCGGATGTAGTGGTGGAGGCGGCCGAGGGGGATATCATCAATGCCGAATTGCCCAATCCACAGACGGATACTCAACTGCGCATCGCCATCGGGGAGCTTAAAAAGAGCATCGGATAAAGGCGATTTAATGGTTTGACAGACTTTTGTCGCTACGATATAATGGAGTCAATCGGATGGCGGGGGAGGTGCGTCCATGACGGAGCATGATGCCATAGAACTGGCGGAACTGTCGCGCGACCGCATCTGTTGGGATCATCCCTACCTGGCGACCGCACTGGAGCGCCTCAAGCCTGCGCTGAGCACGGATGCCCGGATTACGGGTTTTGCCACGGACGGCGAAAGGCTTTGGCTCAATGCCGACTGGACGCAAAGGACTTTTGCCGAATCGCCCCAACTGCTCGACCGCGCACTCCTGCATGCACTCGCGCACTGCCTGCTGGGGCACGTGTGGCTGAAGAACGCCTCGCAGACGCGCCTGTCTCTGGCCTGCGATGTTCAGGCTGTGCTGCTGCAAGCGGAGCTTGCACCGGAAATCATGGACAAAAAGAGCTGGCCGCTGCGCGAACTGCTCAGGCGGTTCAATGTGCCTCAGACGCCCGAATACCTCCTGCGGCAGATGGAAAATGACAGCTTCATGCGGGACAATCACGATGCCGTCAGAGCTTATGTCTGCACCGACAGCCACGTGCTCTGGCAGGATAAATCACCGATTCAGCCGCGTGCGGGCGGCGGTGACGCTTGGGGCGATATGGCGCGTCGTCTGCGCCGCAGCGGCGGCTCCGGCAGCGCTTACGGAATACGACCGGGCAGCACGCATCAAAAGCTTCGCCTTGGAAATGCCGACGCGCAGGCGCTGGCAGACTACCTGGGACGGTATTCGGTGCTGCGGGAAAATGCACGCGATGACCCGGATACCTTTCAGAATGCGTGGTATGTCTACGGCCTCGAGCACTACGGCAATATCCCTCTGATTGAGCCGTCGGAATACCGTGAGGAACGGCGCATCGATGCGCTGGTGATCGTGATCGACACCTCCGGTTCCTGCGCCCGCGGCTTGACACAGCGTTTTCTGGAACTGGTGCGCAGTCTCCTTGCGCAGACGAGGCTGTTTTTCAGGCATTTCAATCTGCGCATCATACAGTGCGATGCGCAGGTGCAGCGCGACGACCTGATCTGCGACATGCGTGCCTTCGAAAAATATATCGATACCCTCGAGGTAATCGGCGGCGGCGGAACGGATTTCAGACCCGCGATCGACCACATCAACGCTCTTCGTGCCGAAGGCAAGCTTCGCGGGCTGAAGGGCGTGCTCTATTTCTCGGACGGGCGCGGCATTTATCCGGACAAAGCACCCGATTACGAGGTGACGTTTGTCTTTTTGAAGCATCGCTTTGATGCGATCGATACGCCTGTTTGGGTGCGGCGGCTCGTAATCGACATGCCGCTGCCGCGCCACGGCGATCCGGACGAATATTAAAGGTTAAAGGTGATTGTATGAATATAGCCGAGGCCGCAAGGCAGATCGAAACGGCGGTGCGTGCCTATGCCCTGAAGGACGATAACGGGCTGCCCCTGATTCCCGCGCAGGCGCAGCGCCCCGTATACCTGATTGGCCCGCCCGGCGTGGGCAAGACGGCAATCGTAACGCAGGTGGCGGCACACCTGGGCATCGGCCTTGCAAGCTATACCATGACGCACCACACGCGTCAGAGTGCGCTGGGTCTGCCGCAGATCGTGCACTGCAGCTTCGCCGGCCGGGAGGTCGCCGTGACGGAATACACGATGTCGGAGATCCTTCTGGGCGTGTATCGGCGCGTGGAAGCCGGTCAGAAGCAGGGCATACTGTTTCTGGACGAGATCAACTGCGTCTCGGAGACGCTGACGCCCGCGCTGCTGGAACTGCTGCAGCACAAGCGTTTCGGTGAGTTCAGCGTGCCCGAGGGCTGGATGATCGTCTGCGCAGGCAATCCGGAGAAGTACAACCGCTCGGCGCATGCCTTCGATCCGGTGACGCTGGATCGCCTGCGCGTGATCGAAGTCGAGGCGGATGTGGAGACATGGATGGACTTTGCCGCCGAGAACCGCGTCTGCGCTTCGATTCGAGGCTATTTGAGGCTGCGTCCGCAGGATCTGTACCGGACGGACGGCGACAATGCGGTCACACCGCGCAGCTGGACGGATCTCTCGGCCATGATGGAGGCATCGGAGCGACTGGGCGAAGCACCCGGCCGCGAGCTCTACGCGCAATATCTGCAGTGCCCGGAAATTGCCGAGAGTTTTGCACTCTATGAATCGCTGGGCCGAAGCGTTGCCGGCCGGTTGCAACCGGAGCACATACCGGACAGGGGCACAGACGCTGACGTGGTGCAGGCCGTCTCGCAGGCTGCGTTTGACGAGATGCTCTATGCGGCCATGCTGCTGGCGGATGCCATGCGCACGCGTATCGAGGCCAGTGAAGAAAAGCGGGATACGGCGCAGCGACTCAGAAGTTATGTCGACGGTGTCGCTTTGGATCACGGTGCGGCAAGGCTTGACGTGTGCAGGGCGCACCTCTCGCGCATGGAACACGCACTCGAGGTAAGGCGCGAAGTCGGCGCAATTCTGCCCCGCGAGGAGGCCGCGGAACAGAGATTGTTTCAGCTGATCCGCCGGGCCGTGGCCACTGCGGGCGGGGGAGACGACGCAGATGAGGCGCTTTCAAACTTTGCTTCCGAACAGAAGCGCATTGCGGATGACATGCGGGGCGCAGTCATACAGCAGGTGTCGCGCGGGTTGGACTTTGCCGACGCGGCGTTTTCAAATAAGCACGTCAAGCTGATATTCTTCAGCGAACTTACGCGTAACGGCGCGGCGGAGCGTTTCCTCAGGCGGGAGATGGGGCAGCGGCTCCTTGCACTGCGGCAGGAACTTGATCCGAAACTCAGAACCGACCGGATCCGAAACGGGTGATCCTATGAATGTTTTTGATATCATCGGGCCGGTGATGATCGGCCCCAGCAGCAGCCACACGGCGGGTGCGGCCCGCATCGGCTACATCGCACGCAAGATACTGGCGCGGGAACCCAAGCGTGCCGAGATACTTCTGACGGGCAGCTTTGCCGAGACCTATCGCGGACACGGCACGGACCGTGCCCTGGCTGCGGGAATTCTGGGCATGAAGCCGGACGACGAACGCCTGCCGCACAGCCTTGATATTGCGAAGCAGCGGGGCGTTGAAATGACGTTTCGCTGCGTCAGTCTGCCCAAACGGCATCCGAATACGGCGGTGGTGCGCCTTTGGGCGGCGGACGGCACGAGCGTCGAGGTTGAAGGCGCATCCGTGGGCGGCGGCAATGTGCTCATTACGCGCCTCAACGGCATGGAAAGTGCATTTACGGGGCAATACAATACGCTGATCATACCGCATCGGGATACCTGCGGCGTGATCGCAAGCGTTACGCAGCTGTTGGCGGAAGGCGGTATCAACATCGGCAATTTCAAACTTTCAAGGCCCGTTCGCGGTAATCAGGCCGTGATGACCATAGAGCTTGACGGCAATGTAGAGCGTAAACTGCTGCAGAAACTGCGTGCACTGCCGAATGTGAGCCATGTGGTGTATCTGCATGCCAATGAGTGAGGAGGAGAGCACGATGCTTAACTATTTGTCCGTTGCGGAAATTACAACACCGGCGCAGGAGAAAAATGTATCCATCGGAGAAATTGTGCTGTCGGATCAGGCACAACAGATGCAGCGCGATCGGGAAGATATCCTTGAACAGATGGATCAAAATCTGACGGTCATGGAGCATGCCGCGCAGCAGGGCCTTGATGCGAAGCTGCGATCCAACAGCGGGCTGACAGGCGGCGACGGGGCACGGCTGCGGGACCATGCACAAGAGGCACTCAGCGGAGATTTCTGCGCACGTGCCATGCAGATTGCGCTGGCTATCGCCGAATACAATGCGGCCATGGGGCGCATCGTGGCCAGCCCCACGGCAGGCAGCTGCGGCATACTGCCGGGCGCAGTCATAACGATGATGGAAAAGAAAAATGTCAGCCGAAGAGAGGCCTGCATGGCACTGATCGCAGCGGGCGGCATCGGTATGGTAATCGCCAATCAGGCGAGCATCAGCGGTGCGGCCGGCGGCTGCCAGGCGGAATGCGGCAGCGCAGCAGCCATGGCGGCGGCCGCTCTGGTGCAGCTGGCGGGCGGTGATGCGGTCATGGCGGAACATGCACTCGCCATTGCATTGAAGAATCTGCTGGGGCTGGTCTGCGATCCCGTGGCGGGGCTGGTGGAGGTGCCGTGCATCAAGCGCAATGCGGGTGGCGTGATGATTGCCGTTGCCGCAGCAGACATGGCGCTTGCCGGCATTCGCAGCGTGATTCCCGTGGACGAGGTCATATCCGCCATGCGTGAGGTCGGCGAGAGCCTGCCATGTGCGCTGCGCGAGACGGCTCTGGGCGGTCTCGCGGCCACGCCGACGGGGCAGGAAATCAAAAAACGTATATTTGCAGGTTAAGGATCCCCTGATTAATTCGGCGGCGAATCTGAGCGTGCCTTTCACGTCATCTGCTTCGTACGCACCCGCCGCACTGCGCCTTCGCGCAGCGGCGGGCAGCGCCGCGGCAATTCTCCGAATTGCTGCGCGGGCTGGTCGCAACTCGGCTGAAGCAGTCGCGCCACTGCGCCTTCGCGCAGGCGCGACCAGCCTGCCCCGAAGCTTGCGCATGGGGCAGCGCTGCCGGAGGCTCTGCATAGCAGAACCTCCGGTGCGTATTCGCCGAGGAGCGACTGCTATAGCAAAAATCTCGATTTACATCCAGGGTGCCGC